>JBHHVD010000025.1:0-37437 GCA_046754105.1 Candidatus Krumholzibacteriia bacterium
CGAACGGGCGCCCACCCGCGCGCAGGCTTTGAGCACGGGTGGGCTGTTCGCTGACAGGACCCGCATTGGGCCGCGCCGGATCCGCGCTCGCTCCTGCGAACGTACCGTCGACAACCCCCCGAGCCCACCCTTGGAACGCTCAGAGGGGGTGCGCCGATGCCGGCCGAGCCGGGGGCCGTAGACCGCGCCGGGAGAATCGGAATCATGAACGCAAGAGCGACGCAGCAGGCGAAACCCGTCATTGCAGTCACCTCCGGTGACCCCGGCGGCGTGGGGCCCGAGATAGTGGCAAAAATGTTTGCGCGGCACCGGCCCGCGCGGTCGATTGCCTTGCTTGTCGGCTCGGCCCGGGTGCTCCAGCCGCTGCTGGAGGCGGCGGGTGGACGTATCGCGGTCATTGACGGGAGGGACGAGGGTGCCGTGCGCGAGCACCGCGGCAGGGTCGTGGTCCTCGATACGGGATGCCGCGCCCGGTACGCCCCCGGGCGTGACAGCCGGGGGGGCGGGCGGCACGCGGGCACTGCCGTCGAGATGGCCTGCCGGCTCGCCGCGCGGGGCCTGGTCGACGCGCTGGTGACGGCGCCCATCTCCAAGCGCTCGCTCGCGCTGGCCGGGTACCCGTTTACCGGTCACACGGAAATGTTTGCCGACTTCTTCGACGCCCCGGACTGCCAGATGGTCATGGTGTACCGTCACTTACGGGTTGTGCCGCTGACCCGGCACATCCCGGTGAGCGAGGTGAGCCGGGCGCTGTCGCAGGAGCGGCTCGTCAAGGCGCTCGGGGTCGTCGAGCGGGCGCTCCGGGCAGAGTTCGGGATACCCGAGCCGCACATCGCCGTCTCGGCCCTCAACCCGCACGCCGGCGAGGGCGGAGTGGTGGGCCGGGAGGAAATCGACACCATCCAGCCGGCGCTGCGCCGGGCGCGGCGGATGGGGATCCACGTTACCGGTCCGGTCGCGGGCGATTCGCTGTTCCAACACGCCGGGAATGGCACGTTTGATGCCCTTGTCTCGATGTATCACGACCAGGGCTTGATTCCATTCAAAATGGCGGCACGCCGGCGCGGGGTCAACGTCACCGTGGGGTTGCCCGTGGTGCGGACGTCCGTGGACCACGGCGTCGCATATGATATTGTGGGAAAGGGAGTTGCAAGTACGGCCAGCCTGAAGGCCGCATATCGCCTTGCCGCAGAACTGGTGACGCGGCGCATAATGGGCGGCCGCGAGTAACCATGGAACACCGAAACGTTATCGGCATATACCACCTTTCGAAACGGTACGACGATCGCATCATCCTGCGTAACGTCAATTGCCACGTGGCCAACGGCGAATTCGTCTTTCTCGTCGGTCCCAGCGGGGCGGGCAAGAGTACGCTGCTGCGCATGGTCTACATGGACGAGTTTCCCACCGAGGGACAGGTTATCGTGGGACCGTTCGTCTCCACGTCCATGAACCGCCGGCAGATTCCGTACCTCCGCCGCAAGATCGGCGTGGTCTTTCAGGATTTCAAACTGCTCGAGGACCGCGACGTCTTCGAAAACATCGCCATCGCGATGCGGGTGACGGGGGCGAGCAATTACGCCATAAAAAAACGCGTCATGCAGGTGCTTACCCAGGTGGGGTTGTATCACAAGCGCAACGATCTTCCCGTGAAACTGTCCGGCGGAGAACAGCAGCGCATCGCGATCGCGAGGGCGGTCGCGAACAGCCCCGAGATCCTCCTGGCGGACGAGCCCACGGGCAATCTCGACCCGGAGGTTACCGATGAAATCCTGCAGTTGCTGTTGCGGATCAACAGCGCGGGGACCGCAGTGCTCATGGCCACCCACGACCACGCGCTGGTGAAAAACTACGGACAGCGCATCATCTTTCTGCGCGACGGCACCATCGAGGAGGATCTGCGGCTTTCCGAGCAAGGATTCTCCAGGGAGCGCCTCGACGCCATTCGCATGGGCGGAGAGGCTGCCGTGTGGGGCGAGCAGCCCCCGGGAGGGAACCGTTGAGCTTCCACCAGCTGGCATACCTGGCGAGGGAATCCGTCCGCACGCTCCGGCGCCACAAAGGCATCATGTCGCTTTCCATTATCATCATGAGCCTCTCACTGCTCGTGCTGGCCGTGTTTCTCCTGGCGACGGATAACGTCACAGCCCTGCTCGACAAGACGGTTCGGGATTTTCGGGTCTACGTCTACCTCGAAGACGGCATGGCGCAGGAGACCATAGAGGAATACCACCGCGCGCTCTTTGCGATGGACGGCGTGGAAACGATCCAGTTCGTGTCGAAGGCCGAGGCGCTGCTCGAATTCAGGGAAGAGCTCGGCGCGGAACAGTACGTTCTGGAAACGCTGCGGGCGAATCCGCTGCCGGCGTCGTTTCGAGTTACGCTAAAGGGCGGTTTCGCGGACAAGGATCGTATCGAAACATTTGCGAGGGAAGTGGGCGCGATGGGCGCGGTCGAAGAGGTCAACTACGGCAAGGATTTTATGGAACGGTTTTCGTTTCTGGCGCGCATCTTCATGTACGTGGACGCGGTGCTGGGTGGAATCGTAGTCCTCTCTTCCGTCTTTATCATTTCCAACACCGTACGGCTGACCATTCTCAGCCGGCGCAGATCCATAGAGATCCTGAAGCTCGTGGGGGCGACCAACCTCTTTATCACCACGCCGTTCATCATGGAGGGCGCCTTCCAGGGAGGGCTGGCGTCGATGCTCTCGCTCGGCATGCTGGTGGGGATATACGTCGTATGCCAGAACATTCTCCCGGACGTGGCGTTTCTGGCGCCGGACCGAATCCTCCTGTACGTCGCAACCTGTGTCGGCCTCGGCGCCCTGGGCAGCTACGCGGCGTTGAGGCGTTTCCTGAAACTCTGACCCCGGGCCGCCGTGTTACCAGCAAACCTCTTCAATAGGGCCGTCATCCTTGTTCGCCGAGCCGCCGGGCGGCGCGCGCCGACCTTGGGCGTGCTGGCCGCCGTCCTCGCCGCGTGTCTCGCGCCTGATGCGGCGGTGCAGGCGCAGCCCCCGCGGCGGTCCCTGGCGCGCAAGATTACGAACCAGCAGCAAGAGCTCGAAAAGATCCGAAAGAACATCGAGCGCCTGCGCCGCAAGAACTCGCAGCTCAAGCGGGAAGAGCAAAGCATGATGCAGCAACTGTCGAGCCTCGACAGGGAGATCTCCCTCGCCGGCAAGCTCATTGCGGGGCTCGAAGAAAGAGAGCAGCTTCTTGGCGAGCAAATCGACAGCCTGCGCATCAGCATCGAACACGAGGGCGGCACGCTCGAACAACAGCGAGCGCGGCTCGCAGCGCGCCTGCGGCAGATGTACAAAAGGGGGCCCAATCACCGGTGGCAGGTCATACTGGGCAGCGCGAACCTTCAGGAAGCCTTTCAGAAGTACAAGTTCATGGGGCTCATCGCCGAACGGGACGCGGGCCTCGTCGAAGAAGTGCGGGGCCGCAAGTCGTGGCTGGAGCAGGAGCGTGTGCTGTTGACCGAGGCGATGGCGGATGTGGTGACGCTCAAGACGCAGCGGGTCGACGAGAGCAACAGGATGAAGAGCAACAAGAAAACTCGCGTGTCGATGCTAAAACGCATCCGCGGCGAGAAAGCCAAGCACACGCAAGCCATCGCGGAGTTGAAGAAATCCGAGGAGAAGTTGAAAGACCTGATCGGCGACCTCGAGCGCAAACGGCTCAGCGGGGACACCGGCGTTCCACTCGCCGGGGAATTCACAAGCCTCAAGGGCAAGCTGATGCGGCCGGTCAAGGGCCGGGTGACGCGGCAGTTCGGCCAGGACCGGCATCCCAAGTTCGGCACCGTCACGTTCAACAACGGTATCAACATAAAAGCGCCGGCCGGAACGCCCATCCGCTCGGTGGCCCCGGCAAAAGTCGAGTTCGTGGACTGGATTACCGGCTACGGAAACTGTATTATCCTGAACCACGGGGACGGGTATTATACGCTCTACGCCCACGCCTCCAAGATCTTCGTCGAACCGGGCCAGATCGTGGCGGCGGGTGACGTGATCGCCGAGGTGGGTGACAGCGGCTCGTTGAACGGCTACGAGTGCCACTTCGAGATTCGCAAGTCCAAAGAGGCGCTGAACCCGACGGAGTGGTTTTCCAGGTAGCAGGAGGGCAGCGGTAATGGCCACGGGCAAGGAAACCAAAAGAGACGCCTTTCCCGCCGACCGGTTGGGACAGGAAAGCGCGCAGGCGTTCCTCGACGCGTGCCTCGGAGGCACGCTCCCGTGCCTTCTCTTTACCGGGCCCGAAGGCGTCGGCAAGGAGCGCCTCGCGATCGACTTCGCCCGCCGGCTGTGCTGCGCGAGCGAACCCGCGTGCCGGCCGGAGGGGACACCGTGTGACAGCTGCCGTGCGGCGCTCGCCCTATCGCACCCCGGAATTCACCTGGTGTATCCCACGCCGACACAGGGAACCGGCGAGAAGGAGGGAGACGACGAGCCGGATATCGGCAAGGTGCTCGAGGAAAAACGCAGGGATATTTTCAGCACCCATGTTTTCAAGAAAAAAGCCTCCATCCGCGTCGCCCGCGCCCGGGCCGTTATCAAACGGGCGCACTCAAAACCGTTCAACAGCCCTTACAACGTCTTCATTATAGTAGACGCACATCTCATGCGCGAAGAGGCGCAAAACGCGCTGCTCAAGCTCGTTGAAGAACCGCCCGCGCACTGCGCGCTGATCCTGGTAACGCACACTCCCGACGCGATTCTCCATACGATCCGCTCGCGGTGCCAGCGTGTCCGTTTCGCCCCGCTTCGTCCGGAGGTGCTGGAAGCGCTGCTGGTGACCCACGACGGTACTGCGCCGGGCACCGCGGCCCGCGCCGCCGGCCTGGCCCAGGGAAGTTACAAACGCGCCCGGCGTGTCGTCAACGAGGACAGCGATGACGAAAGAAGAAATGCCTACGAGATCCTGGAGAGGATTCCCGGCGCTTCCGAATCCTGGTTGATCGGCAGTGCCCTGACGGTTGCGAGGGGTGCGTCCCGCGACGGGGTCGCCCGATTTCTCCACGAGTTCGCGCTGGCGTACCGCGACATCATGACCGGTGATACGTCGCTCTATATCAACCGGGATCAGGCGGCGCTGCTCGACGCCCAACGCGACAAGTGGGACCGGCAGCGGCTACCCGCCATCGTGGATCGCATCACGTGGACCCGCGACGAAATCCTCCGCCGTAACCTCAACATGGACGCCGCCCTAACCCATCTCTTCCTTGATATCAAGCATTTGGGGTGCTAGAATCCTCGGGCTTTATGCCCCTTTCCGCTCGTCCCGCACGCTTGAGGAGCCATCAGACTTGCAGACGTACTACGTAACGACCGCCATCGACTACGTGAACGCGCGGCCGCACCTGGGGACCGCCTACGAGAAGATCGGTGCCGACTGTCTCGCCCGTTACAAACGGCTGGCCGGGTTCGACACCTATTTCCTCATGGGCACGGACGAGCACAGCACCAACGTCGAAAAAGAGGCGAGGCGCCTCGGCAAGTCCCCGCAGGATTACTGCCGGGAGATGGCGTCGGAGTTCGAGAGAGTATGGGCGCGGCTGAACATTTCCTACGACCAGTTCATCCGCACCGAGGACCCGCGGCATGTAACGGCCGTTCAGAGCCTTTTCCAGACGATCTACGACAACGGGTACATTTACCAGGGCGCCTACGAGGGCTACTACTGCGTATCGTGCGAAGAGTTCAAGCTCGAAAAGGACCTGGTAGACGGTCTGTGCCCGCGTCACGAGGAAAAACCGGAGTGGCTCGAGGAGGAAAACTATTTCTTCGCCTTGTCGAAATTCGGTGCCCGCCTCAAGCAGCTCCTGACCGGTGACCCCGAGTTTGCGCGGCCCGCCAAGCGGCGCAACGAGTTGATGAACGTTATCGACGCGGGCCTCGAAGACGTCAGCGTCTCGCGGTCGGGAAAGGAATGGGGCGTGCCGCTGCCGGTGGGCGACGGCCAGGTGGTCTACGTGTGGTTCGACGCCCTGATCAACTATATATCCGCCCTGGGCTTCGGCGGGGACGACGACGAGAGATTCAAGAAATACTGGCCCGCGGACTGCCACGTCATCGGCAAGGACATAACACGCTTTCATTGTCTCATCTGGCCCGCGATGCTCATGGCCGCCGGTCTGCCGGTGCCGAAGAGCGTGTTCGGACACGGCTTCGTCTATTCGCGCGGCACCAAGATGAGCAAAACGCTGGGCAACATCCTCGACCCGATCGAGCTGGCGGAGTACTTCGGGAGCGCGGATGTGCTGCGGTACCTCCTGCTGAGGGAAATCGCGTTCGACCGCGACGGGGACTTTACGATCGAGCAGGCGATTACCCGTTACAATGCGGAACTGGCCAACGAGTTGGGCAACCTGTTTTCGCGCGCGTTGTCGATGGTTCAGCGGTACCGCAAAGGGGCCGTTCCCGGGTGGGATGCGCAGGGCGAGGGAGACTACGCGCGGCTCACCGAAGGCGTGGTCGAGGCGTACCGGCAGAGCATGGACGCGCTGGCGTTCGACCGGGGACTGGCGGCTCTGTGGAAAGCGATCCAGGGAGCCAACCGCTACGTGGAAGAGAAGAAACCATGGGAACTCGCGCGCGGCGGCGACCCGGCGGCGCTGGACACCGTCCTCCGCGTACTGCTCGAGGTCTTGCGCTTGAGCTCGATACTTTGTATACCCTTTATGCCGACGAAGGCCGTGGAAATGAGGGAGCAGCTGGGCCTGGAAGGCCGCATCGAAACACTCTCTCTCGGGGAGGCCGAAAGCCCGGGCGATACGGGGTGGAAATCGGTGAACGACCCGGCGCCGCTCTTCCCGAAGATGGAACTGCCCGCGGTGGAATCATGATCGACTCGCACGTTCACCTCAATCACCCGGAGTTCGAGGACGATTTTGACGCCGTCGTCCAGCGGGCGCTCGACGCCGGGGTCACCCGCATGGTCAATATCGGCTTCGACGTGGATTCGTCGCGGGAGACCGCCGCGCTCGTCGAAAAATATCCCTTCCTTGACGGTGCGGTGGGGGTTCATCCCCACGACGCAAAGACGTATAATGCCGAGGCGGAAAAGGGACTCGCCGACCTGCTCGGACGGCCCGGGATACTGGCGGTGGGGGAGATCGGCCTCGACTACTATCGCGATTTGACGCCCCGGGACCGGCAGCGGGACGTGTTCCGGCGGCAGATCGGTCTGGCGAAAAGGATGAACAAACCGATTATCATCCACTGCCGCGACGCCTTCGACGACGTGGTCTCGGTACTGCGGGAAGAGGGTCCACCGTGGCGGGGCATCTTTCACGCGTTTACCGGCGACGCGGAGATGGCCGGCACCGTCCTCGATATGGGTTTTCATATCGGTGTGGGCGGCGTGGTGACGTTTCGCAACTCCGGGCTCTCGCAGGTGGTCGCGGGGCTCCCCGCGGACGCGATCGTTCTGGAAACGGACTGCCCGTACCTGACACCGGCCCCGTTCCGGGGCAAACGCAACGAGCCGGGGTATCTCACCTATGTCGTCAAAAAAATCTCCGAGGCAACAAATCGGTCCGTGGATGCGATAATGGAGAAGACCACTCAAAACTTTGCCAGCGCCATGGGGCTGGCGAGCTAGCAGGCACGACCGCGCGGAGGCGCTATGGAACCAGGATGCGAGCATACGGAAGGAAGCCCGATTGGAAAATGCGCGATCTGCGACCGCACGGTTTGCAGTGATTGCTACCGGGACGTTTTCAACTCGATGATCTGCGACCTCCACCAGGAGCTCGAAGATGAGGCGGAATGGGAGCTGGTGGGATTCTATTCGGAGACATCGATGCTGGTGCAAAGACGATACGCACTCGAGGAGAACGGCATCACTTCTCTGGTCACGGAGCCCGACGAAGAGAGCATCGAATTGTACGTGCCCGGTGATGAAAGGGACGACGCATTCGAGGCACTCAAAGGCCTGGGCGAAGAAACCGTCGAGTGTTCGGATTGTCAGATACAATTCTCGTTGGGTCTCGGCGCCTGCCCGGTCTGCGGGGTCAAATCGGTTCAGGTGAAAGGCGAGGGCTAGAAAGGACGTAGACGCGATGAAGGTTCTGGTTACGGGTGGTACGGGCTACGTGGGCAGCAGGCTTCGCGAGTCATTGCGCGCAGCCGGCCACGACGTACGTCTCCTGGTACGGCGGGGAAGCGAGCACAAGGTCACGGAACCGGACGCCTACGAGATTACCCAGGGTGATATTTTCAACACCAATGCGTGCCTTCGTGCATGTGACGGCGTCGACGGCGTCGTGAACCTCGTCGGTATCATCCGCGAGCAGCGGTCCCGGGGTGTTACTTTCGACCAGTATCATCGCGTGGCGGCCGGGAACATTCTGGACGCGGCCCGGCGTATGGGGGTCGAGCGATTTATCCACATGAGCGCGTTGGGAGTGCGTAAGGATGCGCGGTCCGCGTACCACCGGACGAAGTACGCCGGGGAACGGCTGGTCAGGGAATCGCCGCTGCGGTGGACGATCTTCAGACCATCCCTGATATTCGGCGCCGGATGTGCGTTTACCGAACAGATCATGGCGCTCGTCCGCAAACCCCTGGTGCCCCTCGTCGGGGGCGGGCGGACGCTCTTTCAGCCGGTGTCTCTCGATGACACCAGCGCCTGTGTCACGAAGGCATTGGCGATGCCCGAAACCCAGAATCAGACCTACGAACTGGGCGGCCCCGACCGGTTGTCACTCAGCAAAATCGTACACGAAGTCGCGGACGCGATCGGCAAACCCATCAAGACGATGAACGTTCCCATGTGGTCCGCCCGTCCCCCGGTCAAGATCATGGAGCGGTTCGACTCCTTTCCCGTGACGAGCGACCAGCTGCGCATGCTAACGGAAGACAACGTCTGCGAGATCGACCACTACGTAAAAACCTTCCACCTCGAACCGAAGTCGTTCCTGCGCGCGCTTCCCGGGCTCGTCTAGCGTCGTGCTCCGGAGATTCCCGGTCTGGTGGCGGGCGCCTGCCGGCGGGGGCGCTCCGGCTCAGACAGTCCTCGCGCGCCGATGAGAGACATGTTGCCTGCCCCGCCAGTCCGTCGGCGGTCGGCGCGCTGCGGAACTCGCCGTCGACCCCCGCCCGCCGGCGCCCGGCCGCCCGCCGATTCCAGCACGGATCTTGCATGGTGAAACACGCATTCCCGTTCTTGACGGCGGGCACGATCTGCGCTATAATAAGCCCGTTCTCATGCACTTGCAGGAGGTTTTCCCGCTACGAACTCTGCTACAAACGTTCTGTCCCTTGCCTGATTCTCAGGCGTAACTCTATATATTTGTTCGTTTAGGCACCTAGCCGTTGGAAGGGTATGGCTTTTCGTCCAAGAAAGCGGTTCGGCCAGAATTTCCTGCACGACCCCGGGATTGCCAGGAAAATGATCGATGCGGCACGCCTCGAGGCGGGGCAGGCGGTGGTCGAGCTGGGCGCCGGACGGGGGTTTCTGACCCGGCCGCTGGCCGAGCTGGGCACGCGCCTGATCGCCTTCGAGCTGGACAGGGACCTGCACGCCGAACTCTCCGCGCGGCTGGAAGGGACGGCGGGGGTGGAACTGATCAACGCGGATTTCACACACGTGTCGCTCACGAGCCTGCTCGCCGAGCGCGGGCTCGATGCCTGCACGCTCATCGGCAACATCCCGTATCACCTCACGCGCGAGGTGCTGTTCTCGTTCCTGGTGGACGAGTCCGAGATGATCGAGAAGGCGTATCTCATGGTGCAGCGCGAGGTGGGAGACCGTATCGCGGCGGCGCCCGGCTCGCGCACCTACGGCATACCCAGTGTGGTGCTGCAGAGTTTGTACACGGTCCGCTCGCTGTTCCGGGTCGTCGCGGGGTCGTTCACGCCGAGACCGAAAGTGGATTCGGTCGTAATCGGGTTCGAGGCGCTCGAATCGCCGCGGATCAGGAGGGACGAGCTGCGACATTTCGTCGGCCTGGTCAAGAACCTGTTTCAGCAGAGAAGAAAGACCATTCACAACACGCTGCGGGGAGCGTATTCGCTGTCGGCAACCGAGTTGAGACAACTCGGCAAGTCCACGGGGATCGATCCGGAAAAGCGGCCGGAAATGCTCTCACCGCAGGACTTCCTCGCCGTGTCACGAGCGATTGCCGGCATGACGCCGGGAGCGCACGGGGACGGAACGATGATGCAAGGACGACGATGGTAAAACGCATCGCGTATGTGGTCGTACTTTTTTGGGGCCTGGGCTCCCCGCTGGAGGCCCACGGGCAGCTCGACTCGCTCTCCGCGGCGGCGCAGGAGGCCAGGCCCAAGTACGAGTTCAAGAACTCCTACACCGGGTCCATCAAGGGCAACGTGACCTCGATCACCATGTCGAACCAGCTCGGCTCGACCCTGCTGCTGCGCAACGGCTGGGTGGCCAACACCAACCTGCGGATCAACGAAACCAGCGCCCGCCTGCAGGATCGCAGGGACAACTCGCGCAACTTCTCCGTCAACCTGACGATGCCGATCACATCGGGACTGGCCATGACGGGCCGCATCGCTGACAACCGTTCGTTCAACCGCCTGGTGACGTTTACGAACGATATTCAAGATTTCAAGAACGATTCAAAGCAGGCATCCGCGACGCTGACGTACAAGAGGACGTTTGCGGGCGGGATCGCGTTCAACGGCGCCACCTCGGGCGACGTCTCGAAGAGCGATCAGACGTTTCTCAAAGACCGGAGCGTCCGGGGATCGGTTCGCGGCGGCATCGGCTACAACTTCGGCAGCCGGGTGAAGATCCGGGGGCGCGGGTTCTTCAGCAAGAGCGATGACTCGGCCGACACCGGCGGCCGCAGGGCCGACGGCCTCGGCACGGACGAGGACAGCCTCGTCACCCGGGTGGAAGTGACGCTCTCGGAGCGGGCGTCATTTACGGTGGATTACAGCCAGGCGACACGCACCAACGAATTCATGGATCTTCCCCGTGGTGTCTTCCAGGAGGTGCAGTTCGAGGACAACCTGAACCGCGAAGTGGAGACGCGAACCCTGGATGATCTGAGATTGAACGCCACCACGAGACCGCTGGCGGCGGTGGAGCTGAAGATGCTCGCGCAGCACAACGAGACGGTCAGTGATTTTCTGGTGGCCAAGACGCGTTTCAGCCGCCGGGTCACCGACCTCGTGCGCGGGGATATCAAGTACACGATGGGAAAGGCGACGACCATCGACGTGCAGGTGGAGAACCAGGAGCGGCTAAGTGACCTCGGGCCGCAGTCCCTGGGCAGCTTTCGCGAGGAGCAGCACAGTGCCAGGTTCGGCCTGACGCACAATTTTAGCAAGACGTTCAACGTCAACTTCCGCTCCGGGGCGTCGATCGTCCAGGCGTTCTTCGATGATTTCGAGATCAACCCGCGCGACCGCGACCAGATGGACCAGTACATCAACCTCAAGATCAACTCGAAGCCGTTCCCCAAGATCACCGCGTCCGTCTACCTGGCGCTCAACCAGACCGATTTCATCAACATCGACGGCAGCCTGTCGCAGAACAACCGGGTGGAGACGACGTACGATTTCCGGCCGGAGCTTACCTACACCTTGAACGAGCGGATCAACATCAAGCAAACCTACGGGCTGAACCTCGAGCTGACCGAGTTCGACTTCAACGAGGACGATAATTTTCTCGACCGCAACTTCGTTTTTACGAATACGGTCCGCGCCCGGCTCTCCGGGGCGCTGTCCACGCAGCTCTACTACCAGCTCTTGCTGCACGACCGGGGCAGCTACCTGCGGCCGGAGCAGGGAGCGGAACGCCTGCTGGATATCGAGCAGGAAGACCGGCGGGACCAGATGACCATCAGCTTCCGCTACAAGATCAACCCCCACCTCGCGCTGGTGGGCGAGAACGACTACAGCCAGCGGCGGGACGTCATCGGCGCCGGCAACTCGACGACGTTCATCGACGGCGGCGTGGAAATCGGTGTCGAGGGCAATTACAAGTGGGGCGAAGCAAAGACCTTGAACCTGAGGCTCAAGAAGGTAAATCGTTTCGGGCAATTCAACAGCCCGGAGCAGGAGGATTACTGGGTCATGGATTCGTCGGTGAGCTACGCATTTTGAGGCAAACGATGGGCAAACGCCGAGCCATACTTTTGTGCAGCGCCGCGATGCGGGGCGCCCTGGCCGTGACGCTGGGTCTGACCGCGGGCTGCCTGTTCGATACGCGGGACGCCGAGGACCCCGGCGGCAACACGTCGTCCTGGGAGGTGCCCACCGTGCCGAGCCGGGTGTTCTTGAACATGGAAAGCGGTCTCGAGGAGCGAACCGGCGTTAATTATGAGCGAAGCCTGCACGACGTCTTCACCTTCGTCCCACTTCCCGAAGATGCCGCCAACCCGACGCTGGCCGGCAAGTTCGACAACTGGACGGCGGATGTGGAAAAGACCGTCGTCAACCGGCTGACCTCCGAGTCGAGCAGTATCGAGGTGTCATTTACCAACCGCGAGCAGATCCGCGACCAGAATCCGTTCGCCGATTTTCGCATGGACTACGAGTTGATAGTGGCCAGCAATACCCTGCCCCCGGATACGGTAATCTACCGGGGCAAGGCCCAGCTCGACATGCAGCAGGGCAGCAAGGGGTGGCAGCTCGTGCGCTGGGAAGACATCGAGCGCGTGTCGGGGTTTGCCAGCTGGGGTTTTTTGCGGGGGTCGCTGCGGCAATAGCGGGAAGCACGGAGAGGTACAGGATCGTTATGGAATTGGTAGTCATTGGAAAGAAACAAGTTAGGCAACGGGTCGTCTTGACGCTGCGGCACGAAAGTGATACATTTAACGTGCCGGACAACGTCGCTTCACTCCGGAAAGGAACGCGGTCATCATGAGAAAGCTCACCCCCAGGAAAACGCTGACGTTGGTCGCCCTCACGCTGGGCGCGCTGGTGTTCAACTCCTGTATCTTCAACGCAGAGGAGGGAACACCGCCGGACAAAGTTCCGCCGCCAGCCTTCAAATCCCTCAAGGCGCGGGAGGATGTACTCCACAACCTCGAGCTGGCCTGGAACCAGCAGAATATCAACCAGTACGACAAGCTGCTGGATGATAACTTCACGTTTTTCTTCGGCGCCAAGGACATTTCGTTGGGCAAAGTCACGTCCACCGACTGGGGACGAGCCTCCGAGCTGATCGCCACCGGGCACATGTTCGACCGCACCTTCGACCCGCCGCCGGGCCCGAGCGGGACCGACCCCGGGCCGATCATTAGTATCGATATCTCGATGGATTTTCCGGTGGGAGAGGAGAAGTGGGACCCGCTGTCCGATCCCGTCGTCCATCCCACCGAAACGTGGTACGAAAAGACGGTCGACTACACGTTCACTATCACGGCGGGGGGGGATTTCAGATTCCTGACCGGCAAGGTGCTGCGGGCCTCGATCGTCATCCGTTTCGCGGAAGCGAGCGGGGACAGCATCTACCGCATCGTCCAGTGGCGAGACGACGTCTGAACGCAAGCGGCGCGCGGGGGGTGAACCCCGGCAGCGATCGACCGGACCCGGCGGGATTTCCCGCCGGGTTTTTTTGTTCCCGTGCCGCGCGGCCGCACCGCGCGGCCGCACCGCGTGGCAGGGCACCGCGTGGTGGCGCCCCGGTGGCCGCGCGGGGAAGCGGCGGGGCGCCCCCAGCGCCCGCCTTCCGGATTTTTGCTTGTCGCGCTGCTGCGTCCATCGGTATGCTGGCCAACGCCTTTTATCCCCCGCAAGACCATGCCGAAGAAGAAAGCCAGGAAGAAAACCGGCGGCAAGCGAGCGCGCCGGCCACAGGGTGCGCCGGCCCGGGTGCGGGTGCTGGTCGTCCTAATGATCGTCGCCGTGGCCGCGGGTATCGCCCTCGTCAAGTTTTTTCAGACCACGCGCGGCCGGGTGCTGCTCGTGGACACCGGTTTCACCGGCTACTACAGCCAGGTCCAGGCGGAGCTGGACGACGGCCTGCGCCGGGCCCTGGCCGAAACGGGCCTGGCACGGTCGCTGGAGGAGAACCGGGGCGCGCTCGTCACCGGCGGCGAGCGGTTGATTTTTTACGAGTGGCGCGTGGTGTGCGGTGCTTCCTGCGATTTTGTCGACGTAAACCTGGAGATCACGCGCGCGGTGCGGCGGGCCGGTGGCATCGTCCGCTCCGGCGTCGAGCGCAATTCCAATTCCCGCCAGCGCAGCCTCGTCTTTGATATCGGCAGCCGCCGGTACACGACCCACAAGATCACCGTCGAGCGCTCCCGCAAAGCCGGTGTCGCCTCGCGGTGGAACAGCGCCGCGTCGCAGCCGAGCACCGAACGGGACCGGCGGAGCGGCGACCGCGGCGACCGGAGAACGCGGGCGCCCCGGGCCGCCCTGGTCTTCGACGATTTCGGTTACTCGAAGTCACGGCTCGTGGAGGCGTTCCTCACGCTGGAGCTGCCCATCACGATTTCCGTCATACCGTCGCTGCCGCACAGCCGCTACGCCGTCTCCCGGGCGCGGGCCAACGGCAAGGAGCCGATGCTCCACCTGCCCATGGAGGCCGAGGAGGGCCCCCCATCCGACGTCGCCGCCGTACTCGTCACCATGAGCGACGGCGAGATCCGGGAGCTCGTCGGGCGCTACCTCGAGGAGAGCCCCGGCGTGGTCGGTGTAAACAACCACCAGGGTTCGCGAGCGACCCAGGACCGGCGGGTCATGCGCAGCGTCCTGTCCGTGATCAAGGGGCGCCGGCTGTTTTTTCTCGACTCTTTGACTTCCGGCAAATCGATAGCGTATAATACGGCGAGGGAAATGGGTGTGCCGGCGGCGCGCAACGGCGTGTTTCTGGACGCGGATACCGAGGACCCGCTGGTGATCGAGGAGCGGCTCCTGGGGCTGCTCGAGACGGCCCGCGAGCGGGGAACGGCCATCGCCATCGGGCACCCGCGGTCGTCTACCTACCAGGTGCTGGAGAGAAACCTCGACGTCCTCAAGGATTCCGGAGTCGAGTTCGTATTTCTCTCGCAACTGGTCGAATAGCCGTATCATGAATCCAGTCTTACGAAAAGGAGGAGCGGCGATGCCTCGATTGGGGATCAACGTGGATCACGTGGCCACGGTCCGGGAGGCGCGCAAGACCTACGAGCCGGACCCGGTGAGCGCCGCGGTCGCGGCGGAAATGGGGGGCGCCGACCAGGTGACGATTCACCTGCGAGAGGATCACCGGCACATCCAGAACCGCGACGCGCGCCTGATCCGTGAAGTGGTCAAGACCGCGATGAACCTGGAGATGGCGGCGACGGCCGAAATGCAGGAGATCGCCCTCGCGCTTCACCCCGAGTCCGTAACCCTCGTGCCCGAGAAGCGGGAAGAGGTCACTACCGAGGGTGGGCTCGATCTGTCGAACACCGCTCCCGCCGTGGCGGACATCATCGGTACCCTGAAAGAAGCTGGAATCAAGACGTGCGCGTTTCTCGACGCCGACCTCGACGAGATCAAGCACGCCGCGCACCTGCAGTTCGACGCCGTCGAGATACACACCGGCCCCTACGCCAACGCGCGGAGTGGCGCCCTGCCCCGTGAGCTGCAAAGGGTCCAGGACGCGGCCTCGGCCATCCGGCACCTGGGAATGGCGGTCCACGCCGGCCACGGCCTCAATTACCACAACGTCTCGGCGATCGTCCGCATCCCCGAAATCGAGGAGCTCAACATCGGGCACGCCGTCGTCGCCCGGGCAATATTCGTCGGGATGGAACGGGCGGTGCGGGACATGCTCCGGCAGATGGGGAGGCGCTAGACCGTTAGAATAAAGAGATTTCCGTTGACTCGCGGCCGGAAGCTTGTATAATTTCCCCTTTACTTGACTTCTCACCCCGATTCCAGAGAGCTTTCCTTTTCAACCTACGAGGGATAGCGTGTTTGTGCGGAGCCGCCGGCCGGGCCGCGGCCGTCAAACGGCAGGCCGTCGAAAAGAGCGGCCGCACCCGGTGAGAGTCAGGGGCGGCGCGTTTCACCGAGGTAAATCATGAAGAAATGGAAATACCTGTTCATCATCGCGATCCTTCTCTATTCCGCGTATAAACTGATTCCGACCGTGCAGTACTACGGCATGGCCGCGAGCGCGCGCGATTCGCTGACCGCCGAAGAGAAAGACAAGTATATCGGCTCGGCCATCAAGCTGGGTCTGGACCTGCAGGGGGGGATGCACCTCGTGCTCGAGGTCGACGATTCTACCCTGGACGATGATGCCAAGAAAGACGCCGTCGACCGCACGCTGAAAATTCTCCGTAACCGCATCGATCAGTTTGGCGTGGCGGAGCCGGTGATCCAGAAACAGGGAAACCGGCGAATCATCGTTCAGCTGCCGGGACTGCAGGACGCCGAGCGCGCCAAAGAGTTGATCGGCCGCACGGCGCTGCTCGAGTTCCGGCTGGTGCGGGATTCCGAAGAGCTTCAGCAAGTCGTGCGAGAACTCGACCGGGAGCTCAAGGGGATCAAGCTGGTGGGCACGCGAGTGGACACGACGGGCATCGAGACGGACACCACGTCGGTGGACACCCCACCCGCTCCGGGTTCCACGGACGCGCCGCCGGCAGGGGATACGAAGGTGGCGACACCGTTGGACACCTTGCTGCCGACCATGCCGGGCGGCCAGGACATCGAGATTCCCTTGATCGTGGATGAGGACAGGCCGTTTTCCTCGTACCTGAAAACGCTCTCGCTCGGCGCGCTGGTCGTCGAGTCGTCGAACAAGCAAGCCGTCGAGATCCTGCTCGGAACGCCGCAGGCGCAGGGCGCCCTGCCGCGGAAATCGGAGTTCCTGTGGGGTACCGAAGAGAAGCCGATGCAGGACGGCGGTACCGGCTGGCTGTTGTACCTGGTCGATAAAGACCCGACGCTCACCGGAGCGAGCCTCGTCAACGCCAGCACCAGCCCCAACCCGGACGACCCCAGCACCCTCAACGTGTCCTTCAAGCTCGATCGCCGCGGGGCGCTCGTCTTCTCCCGGTTCACGGGAGAGAACATCGGACGCCAGATCGCCATCGTCCTCGATAAGCGGGTTCGCTCGGCGCCTGCGGTCGAAACGAAGATCCCCGGCGGGGAAGGCCGCATTACGGGAAGTTTCACGGATGAAGAGGCCAACGACCTCGCCATCGTCCTGCGGGCCGGTGCGCTGCCCGCACCGGTCGAAATCAAAGAGGAACGGACGGTGGGACCGACGCTGGGCCGCGATTCGATCACCCTCGGCGTCAAGGCCGCGATCTACGGTTTTATCGTGGTTCTCATCTTCATGATGGTCTACTACCAGTTCTCCGGCTTCCTGGCGGGTATCGCGCTCGTTCTCAACCTCGGCATCGTGTTGGCGGCGCTTGCCGCCCTGCACGCGGCGCTCACACTTCCCGGCATCGCGGGGCTCATTCTGACCATCGGCATGGCGGTCGATGCCAACGTGCTGATCTTCGAGCGAATCCGCGAGGAACTCGCCAAGGCAAAGACGGTGCGGAGCGCGATCGACAGCGGCTACGACCGCGCGTTCACGACGATTCTCGACGCGAACATCACAACGCTCATTACGGCGTTCGTGCTGTGGCAATTCGGTACCGGGCCGATCAAGGGCTTCGCCACCGTGCTGAGCATCGGCATCATCGCAAGTATGTTTACCGCTCTAATGTGCACGCGGGTCGTGTTCGAATTCATTACCGCACGATGGTCCCTGCGCAAACTAAGCATTTGATTAAAGAGGAATGTAGATGAGGTTTTTTAAGAATCCGCGGATCAACTTTGTCGGCGCGCGCCGCAATGCGGCGATTCTCTCCCTGGTCCTTATCGGCGCGGGTCTCGGATCGGTTGCGGTTCACCGCGGCTTCAACACCAGCATCGATTTCGCCGGCGGCACCCTGGTCGAGATTCACTTCGATCCGCCCGTCGAGCTGACGGAGGTTCGCCGGGTGCTGGCCGATGCGGGGTACGAGGGTGCCGAGGTGACGCACTTCGGTAGCGAAGAGGAAGTTCTCATCAAGATAAAGAACATTGGGGACGCCTCGGAGGCCTCGGACGCGATCGGAGCCGCCCTCGAGGAGAGTTTTGTCAATCAGGACGCGGCGCGTGACAGTATCGACATGCGGCGCGTCGAGTCGGTGGGGCCGAAGATCGGCGCGGAGCTGAAGACCGCGTCTTTCTGGGCCATCATCTACTCGCTCGCCGGGATCGTCGTTTATATTTCATGGCGCTTCGAGTTCCGCTTTGCCATCGCCGCCATCGTTGCTCTGGTTCACGATGTCCTCTTCACGCTGGGATTCTTCTCGGTGACGAACCGTGAGCTATCGATCCCCGTCATTGCGGCCATCCTGACCATTGTCGGTTATTCCTTGAACGACACCATCGTCGTGTTCGACCGTATCCGCGAGGACCTTCGCTCCCGCAAACGAGAAGGCTACTCGGTGGTGGTCAACGCATCGATCAACGAGACCCTGTCGCGGACCATAATTACGTCGCTGACGACGCTCGTCGTCGTCATATGCCTGGCCGTTCTGGGCGGGCCCGTCATCCGCGACTTCGCGCTGACGCTCATGGTCGGTGTGCTGGTCGGCACCTATTCCTCCATTTTCATCGCCAGTCCGGTCCTGGTCGAGTGGGAGAACTGGCGGGTCCGAAGCAGAAAGCGCAAGAAGTAAACGGTTTTTTCCGTGGAGACCGTCCTCTACAAGTTCCTCTTCGTTCTCCTCTACATATTCCTGACACTGGTCCTGCTATCGACCACCGTCGGTTTTCCCGGCAACTGGATCCTCGTCGGCGCCGCTCTCATTGTCGCCCTGGTGAGCAAGTTCACGGCCATGACGTGGGGCTACCTCCTGCTCTGCCTCGGGCTCGCCGTCGCCGGTGAGATCATCGAATCGGTGCTCGGGGCGGTGATCGTCGCGCGTCGCGGCGGCAGCCGGTGGGGGGTCATCGGCAGCATCGCCGGCGGGCTGGCCGGCGTCATCCTCGGTGCCGCCGTGGTGCCACCCCTGGGGAGCGTCATCTTTGGTTTCGTCGGCGCATTCGCCGGCGCCGTGGCGGGCGAGCTGGCCAGGGACCGCCGCGTGGAGCCGGCCCTGCGGATCGGCTTCTGGTCGTTCGTGGGCAAGGCCGCAGCGGTAGCGACGAAACTCGCGCTGGGCTGCGCGATCCTGTGGATCATTATCACGCGTACCTGGCCGTGAGACGGGACCGTTCGCGTGCTGGGTTGACCTTGTTTGGAGACAATGCGTCCCCACGCGAGGACACCCGCGGCGGGTTCATGGTGTCTAACTCCTTGGTTTTCAATGAAAACTCCCTGGCATGGACATTGCGGTCTAAGGCTGGTTTGCCACGCGGTGTCACCTATGCGCAACGGACTCTACACAGCAATCGCAGCACTCACCCTCTTCGGCTGGTCCTTTGTCGTTGTGGCACAGGCACTTGAGCCGGCCGCCCAGGCCAAGACCAAGAAAGGTAAGACCGGGAAAACGGTCAAGAGTGCAGAAGAAACCCCGGCGATTCCCAAATCGGTGTCCAAAAAGGCAGACGAATTGGGGCCGCTTGCCGTCTTCGCCGATATCGAGCAGGGGTGGAGAAAAGAAGACGTCCGGAAGATCCTCCGCCACTACGGCAAGAGCAAGGTGGGAATCTCCATCGAGGGGACGGGCCCGGTCGGCGGCGCCTTTAGCAAGAACCAGAGCCACTACCTGCTCAAGGACCTCTTCAAGTATACGATCACGCGGAAATTCGAATTCGTCCAGTACCGCAACGGCCGCAACAGGGTCTACGCGGTGGCCGAGCGTTCGTACAAGAAAAACGATGACGGCAGGACGTTCAAGGACAAGATATACGTTTCACTACACCTGGAAGGAAGTCGCTGGGTGATCAGTGAAATCAAATCCATCCGCTAACTGGACCCCCGCGCGGCCGACACTCCCAACCCCGTTTTTGGTATCATGTTCTGAAGCCCGTGGGTAACCGGCGCTACGAAACATGAGACACCGTTTCCCGCAAGCTGCAACGATCGTCCTCGCCGCGTCAGGCGGCTGGCTCGTGCTGTTCCTGCAACAGTTCGGCCGTTTCGCCTGGCTGGGGCCGTTGACGCCGTGGGTGCCGCTGGCACTGGTGCTTGCCACCGTGATCCTCGCCGGGCGGCTGCGCCTCGCGGCGCCCGTCCGGTACACGGTCATGGCGGTCGCCGCGCTGCTCGTCGTCGCGGCGTTTTCCCTCTTTCGTGCGGGGCGGGATCCCGCCGCCCTCGAGCACACCTGGCGCGCGGGTGAGACCGATCGAATTACCGCCGTGCTGTCCGCCGTCGGCGAACGAGTGCAGAGCCTCCAGGCGCTCTCAGCCTCGATCGGCGAGCGGACCTCCGCATTCCTGCTCGACGACACCGGGACGCCCCAAGACTCCCTGAGCACCCGGCTGGCGACCTTTCGACTCCTCGGCGAGGAGGCGGCCCGCATCGCCCGCGCCCGCACGCTGCCGCCCGGTACGCAAATCGGGATCCAGTTGTTCGACGCCGGCGGCGCGCGGCTGGCATGGGCCGGTTGGCCGCAGCAGATCGACAGCCAGGACCGGCATTTCATGGCCAGCGGCAGGGAACTGCTCTATTCGCGGCAGGTCTCGCTGTACCGGATCCTTACCCACGTCATTCCCGTCTATGATTCGGCGCATCACAAGCGGGCGACGGTTCTCGTAGATATGCCGCTCGAGGTGAACTTCAAGGTCAACAACAAGTTCCTCAAGAGCACCAGCCTCGCCGACAACCTCTCCGGCGATATCGCGGCCAACGTGCGTTTCGAGTATTACCCCACGCCGGCGCACCTTCCCGAGACCTCCGGGCCGGACCGCGCCGATGGCGGCCAAGGGGGAACGGGCAAGAGTGGGCGCGGGGCCGCGGCGGTTCACGACGCCGGCGCAGGTGGTGAACCCCGAAACAAGGCGGTCCGGGACGCTGCAGGCGGGGGCGAGCTGGGCGCCGACCGTAGAGGGCGTCGGCGGCCCTTTCCGGAGTTCATGGAACTGGTCGGTGAGATCGATGGCGACAAGGCATTTGGTTTGAGCGGCCGGGTGCTGGTTCGCAGCGCCATGGGCAACCCCCTGTTCAACATCACCGTTATCGGCCGGCCGTTCCGGTTTTTTGCCGAGGCGCAGAAGAACCGCTACCGGCTCGTTTGTAACGTGGCGCTGTTGTTGGCACTTTTGGTCGGCTTCGTGTTTTCTCTCCTGCGCTTTCCGGCGCGACTGCGGGGGCCCGCCTGCGCGTGCAAGGCTCTCTATTTCGTAGGCTTCATGTCTTTCATGCGTTACTGGCTCCTGCTGCTGCACCCGGGCTTGCCCTCAACAAAGCTGAAGATTTTCGACCCGGCGATCTTCGCCACGCCGAGTCTCGGCGGCTTGATGCGCAGCGGCGGCGACCTTCTCATCACGGCGTTGTTTTTTGTGGTCGCGTTGTACGGCGTGCTCAAGATAACGCGCGACGCCGTGGAAATCAGGGAAACCCGTCGCGTGAGTGCGGGAGGATTCATTATCAAAGGTCTCTTTACGGTGGCCGTTCTGCTGGGTGCGTACGAACTGGTCACGCACTTCGTGGCCAGTGTCGTGGTCAACGCCAACCCGAGGCTCGTGGGCGAGACCATGCGCCTCTTCGACACGCACGCCCCCCTGCTTCATTTGAGCGTGTTTTTGATGATCTCGGGCATTTTCCTCAGCGGCACGATCGCGGTATGGGGCATTTACCGGTTGCTAGCGCGTGGTGATTCCGCGAGATCGTTCCTGTTTACCGCCGGTGTGATCCTGATCATCGCGATTTTCACTTCGCGTTGGGAGTTTGCCTTCATATCGCTTTTGCTGCTGTTGTTCATCATGTTTGCGCCCAGGATCGTGCAGCGCGAAGATCTGGTGTCGACCGTGATCGTCGCGTTTGGATTTGTGATCATCGTGGCTACCGCGTCCTATGTGTTTCTGCACGAGGAGTATCAGGGGCTGAGACGGACGTTCGTACAGGAGAAAGTCGCGGAATTGACACACCCTTCCGACAACTGGAAGGTGTTCATTCTGGAGGACGTGCTGGAGAGTTTTTCGCAAGACAACAACGTCCGGCAGTCCTTCTCCAACCCGTCCGCGGCGAACTATCAGCGCCTCGCCTTCGACCTGTGGGCCGGCAGCTCCCTGTCGCTGCTCGGCTACAGCTGCTCGATCTACGTGTTCGACGAAGCGGACAGCGTGGTGAGCCGTTTCTCGGTCGAGATGCCGTACCGCGTCCACGTCGGGGAAGAAACGGAACGCATCGAGACGCCGTCGCTCGAGGAATGGGCCGTGCTCGACCTGACGACCGATACGCCGCAGGGAAGCGTGCGCTTTTACCGGGGCATCGTGAACATCGGTGACTACGTACCCGCCCCCACCGGCGGCCTCGTGCGATCGTCCACCGGCAAGGTGGTCGTGGATATCCCGTTTTTCTTCGAGAACCTCGCGTGGGCGGCGAAGACCGGCCCCCAAACACCGGAAGTCTTGAGGAACGTCCAGGAGGGCGGGGTGGAACCTCGGCTCGAGGAGCCCGAGGCGCTGCTGCTGGCCCGCGTTCAGGGCAACCGCGTACTCGAGTCGTCGTCCGACGTGCTGCCCGTCGGGTTCGTCTTCGCATTCGAAGAGCTCGACAAGGCGCTCAACCTCGAATGGCCGCTGGTCAAGACACGGGGGCCGACGTATCGCTACCTCGCCCGGGAGACCGGCGACGGCGCCTACCTGCTCGCCGGTTTTCCGGCGCCGTTGCCGTTGCAGCACGTGCTGAGGTGGTCGACGATTCTATCGCTTTATTTCTTCTTCACCGTGGCCGTCATCGTGTGGATCATTCTCTTGAAAAGCCTGCCGTTCCTGCGCGAGCTGCTGCCCACGCTCACACCCGGCCGGCAATTGGGTTTCCAGCAAAAGCTGCTCGGGTCGTTCCTGATCATCGCGCTGCTGCCCGCCGTCATTCTCGGCGTCTTCTCCGTGCGCATGATCAAGGACCGCTTCGTACAGGAGAACAGGAAAGAGGCGATGTACAAGTCGTTCGGCGCGTCCAAGTCGCTCGGCAATCTGGTGACGGGGGGACTCGAGAACCTCTTCGACCTTGCGAACCTCGGGGAGTTGATCGCGGGACGAACCGGAGGATACTTTGCGGACGATCCCACGCAGGTAATCCGCGTCTTCGACGAGGACGGAATTGCCGTGGGGGCGGGTGTGCCGCGGGACGGGTCATCCGGCAGCGGTGGTGGCGAATCGGGGGCGGGTGCCGATCGGGCAAGTGGCGACGGTGCTGAATTGGAAACGGCGTCCGGGTCCGGCGGCGGGGGTACCGGGTTGGGTAGTGGCTCTGGTGGTGCCGGGGCGTTCGATTTCGAAAGCGCCTGGCAGAGGTTCGGGCCCGAGCAGGTGTTCTTCAGCCGCATCGGAGGCCGGCCCTACCTGGGCGTACTGAGCCGTCCGATCATGGTCGCGACCGGCGACCAGGCGCGTTCGTACACCGTGTATTACGGGCGACTCCTCAACGAGGATCTGCTCGGCGCCATCGCCGACCAGGTGGGCGCCGACGTAAATCTCTACGACGGCGGCGAGCTCATCGCATCCAGCCGCGAGGGACTGCTGTCCGGAGGATTCATCAGCTCGATGATGAACGCGGACGCCTACGTCACCGTCTCGCTGATGGACGTCGACCAGTCGCTGGTGACGGAGACCGCGGGCCGCTACCGTTACGAGGTCGCCTACCTCCCGATCCAGAGTGTTCGCGAAGACGAGAGCGCGGCCCTCGGCCTGCCGCTGCTCTTCCGTCCCGAGTCGTACCACGTCGAGGTGCAAAAAGCGACGTCGGTCGTGCTCGGCATCTTCGCCCTGCTCTCGGCGGCGACGATCGGGCTGGGGCTCCTGCTCGCCCGCGGTATCTTCGAGCCGCTGAGGGGGCTCCTGGAAGGGACCCGGCGCGTCATTCGCGGCGACCTGGCGTTCAAGCTTCCGTCCAAGGGACGCGATGAAATAGGGACCGTCGTGGAGGCGTTCAACGAAATGACCGACCAGCTGTCGCACTCGCGCGCGGCCCTCGACGAGCGGCGGCGCTACCTGGAGATCATTCTCGCCAGTATCGGTACCGGCGTCGTCAGTACCGACGCGGGCGACCGCATCCGCGCCGTCAACAATGCCGCCGAACGTATCCTGGGTATCCGGGGCGCGGACGTGCTGGACCGGTCGGGAAACGAGCTGGTCGAGGGGGGTATCGCGCCGCGGTTTTTCTCGCTGCTCGCCGGCGACCCGTCCAGGAGGGAACCGTTCGTGTCCTCCGAGATCGACATCACCATGGACGGCCAACGCCGCACCATCAAGTACATGCAGACGAGACTCGATACCGGCGGGCGTTACATGGGCACCGTGTACGTGTTCGAGGACCTGACCGAGTTGATTAACACCAAGAAACTCTCCGCGTGGGTGGAAATGTCGCGCCAGATCGCGCACGAGATAAAAAACCCGCTCACCCCCATAAAACTCTCCGCGCAGTTCATGGTCAGGGCACACGACGAGAAGTCCGGCGATTTCGACAAGATCTTCAAGGAAGGTTCCGAGACCATCATCCACCAGGTAGAGGTGCTGCGCCGTATCGCCGCCGAGTTTTCCAGTTTCGGCCGCCTGCAGCAGCTCGACATGGGCACGCACGACGTAGCCCGCTATATCAAGGGGCTGGTGGCGCCGTACCGCCGCAACGCCAACGACGTCAATATTACGCTCGATATCCCGGACGATGCGGTGATGGCCGCCGTCGATCCCGAAGCGCTGCGCAAGATCTGCACGAACCTGATCGAGAACGCGATGGAGGCCATGCCCGACGGTGGAGAGCTGCGTATCACGTGCGGGAACGGGGCGCCGCGGGAGGCAGACGCGCGAGGCGGTGACGGGCGGATATGCATCTCGTTTCGCGATACCGGTCCGGGTCTGAGCGAAGAGGTCCAGCAGAAACTCTTCGAGCCGTACTTCTCGACCAAGACCACGGGCACGGGGCTGGGGCTCGCCATTTGCCGGGGACTATCCCGCGAGATGGGCGGGGACGTGGTTGTAACTAACCTCGAGAACGGTCACGGCGTAGAGGCAAAGGTGTTCCTGCAGCCGGCATGACGTGGGGCCGGTATTCCTCTCCGTCGCCCGCGCAAACAAATGCCCGATAACGGTAGCCGAACTTCCAACGGGTTGACCTCCCGTTGTGACGGTCTAGCACACCTTGCCGCCGGCCGTCGTGACCGCGGGGCCGTCGTCGGGGAGCATGTCGTCCTCGACCACGCGCTCGCCGCGAAAGGCGCGCGTGGCTTCGAAGATCAGGGTGACGGCCAGCACGAAGAGAAAGGCGGCGATGGTGCGGATGACGAGAAAGTCATTGTCCTTGACGAGGAATGCGAGGGCGAGCAGGGTGACGCAGAACATGAAGATCATGGGAATGATGACGAAGATCGTGCGCCGGCCCGTGCGCTTGAGCCACACGCCGGTGGTCAAGAGCGCCAGCGCGCCGAGCAGCTGGTTCGTGGCGCCGAACACGGGCCAGATCGCCCGCCACACGGGGATCACCTGGCCCTGCGCGTCCCGGTACTCGGTGAGTGCCAGCCACAACGGCAGCACCAGTGTGGCGATGGTGGCGAGAATGTGCCACTTCTTCCCCCAGATATTGAAGAACTCCTCGAAGATATAACGCGCCAGGCGGGTGCCGGTGTCCAGCGTGGTGAGCAGGAAGGTGCTGAGCGCCAGCAGGCCGAACGACGTTCCCAACGCGGCGGGTACGCCGAACGAGCCGAGAAACGTCCCCATGCCCGAGGCGAACACCTGGGTGGGAGAACGACCGGCCAGCGCTCCGCCGGCAACCACGATGGCGGCGACCGAGATCAATGCGAGCATCCCCTCGACCAGCATGGAGCCGTACGCCACCGGCCGCGCCGCGCGCTCGTCCGAGAGCTGTTTCGACGTCGTACCGGAGGCGACGATCGAGTGAAAACCCGAACACGCCCCACAGGCGATGGTGATAAAGAGCGCGGGGAAGAGAAATCCGATATTGGTGTCAAAACCCTGCAGCGCCGGCGTGCTCAGTGTGTGGTGCCCGAGGACGATGCCGCCGACGCCGCCGACGATGCACGCGACGAGCAGGTAGGAGGAAAGATAGTCCCGCGGCTGCAGGAGGATCCATACCGGCACGATGGAGGCTACCATGCAGTATCCGAGAAGGATCACCGTCCACGTCGTCTTGGGGTCGCCGTGTGCGACGGCCGGCAGCGCGCCGAACGGTACCTGCTGGCCCAGGTAGATCGCCAAAAACACCAGGGGCACGAAAACCATGCTCGCCCGCACCAGCGAGACCTTCCGCTTGTAGACGACCAGCCCCATGGCGACGGCGAGCACGATGTACATCAGCGACGAGCTGGCGACTCCGCCGTCGGCGGTGAAGCTGCCGGCGGTGAGGTCGACGAAGGCGACCAGCACGTAGACCATGGCCAGCCAGATGAACGCGAGGTAGAGCTTGTGGGCCAGGGGGCTCATCATCTCTCTGGCCACCTGCGCGATCGAGCGCGCCTTGTGCCGGATCGAGACGACGAGCGCCGAGTAGTCGTGCACGCCACCGACGAAAATGGAGCCGAGAACGATCCACAATACGGCGGGCAGCCAGCCGAAAAAGGCGACGGCGATGATCGGTCCCACGATGGGCCCGGCGCCCGCGATGGAGGAGAAATGATGCCCCATGAGCACGGGCGTTTTCGCCGGCATGTAGTCCGAGCCGTCGTACTGGGTATGCGCGGGCGTCTTGCGCTCGGGAGTGATGTGGAACACCCGGTCGAGAAAACCGCCGTACACGCGGTAGGCGATTGCAAAAACAACGATGGCGGAAATCAAGAGCAGCAGCATCGAAACCCCTTTACCGAAGGACGGTACCGGCCACAAGCACCGGGCCGTAAAAAACATAAGGGACGCCGGCGGGCGGGACAAGGGTTTAGACGGGACCGCTCGTGCGGGCGACGCCGGCGCCGATGGGTCGCGCCAGACGGTAATTGCTTTCAGGGACTGTATTTCCTATACTTGAGATAGGTCAAGTTCGCCAGCCCGGGTGACGGGGGTGCGGCACGCGATGCCGTGCCGGGGAATGGCACGATACGCCGGGCCAGGGCGCGATACGTTGCATCCGGGCGCTGGGTGATGTGCGGGGCACCGCGCTGGCCGACGCCGAAGGAGACATCGATTGCCGGGACCACCAGTTTCATCGTTCGCAGGGCGCGCCGCAAGGCGCTTTTTTGTCGCCTCCGGCGGGGAACTGCGCGCGGCGGTGGGCGCGGTGGCGGCCCGAATGGGCCGAGCGGCCCGCGCGATGCCACTGCCGGCGATCGCACTCGGGCTCGTGCTGGCGGACGGCGGGGGCGTGCCGGCGAGGGCGGCGAAGCCGATCGGCGGCAACCCGGCGGACGAATACGGCGTGCGCATCGCGCGCCTGCACTACGGAGGCGGCGGCGACTGGTACGCCGACCCCTCGTCTATCCCAAACTGGCTAAACGAGTTCGAAAGACGGACGGGCGTCAAGACCCACGCGGAAGAAAAGGTCGTACGGCCCGCCGACGAGGATCTCCGGGCCTACCCGTTTCTCTACCTGACGGGCCACGGCACGGTACGGTTTGCGCCCGAGGAGATGGACGCCTTGAGACGGCACCTCGAATCGGGGGGCTTTCTCTATGCGGACGACAACTACGGCATGGACAAGTCGTTCCGCCGCTTCGTGCGGCAGCTGTTCCCGGAGGAGGAACTGGCGCCGCTTCCCAATTCCCATCCCATCTACCACGTGTTCTACGATCTGCCGGGGCTGCCGAAGATCCACGAGCACGACGGCAAACCACCACAGGGACTGGGGGTTACGCTGAACGGTCGCCTGGTGCTCTTCTATAGCTACGAATCCGATATCGGCGACGGCCTCGAGGATGCCCGTGTCCACAATGACCCGGAAGAGAAGCGGGAACTGGCGATGCGCATGGCTGTAAACATACTAATGTATGCGATTACCCAAAACGCGCTGCCGTAGGGAGAGGGGCACGTGGGAAACGGGCAGCAATGAAGGGGTCAAGCGTATGTCCCGAAAGAGCGCTTTCTTCGATATCGAGCTTCGCCGTGAACTGCGAAAGATCTTTTTAAAGACGCTCGCCCTGCGTCTTGCCTCCGGCCTGGTGTCGTTCCTGGCCGTGGCATCGTGGGTGTTTCTGCTCGTCGTGGTGTGGACGGCTGCCAGCGGCGCGCCGCCCCTGTGGCAAACACTGGCCGTCAGCCGTGGCGCGGCAGGGATTTTCGCGCTCCTTGCACTCCTCTTCGTCGTCTATCCTCTCCTGCGCGTCCCGCGCGTCGGCAAACTCGCGCTGGCCGTCGAGAGCCGGAAGGACTTCGACGACATCGTCGCCGCCGGTTACGAATTCTCCAACCGGCGGGATCTCTCCAGCGGCTACTCGCCGGCCCTCGTCCGCGAGGTCATCCGCCGGGCGGTACGCTCGGTCACCGGGCTCCAGGTACGGTTTCTTTTCCTGAGCCGGAGGCAGCTGGCACTGGTGCCGGTCGCCTACGCCGCGCTCATCGCTCTCATCGTTACCGCGCTCTCGTCGCCGGCGGTTCTCATCAAGGCCGGCCGCCGTATCGCCGCGCCGCGCGAAGCGGCGGCGGTCGTGCACGACGCCAACCTCTACGCGTCACCGGGCGACGTTACCGTCCTCTCGGGCGCCGACGTCGAAGTGACGGCGCTCGACTTTGGCGGCTCCGAACAACCGGTGATGCTCTCCTACAACCTCTCGGGGGGGTTCTGGAAAACCGAGCCCGCGGCCGAGCGCGAGACGCTGAACGAGAACAACGTGGCGATGAAACAGTTCGCCTATACGTTCAAAAATATCCGCAATTCGCTCACCTATTACTTCCAGGCCGGTGACAACAAGAGCCCCGAGTACCGGATCACCGTGGTCAACAAGCCCATCGTGACCGAGCTGGCCGTCGTGTTGACGCCGCCGTCATACACGGGTGAAGCACCCGACACGCTGGTCGACAGCGGCGGCAACGTGCAGGCGCTCGAAGGCACACACGTGCGCGTGGATGCCCGCGCGAACAACGTCCTCGAGGCTGCCCAAGTCCAATTCGATGACGAGGACACCCGCCCGGTCGACGTCGCGGGGCGGACGTTCGGGTTCGATTTCACGGCGCTTCGGGATGGTTCCTACAGCGTTCTCCTCGAAGACGAACGCGGACACGCAACCGACGAGCCCCTGGTGTACGCGATCGAGGTCTACTCGGACAACCCGCCGGGGCTCGACGTCCTCGAACCTGGCAGCGACGCGACTCTTCCCCGCAACCTCGAGATGAAAGTCAGCTTCATTTGTTCGGACGACTACGGCGTTCAAAAAGCGGATATCTACCACCGCAAGGGCGGCAACGGACCGTTCCAGAGGCAACGCGTCGCGCTCGGCGCCGACAAGGGCAAGAGAGATATCGCCGCCGCGCTGACATGGGCGCTGGGCGACGTGACGTTGTTTCCCGGAGATTTCATCGAATATTTCCTGCAGGTCGAAGACAACAACGTCGTCACCGGCCCGGGTGTCACCAAGAGCCGTATGTTCCGCATCACCGTTCCCACCATGGCGGAGCTCTACGAGAAGATCGAGGAGGAGGACGGCAACCGTTCCGACCTGTTCCAGGAAGCGTTGAAAGAGAGCAAGGACCTCAAGGAGCGGGTGGAAAAGCTTTCCCGCGAGTTCAAGAAAACCGAAAAGCTGGACTGGACGCAGCAAAAGGAAATAGACAAGACGATGGCGTCGCAGGAGAAGATCCAGGAAAAACTCGAGGACATCCAGCAGTCGCTCGACGAAACCCTGGAATCGCTGTCCGACAACAAGATGACCTCGCAGGAAATAGGGGAGAAGCTCGAAGAAATCAACCGGCTGATGGAGGAGATCAACGACCAGTCGTTGAACAAGTACATGGACGAGCTTCGCAAAGCCATGGAGAAGCTCGACGCCAAGGACATCCAGGAGGCACTGGAGAACCTGGAGCTGTCGGCCGAAGACCTCCTCAAGAGCCTCGAGCGAACCGAAGCCCTGCTCAAGGAGATCCAGAAGGAACAGGAGATGGAAGAGCTGGTTCGCAAGAGCAAGGACCTGATGGACGCGCAGGAGGAGCTGAACGACAAGACCTCGGAGACGGACGCCGGTGACCGTGAAGATATGCAAAACCTCGCCGAAGAACAGGAGGCACTGTCCAAGGACGCGAAGGAACTCGAGGGCGATCTCGAGGATTTCGCCGGCGAGCTCAGCGAAGAACTCGACGACCCCGAGATGTCGGAGCAGATGCAGGAGACGGCGGACGAGTTCTCCGAGCGCGACCCCTCACAGAAGATGCAGGACGCCTCGGACCAGCTTCAAGGGCAGCAGAAGCAAAACGCGGCCCAGAACCAGCAAGAGGCGATGAGCGACCTGATCGCACTCTTCACACGCGTCGTCGAAATGCAGGCGGGCATGCAGAACTCCTCTCAGCAGCGGAGCTCGGAAAACCTGCAGCGCCTGGCCCGGAGCACGCTCGATATTTCCTTCAAACAAGAAAATCTCACGGAGCGGCTGAGGGAACAAGCGTCGACGTCGGATGCGGCGGGTATCCGCGCGCTGGCCGAGGAGCAGCTGACATACGTAAAAGCCATCAGCCAGGTGGCCGACGAGCTGGACGAGATCTCCAAGAAAACACTGAACGTGCCCCAGTCGCTCCTGAAAATGCTCGGGGGGACGATCAACCGTATGCAAAGCTCCATGGTTTTCCTCGAGCAGAACAAGGCGTTCATGTCGACGACAAGCGCTTCGCAGGCGATCACCAGTCTCAACCAGATTACCATCGCCCTGCTCAGCGCCGCCCGCCAGTGTTCATCCGGCGGCGGGTCGGGATCGCCGCAGCCGATGTCGGCCATGCAGCAGCTCCTGCAGGGACAAAAGCAAATGCTGCAGGATTCCAAGGCCATGGCGGCGATGCGCGCCGCGCAGGAAAAGCTCCTGCAAGAACGGCAAGCCGCCATGCAGCGGCTGGCCGGTGAGCAGCGTTCGCTGCGGCAAATGGCCGAGAACATCCAGAAGGACGGTAAACAAGGCGACCGCCCGCTCGGGCGCATGGACAAGATTATCGAGGAGATGCAGGAGGTCATCCGTGACCTCGAAGGTGGAGTGCTGGACGAGCAAACGCTGCGCAACCAGGAAAGGATCCTCAGCCGTATGCTCGATGCGCAGCGCTCGGTGCACTCGCGTGACTACGAAAAGAAGCGGCTGAGCACCGCGGCCGGGGACCTGTTCTCGAGCGTACCCGACGGTGCCGATTCCCGGCGCGCGTCACAAATGTTGCGCGAGGAGATCCGGCGCGCGATGGCGCTGAAGGCGCCGGGGGAATTCGAGGAACTGATCCGTCTGTATTTCCGGGCACTGGCCGAAGAGGCCCCGGTGGACCGTGGCGGCGAGTGAACCGACTTGGAGAAACGACACCGCATACGTTTTGCCGTCCTTGCCAGCCTGCTCGGGCTGGCCGCTGTGGGTAGTATGACGGGTATTACGACCCGCCCGGCCCGCGCGCAGACGCCGGCCGAACTCAACCGTGATGTTCGCACGGACCTCGGTTCCGCGTTGCGCGTCGTCCGGCCGCTGGTGCGCGACGACCCCGCGCGCGCGGCGGGGATGCTACGAAAACTGCGCGCCGAATACCCCGGACACACACGCATATACATACTTCTCGGAGAAACGTACCAGGTGATGGGTCTGGTCGATTCGGCGAAGGTCGCCTACGAGACCTGCCTGCGTCTCCAGCCCACGAACCTGCGGGCCGGCGCCTCGCTCGGTGTGCTCTATATCCGCAGCGGCGATCGCGGCGGGGGCGATACGGTCTTTCGCAATCTCCTCGACGGCACCGATCACAGCGTGAACACGTACCGGACCATCGGCAACACGCTGAGCCGGCACGGGTTCTACGACCTCGCGATGGTCATGTACCGGGACGGGAGAGAGCGTAACGAAGACAACTATGTTCTGACACTCGACATCGCCTACCTCGAGCGCACGATGGGCAACTACGAGGCGTCGCTCCGCGAGTACCTGCATCTCATCGAGACCGCGCCGAGGCAGCACCGGCTCGCCCAGACGAAGATCATGGAGCTACTCAGGGAACAGGACAACGACAACCTGATCCGCATCCTGAAAAGGGACGCCGACCGGCCGGCGCCGCATCGCAAGCTGATCTTCGCCGTCCTGGCGATCGCCTACCTGGAGCGCGGCGCACTCGAGAACGCCCTCGAAATGGCGCTGCGCGCCGACGAGCCCGAGACCTCCGACGGCGCCGTGCTGCTCAACCTGGCCGATCGCGCGGTGGCCGAGTACGAGAGCCGCGCGTCCGGCGGGAACGCGCGCTTCTTCAATCTGGGGCTGCGGGCGACCGAGGCGTTTCTCGACCGGCACGCGTCTTCGCCGCAGGTACCGCGCGCCAAGCTGATGCTGGTCGACCTGCTGGTCGACGCGGCGGCAGGCACGGTGGACGGGCCGCCGGTCATGCCCGTGGAAACGGCGATGCTCAGGGCGCTGAACGCACTGGACTGGGTGATGACCTCGTACCCCGGTTCCGAGCAGGCCGAGCAGGCGTATCTCAAGAAGGGGGACGCCGTGCTGCGGCTTCGCAAGGATCCACGCGCAGCGATCGAGATTTACAAGGAGGGAATGGCGAAGGCCCGCGTATACCCGTCGAAGTTCGCCGAGCGCCTGGGCCGGGCGTACCTGATCGTCGAGGAATACGACGAGGCAAGAAAGCACTTCGAGCGCCTGGTTCACTCGACGACCCGTGAGCTCCAAGAGGCGGGGGTGTTCTACAGCGGTCTCCTGCTCGGGTTCACGCGCGAATACGAGGCGGCGCGGGACACCTTGACCGCCCTGGCGGAGGGCAACCCGTCGTCGGCGTATACGAACGACGCGATCGAATTCGCGTGGGTGATCGAGGAGGGACTTCACGGCGATCAGCGGATCCTGCACGCGTACACAAGCGCGCTCGAGGCGGAGATCGCAAGCGACACCACGGCGGTGGTCGAGCAGCTGGCAGCCATCGTGGCGCTGCCCACCGAGACCCCGCTGCGCGCGCGGGCCTTGTTCAAGCTGGGTGAGACGTACCAGGGAATGAAGGAATACGACGCGGCCGTGGCTCGGTACGAGGCGTTCGTCAGCGAGTATCCCACGAGCACGCTGCTGCCCGACGCGCGCCGCCGCATCGCGCAGATCTACGAGCACGGCTACGGCAAGGCGACGCTCGCGCTCGAGACCTATGAAGATATCCTCATCACCTATCCACACTATATCTTTCTCGACGAAGTGCGAAAGAACGTAACGCGAATCAGGGGGTTGCTCAGAGAATGATGCGTGTCTCGAAGACAATAAGGCGCCTGACTATCCTTACGTCGCTGGCCGTGTGCGCGCTGGTGTCGCCGGGACGGGCTGCATCATTGCTGGTGCCGATGGACCTTACCCAGACCAACCACCTCAAGGCCTACGGGCTGGCGTTCCACGCGCTGCAGCAGGGGCACGTCGTCCACTGGCTCCTCAACTACAGGGGCGGCAGCTTCGTAATACCGGTAAGCGAGAAAATCGTGCTCGAGGCGCGGCTCAAGAACGTGTCTTTCTCTGAGATCGGCGGATCGCAGCTCGCCGTTATCTATAACGAGATCGAGAGCGAGAACATGGAACTCGTCATCCTCGAGAAGGCACCGAAAGTCGCCGTTTATACGCCACCAAACAAGCAGCCGTGGGATGATGCGGTAACGCTCGCCCTGACCTACGCGGACATCCCCTTCGACAAGGTCTTCGACGCTGAAGTCCTGGCCGGGACACTCCCCGACTACGACTGGCTGCACCTGCACCACGAAGATTTCACGGGGCAGTACGGCAAGTTCTACGGCGCCTACCAGCACGCCGAGTGGTACCGCACGCAAAAGATCCAGTCGGAGGCGCTTGCGCACAAGTTGGGATTCGCCAAAGTTACCGAGGCCAAGAAGGCCGTTGCGGAACGGATCCGCGAGTACGTGCTCAACGGGGGTTTTCTCTTCGCCATGTGTTCCGCGTGCGACACAGTGGATATCGCGCTTTCGGCTCATGGCATCGACATCGTAACGAAAGAATACGATCACGACAGCACGACGCCGGGATTCCAGGACAAACTCGACTACGATCGTTGTTTCGCGTTTACCGGTTTTCGCCTCATTTCCAACCCGCTGGTGTACGAGTTTTCCAACATCGATACGAGCGACTACGCGAAGGCTAGGAGCAGCGAGGCGGACTATTTTGCGCTCTTCGAATTTTCCGCGAAATACGACCCGGTTCCGTCGATGCTGACCCAGAACCACGTCAACGTCGTCAAGGGCTTCCTCGGCCAGACCACAGGTTTTAAAAAGGCTCTTGTGAAGCGGAGCGTAGTCGTGCTCGGTGAAGATCCCGCGCACACCGAAGTAAAGTACGTTCACGGCAACCTCGGCATGGGGACGTTTACCTTTCTTGGTGGGCACGACCCGGAAGATTACCAGCACGCCGTGGGCGATCCTCCGACCGACCTCGCCCTGCACGTCAACTCCCCCGGCTACCGCCTGATCCTCAATAACGTCCTGTTCCCGGCGGCCAAGAAAAAGAAAATGAAGACGTAACGGCTCGTTATTTCGCTGTCGATAAAGCGCTTGACACCTTGTCTATCCTGGACAATAATGAATGTTAATCATCGTGCCATCGCTCTCACGATGATAGATTCGCCGTGGGACGGTGACGGGGGTTGGCGCGGAGGTAGATGACAGGTCTGAATCAGGGTGACGGAGGTGAAGACATCGGACGAGAGCGTCCGGTACGTGCTATGGACTCAAAAGATTTCACGGAGTGTTTGAAGTGCAAGAACGGTGTGCTGCTGCCCCTGTCGGATTACGGTCGTGATGGAGCACCGATCATGTACAAAGCGTGGGTGTGCAACAATCCCGAATGCGGGTTCAACATCCGTATTGACAATGGAGAAATAAGTTTGGGCAGGGACATCAGTACTTCGGTGAAATAACTTATTTCCACTCCGGACTGTCCGAGGGTAAACCGGGAGTTTCCATTACACTGGAAACTCCCCTTTTTATTTCCCGCAGCAGGATGGTGGTGACGGCGACGGAGACCGGGAGCATCCACCACTCCCGCATGTAGAAGGGGGGTGTTTCCAGCGCCTCTTCGGGGAGCAGGGTCAGCTGCAAGAAAGCTACCGCGTTCAAGACTCCGTGGCCGAGGATCGCGTAGGAGAGATTCGAGGTGAGGTGAAACACGATACCCAAAAAGATGCCGAAACAGACCAGGCCTGCAAGCAGCTGCGGATTGAGGTGCATTACGCCAAAGAAAACACCGGCCAGAATAACGGCCAGCGCGCTGTTCATGTTGCGGCGGAAGATCTCCTGAACCACCCCGCGGAACACGACCTCCTCGGCAAACGGCACCACGACGCACAGGCCCAGGAAGGTCACGACGGCCCCCAACGCCGACGTGGGTCTGTACTGCTTGAGGGTCTCGTTATACGCCTCGGGCGGTGGCATGAATCTCTGGCTCGTCACGTACAGGTGGGAGACGACGACCACCATGGCCAGAGTCGCGAGTGTTACGTACAGCGCGATCCTCGGGCGCGGCCTGCCGATGCGGAATTGCCTTCGGAAACCGGCGGGGAACCGTCTCGTGACAAGGTAGATCGGAAGCAGGATGCCAAGCGCCGGCGCCACGCTGATCGCGATCTGGAACTGGCCGAACATGATAAAGACTTCCTGGACAAAAAGGCTGCCGAGGATGCAGCTCAAGCCAAAAAGCAGAAGGAAATAATGGTTAAAGAACGCGAATATGTCGGGCGGTGTTAAATCATAGTTGCGCCCGGGCGTGTCTTCCATTAGTCTCTCTCCGTGCCGCCGAAGGGGAATCGCGCCCGATAGCCGGGAAAAAGGCGCCGTGTGACGAACAAATCAGCCCTCCCATCTTACGTCAAACGCGACAGGTATCCAATCACTAGTTCACCATGATCAAAGTCGTCATCTTCGATCTGGACAACACCCTGACCGATTTCATGCGGATGAAAGAGAGCGCGGTCGATGCCGCCGTCGACGCGATGGTCGATGCCGGCCTGCGGCTGCCAACGGATGAGATCAAGAAAAAGATCTACGCGGTCTACCAGGACCGGGGGATCGAATTCCAGGGCGTATTCGACCAGGTACTCGAGGAGTTGCTGGGCGAGATCAATCACAAGTTGCTGGCGGCCGGGGTCGTCGCCTACCGGCGCGCCAAGGAGGCAGCGCTGGTCCTCTACCCACACGTGCGCGTGACGCTCTTCGAGCTGATCAAGCGCGGTATCCGGCTTGCCGTCATCTCGGACGCGCCGCGCAAGGAGGGCTGGCTGCGCCTGTGCTATCTGCAACTCCACCACATGTTCGACAAAGTCATCACCTTCGACGATACCGGAGAGCGCAAGCCGAGCCCGGTGCCGTTCGAGCGGGTGCTGAAACATTTCTCCATCAAGCCGTCCGAAGCGCTCATGGTCGGCGACTGGCCCGAGCGCGATATCCACGGTGCGTCACAAGTGGGCATCAACACGGTGTTTGCCCGCTACGGAGACACGTCGGGCGCCGTCGACAGCGGCGCAAAATACGAGATCGATGATATTATTGAGCTGGTTGAGATTGTGGATCGCCACAATAGACGATAGCGTGGTCGCGAAGACCCCTGAACGAAAGAAGCCATCATGGATGTGTTGACCGGTGAGCGCATGAAAAAGGTCGACGAGGAGACCATCGCGCGCTTCTGCCCGGGCCTCGAGCTGATGGAGCGCGCGGGGCGCAACGTGGCGGAGTTCATCCTCGAGAGGTATCCCGAGAACGGGTTCAAGGCTTCGATCTTCGTCGGACCCGGGAACAACGGCGGCGACGCCCTGGTGGTGGCCCGTTACCTGAACGACGAGGGACGCGCCTGCTCGATTCACTATCTGTCGACGCCGGATAACTTCACGATGGACACGCTCAAGAATCACCAGCGCCTGCAGAAAAGGATGAAGACGAGCAAACACTTGAAAGAAATCAATTCCACGCGGTCCGACTGGGGCAACATCCTCAAGAAAGACCTGATGGACGCAACGCTCATCGTGGACGGGCTGTTTGGGACCGGGCTCTCCCGCGACCTCGACGGGCGCGCGGCCGAGGTGGTCCGGCTCATCAACGCCAGCAATCTGCCCGTCGTCAGTATCGATACCCCTTCGGGCATCCACAGTGACACCGGCGCCGTGCTTGGAGCGGCCGTCACGGCGAGGTACACCGTGACCATGGGTCATCCGAAGCTCGGCATGCTTTTCCATCCCGCCCGCCGCCGCGTCGGCGAACTGTTCATCGCCGACCTCGGCTTTCCGGAGGA
>JBHHVD010000026.1:0-36449 GCA_046754105.1 Candidatus Krumholzibacteriia bacterium
GGCTTCACCTACCAGAAGGCCCAGGTCGAGGAGGCGGCCAGCAAGAAATTCCTGAAAGGTATGATGAAGAAATACTTCGGCCGCGACCTGGACCTGTTTTGTTTCAGCGAAGGGGATGAAGCCAAGGCCGAGCGGGACAAGCTGCAGGCAACGAAGGATTCGGGTGCCGGCGGCAAGACGCGGCGCCCAATCGAATCGAAGCCCCTGTTCCGGAAAATTATTGCCGATTTCGACGGCGAGATCGTGCGCTATCACCCCCGGTAAGGAGACCGCAACATGCGCAACATCGGAAAGCTGATGAAGCAGGCGCAGGACATGCAGGCGAAGATGGGCAAGCTCCAGGAAGAGCTCGCCCACAAGGAAGTCGAGGGCACGAGCGGCGGGGGAATGGTGACCGTGAAGATGAACGGTCAGCAGGAAGTGCTGGCGATCCGCATCGAATCGGAAGTCTTCGACGACGGGGACAAGGAGATGCTCGAGGACCTCGTTGTCGCCGCCGTCAACGAGGCCAGGCGCCAGGCGTTGGAACTCGCCCGGGAAGAAATGTCGAAGATCACGGGCGGCCTTCCCATGCCCGGGCTCTTCTGATCCGTCCCATCCCCTTTTTTTGCACCGCGTTTGATCCACGTTCGACGGTCCGGGACAAGGCAGGTTTCTTGCTCTACGAAAGGAGTACCGGATGGAGTACGGCTCCAGGATCCTGGCGAGCCTCGTACGGTATTTTGCCAACATGCCGGGGATAGGGCGTAAATCCGCACAGCGGCTGGCGTTGCACCTTCTGAGGTCCGATGCCGACTCGGTGGCGGCACTGGGAAATCTCATCCTGGAGCTGAAACAGCGGGTCCGGTTCTGCGCTGCATGCGGCGGGATCACCGAAGAGGAGGAATGTGCAATTTGCAAGGACCCGGGACGGAATCGAGAGACGATCTGCGTGGTGGAGGACCCGCAGGACGTCATCGTCCTCGAAAAAACGGGTCAGTACCGGGGCCTGTATCACGTGCTGCACGGCGCACTTTCACCGATCGACGGGGTCGGCCCGGAGGACCTGAACATGGACCGGCTGGATAAGAGAGCGCAACTTGCTGATGTTACAGAAGTTATAATAGCGACCAACCCCACGGTGGAGGGTGACGCCACGGCGCTCTTTATCGCCCAGCGTCTGCGGAGTGCCGGCTGTACTGTCACGAGACTTGCAAGGGGCCTCCCCGCAGGGGGAACACTCGAATTTGCCGATGAAGTAACACTGACACGCGCATTGGAAAGGCGGGAGAGGCTTTCGTGATGCGAGACCATGGTCAAGGTGGATAGCCGATGGTTAAAACCGACTGGACGATATACGAAGAAGACTACTGGGCGATAACCAGCGTTCTCAAGGAATTGCTGCAGAATTCCAATTCGCAGAGCGTGTTGCTCATAGACAAGACCGGCCAGATGATCGCCAGCGTCGGGATCGAGCCGGACTTCGACCTTATGAGCTTCGCTTCGTTGTGCGCGGCGGACTTCGAGGCCAACAGCCAGCTGGCAAAACTGATCGGTGAGAAAGACTTCTCCACGCTCTACCACCAGGGCTCCGACGAGAGCATGTACCTCGCCAAAGTCGCCTCACATATCATCCTCGTCGTGCTGTTCAACAAGCGCACGACGCTGGGGCTTGTCCGCCTGCGCGTAAAAAAGGCGGTTGAGGGTCTCAATACGATTCTTACGAGACTGTTCGATAAGCTCGAGTACGAAAACGAGGAACTCAAAGAATTCAACGAAGAGTTCACCGATGAACTCAACAAAGAGATTGATGCTCTTTTCTCGGACTGAGGCAGGAACAGCGCGATGTCGCTCATAAACTACTCTTCGCGTGAGATCAACTGCAAGATCGTGTACTACGGCCCGGGGCTCTGCGGTAAGACCACGAACATACAGCACGTCTACAACAAGGTCGCGCCCGAGACGAAAGGGAAGCTCATTACCCTGGCGACCGAGATGGATCGCACGCTCTTCTTCGATTTTCTGCCGCTGGAGCTGGGGACGGTGAAGGGCTTCAAGACCCGGTTCCATCTCTACACGGTCCCCGGGCAGGTCTACTACGACGCCAGCCGAAAACTCATCCTGCGCGGGGTAGATGGTGTCGTGTTCGTGGCGGACTCGCAGACGTCGAGGTACGACGCGAACATCGAGAGTCTTTACAATCTCCACGAGAATCTCGAGGAGTACAAGCTCAAGCTCGAGGAAATACCCTACGTCATCCAGTACAACAAGCGGGACATGCCGGATATTATCGGCATCGACGACCTCGAGCAGGAGCTGAACCCGGAGCACTACCCCAGCGTGGAGGCCGTGGCGATCAAGGGCGTCGGTGTGTTTGACACCTTGAAGAACGTCGCCAAGGGCGTTCTCCAGAAACTCTCCCAGAACTAGCGTCATTCCGTCAGCGGCATTTCTCGTCCCACGAGGGACGCGCAAGCGACAATTCCGGTTGCGGCCTTCACGGCGCTGTGTGTACCATTTCGGCGTCGGCCGGTCGCGGATCACTTTTGCCGGGAGGTGGCGTGCGTGAGATTTGTCCTGACGCTGATCGGAACCTTCGCCTATAGCGGTTTTTTCCCCGTGGCTCCGGCTACGTTCGCGAGCCTTGTTTTTCTCCTCGTCTACGGACTGGTTCCGGGCGGTGAGATGCTGGCAAACCCGGTGGTAGCGCTGGTGACGCTGGCCGTGTCGATTCCCATAGCCACGCGGCTGGAAAAACTCTACGGTCACGACGCGGGACGAATCGTCATAGACGAGGTCGTCGGTCTGCAGGTAGTGCTGGTGGCAGCCCAACCAAGCGCATCCGGGCTGGTGCTGGTGTTTTTCCTGTTTCGGATGTTCGATATTGTAAAACCGTACCCGGTCGGCCGCTCGCAGAAGCTCCCGGCGGGTCTGGGCGTCGTGGCGGACGACTTCCTGGCCGGGCTCTACACGAGGCTGGTGCTGGTGCTGGTCACGTTCCTCTATCCGGGCGCCGGGTCGTTCCTCTAGCCGGTCTCCTTATTCCGTGACATGAGCAAAGCGCAAGACGTCGAAGTGGTTCTTGTGGGCAATGAGCTGCTGAAAGGCGAGAGAAGGGACGCTCACCTCGCCTTTATCGGGCGGCGATTGTTGTCTATCGGACTGCAATTGAGCGCGGCGCACGTGGTCCGGGACGATCGCGAACAGATCGCGCGGTTGATCAAGGACCGAACGCGCGCAGCCCGCGTGCTCGTTGTATGCGGCGGCCTGGGCCCGACGCACGACGACGTCACGCGGGCCGGGGTCGCCGCCGGGCTCGAGCTGCCACTGGAATTCAGCGAGGAGCATTGGCGGGAGATCCAGCGCCGGTTCGAGAGCTTCGGGCGCCGGGCGGACGAAAGCAACCGGCAGCAGGCGCAGTTTCCACAAGGCGCCGCGCCCATCTCCAACCCTCGCGGTACGGCGCCGGGTTTCGCTATCGAGTGCGACGGCTGCATGGTCATCGTCCTCCCCGGGCCGCCGCGGGAACTGGTGCCGATGATGGAAGAGGTCGGGCTGCCGAAGATCGCCGGGCTGTTCGAAAAGGCTCCCTTGTATGGGGAGGTGTTCAGGACCACGGGCATCGGGGAATCGGCGATGATACCCCACCTGAGGCCGGTCTTCGACAAGCACGACGCGTTCGACGTCTCGTCACTCCCGAACATCGGTGGCGTGGATATCGTGATTACGCAGAAGCCGTCCGTCGTCGATCGCAGGCGCGTCGAGCGAGAGGCCCGCGAATTCGAAAGAAACCTGAGAGACTATCTGGGCCCGAAGCTCTACGCGAAGGGAGGTGCCTCGCTGGAATCGGTCATCGGCGAGGCACTGGTGGAGAGCGGCGCCACGCTTGCACTGGCGGAGTCGGTTACCGGTGGGCTCATCGGCAAACGAATCACAGACGTCCCCGGCAGCAGTCGTTATCTGGCGGCCGACGTCGTCGCCTACAGCAACACGTCGAAGGTCTCGCTACTCGGTGTGGCCGAAGCGACGCTCGCGCGGCACGGCGCGGTGAGCGAAGCCGTCTGCCGCGAGATGGCGGACGGAATCCGCCGTGAGACAGGGGCGACCTGGGCGCTGGCGACGACCGGCATCGCCGGTCCGGCGGGCGCTACGGAGGAGAAACCGCTGGGCCTGACCTTCTACGGGCTGAGCTGGGAAGGGGGCGCGGAGATCCGGGAGCGGACATTCCCGGGAAACCGTGAGGAGATTCGCGAGCGAGTGGCGTTCGCAGCACTCTTCCTCCTGCACGAGCGGCTTGCCGCTGTTGGTTCTAACGAGCAATCATGAGACTCTTCCTCGCCGTCGATTTTGCCGACACCGTCAAGACCGAGATCCACAGGGCCATCGACGCGCTGGAAATCCCACACCCGCCGTGGCGATGGGTGTCAGCGGCGAACCTGCATATGACGCTCAAGTTCCTGGGCGAGACGCCGCGCGAACGGGTGGGCCCGTTATGCGAATGCGCGGAGAAAGTGTGTCGGTCGGTGGAGCCCTTCACCATCCGCCTGGGACGGCTTGGCGCGTTTCCCGGAATATCGCGCCCGCGTGTGCTCTTCTACGAGGTCGAGCAAGGCGCCGCCTCGTTGCGCTCCCTGGCCGAGGCACTCGACACGGCCCTCTCCGGGCGCATGGGGCTGCCTCGTGACGAGCGGCCGTTCCAGGCCCACGCGACGGTTGCTCGCGTGAAGAAACCCCTGCGGGCGCGGATGGTAACGGCCCTGCGGGCGGCGCCGCCGCTCGCAGGGGTCTCGCAGACCGTGGAAAGCGTGACGCTGTTCGAGAGCGCGCTACGACCGAAAGGTCCCATTTATCATCACCTTAAAGGGTTTGCACTGGCAAAATCGAAGTGCTAGTATTCGGGGGCAGTGCCGGTTAATCAGGTCTTGTCTTGAAGACACGCGGCGATGAAGCGCGCCGAAGAGATTCTTTCGCGGGCGCCTGCCGTCGAAAGAGGGGGGCCGTGCGGACGCGGGGTTGCCGGCGGAGGGTTGTTGGGATGTGTGGGTTTTTCCGAAAAGGGGAGAACGATGAAAAGCAAAGAAGAGACACCCGTGGACGACAAACGCAAGGCGCTCGATCTCGCCGTCTCGCAGATAGAAAAACAGTTCGGTCAGGGGTCCATCATGAGGCTGGGCGAGGAACGCTCAATCGTTCCCGTGGAGGTGATCTCGACCGGCAGTCTGAGTCTTGACGTGGCGCTGGGCGTGGGAGGTGTGCCCCGTGGGCGAGTTATCGAGGTATACGGTCCCGAGGGATCGGGCAAGACCACGCTCACCAGTTCTATTATTGCGTGCGCGCAGAAACAGGGGGGGCTTGCCGCGTTTGTCGACGCGGAGCACGCGTTCGACGTGGGCTATGCGAAACAAATCGGCGTCGACGTGGATAATCTTCTGATTTCGCAGCCGGACACTGGTGAACAGGCGCTCGAGATCACCGAGGTCCTGATTCGCAGCAGCGCGCTCGACGTGGTCGTCCTGGATTCCGTGGCGGCGCTGGTCCCGGCGGCAGAGCTAAACGGTGATATGGGTGACGCGCACGTTGGGTTGCAGGCGCGGCTGATGTCGCAGGCGCTACGCAAGTTGACGGGCGTCGTCTCCAAGAGCAAGACATCACTGATTTTCACGAATCAAATTCGTATGAAGATCGGCGTGATGTTTGGCAGCCCGGAGACGACATCGGGTGGCAACGCCCTGAAGTTCTACTCGTCGGTGCGGATGGATATCCGGCGCATCGGCGCGCTCAAGGACGGTGACACGATAACGGGCAACCGTACCAAGGTCAAGGTGGTCAAGAACAAGGTCGCGCCGCCGTTTCGAATCGCCGAGTTCGATTTGATCTACGGCGAAGGGATCAGTTACGAGGGAGACCTGCTCGATCTCGGTGCCGGCGCGGAAATCGTCAAGAAGAGTGGCACCTGGTACTCCTACGGTGACGAACGGCTCGGACAAGGCAAGGAGGCCGCGAGGATCTTTCTCAAGGAGAACCCCAAGATTCGTGCGGAGGTGGACAAGAAGGTTCGGGCGCATTTCGATATCGGTCCGCGCAAGTCCGCGCCGGCAGGAAACAAGGGGTCGGCCACGGCGGTGGACAAGGCGGCAGCGCCGTCGGCCACGGTGGCCAAGGGTCGTCCGGGCAGCGCTCGCGTTGCCAGGAAATAATGTCCGAAAGCATCGTTGAATGGAAACCGCGCCCCCGGGACAGGGTGTTCATCAAGCTTTCCGGGGGGCGGTTTTTTACCGTTCCGCAATCCGAGACCTTGCCGCTGAAACCGGGTGCGGTCCTTTCCGAACAAGACATCGAACAGCTCTCCAGGATCGACCAGTACTTCCGCGGGCGGGACAAGGCGCTGCGCCTTCTAGCGATCCGACCCCGAACCCGTTACGAAATCAGAAACGCGCTGGACGGTTTGAACATGATGGACTCGATCCGGGACGGGGTTCTCGACGAGTTGAAGGAGCGGGGTCTCGTGGACGACCGCCGCTTCGCCCGGGAATACGTGCGCAGCCGCGTGGAAGTCAAGGGACTCGGTCCGCACCGGCTGAAGTTCGAGCTGGAGAGGCGCGGAGTGCACCCGGCCCTCGTCGGTGAGGTCCTGAAAACCGAAACCTCGGCAGTGGAGCAGGAAGAGATGGCACGTCGTGTGGTTACGAAGAAACTGGCCGGGAGAAGGCCGGATGAAAAAGACGTGGCGAAGCTGAGCGCGCTGCTACAGCGTAAAGGGATCGATTACGAAATCATCAATCGGCTGACCTTCGAGTTGCTAGGGCGCGCGAGGCACGAGAACGGATTCGATGAGTGATGGCGGCCAGGTCCAGTAAGAAGAGCCCGAAGATAACGGAGCGCATGAACCGCTACTCGGCCTCGTATCTGGCCGAGAGCTTCCTCGAGTACTATCGCGAGGCGGGCCACGTCGTCGTCGCATCCGCGCCGCTGGTACCCGAGGACCCGACGCTGTTGTTCACAGCCGCGGGCATGGTGCCGTTCAAGAGTTACTACAGCGAACCCGAATCGGCCCCGTATCGGACGGCGGCCTCGGTGCAAAAGTGCCTGCGCGCAGGCGGCAAGCAGAGCGACCTGGAGAACGTCGGGCGGACACTTCGTCACCACACGTTTTTCGAGATGCTGGGCAACTTCAGCTTCGGTGACTACTTCAAACAGGAAGCCATCGACACGGCGTGGGATCTTTCCGTGAACGTCTGGAAAATCGACAGCCAACGCGTCTGGGTATCGGTATACGAAGACGACGACGAAGCCCACGAGCTGTGGGTGAAACGAATCGGGCTGCCGAAGAAGCGCATCGTGCGCCTGGGGAAATCCGACAATTTCTGGGGACCGGTGGGGGATACGGGCGTTTGCGGGCCTTCGTCGGAACTCTATTTCGACACCGGCGAAGGGCGGGGTTGCGGACGTGCCTCGTGCAGGCCGGGATGCGAGTGTGAGCGCTTCATCGAATACTGGAACCTCGTGTTTCCCCAGTTCTTCTTCAGCGAAACGGGCGATTACGACCCGCTCCCCAGGCCGGGTATCGACACGGGGATGGGGCTCGAGCGCGTCGCCTTTATCCTGCAGGAGGTGGAGGACAACTTTCACACCGATTTGTTTCTGCCCGTGCGCGAAGCGGTCACGAAGGCGCTGCCGACGATCGAGAGCAGCGAGCGGTTCGAGCTAGCTGTCAACGCCGCTACCGATCACGTACGTGCCCTGGTGTTCGCGCTTGCCGAAGGCATTTACCCGTCCAACGAGGGACGCGGCTACGTTCTGCGGAGGCTGCTGCGGCGGGCGGTCACCAAGATGCATCCGTTTGGAGTCAAGGCGCCCTTCCTCGCGGAGGCCGTGGACGTCGTGGTGGACGTGATGGCCGGGCGTTATCCGGAACTGAGACAGCACGCCCGGGGTGTCCGGAAGATCATCACGGCGGAGGAGGAGCACTTTCTCTCCACCATCGAACAGGGCTGGAACAAGCTGCAGGAAGTCATGGAGCAAAGCCGCAGGAAGTCGAAAGTCATCGCGGGCAAGGACGCCTTCGTGCTCTACGATACGTACGGATTTCCGCTCGAATTGACGGCGGAACTCGCCGTCGACGCCGGCCTTACAATCGATGAGGGCGGATACCGGGCCGCCATGGCGGAGCAACGCGAGCGCTCGCGCAAACACTACCGGGCCAATCGCGGCGGCGTCGACCGGGACGACAACGAGAGCGGGCCTTTGATAAGCATACCGGGTGGTGGCAGTCCCGCCGAGAGAACGGAGTTTGTGGGCTACGAAGAGCTGTCGTGCGACGCGACACTCAGCCGCTACCGCGTACCGCGCGCGAAGGTGGTCGAGGTCACGACTGACCGGACCGTGTTCTATCCGCTCGGCGGAGGGCAGGTGGGTGACAGCGGGTCGATGAACCTTGCCGGCAAGTGCATAGACGTCGTCGACACGTTGCGCGACGGAGAGAGAATCGTTCACGTCCTGCGCTGGCCGGACGACGAGGGAGCCGAGCCGGGGAAGTTGCTCGGAGAGAATCCGGGGGTCCACCTGAAGGTAAGTCGGGAGACGCGGTTTGCGACGGCTCGCAATCACACGGGGACCCATTTGCTTCACAAGGCGTTGCGTGACGTGCTCGGAGACCACGTCGCGCAAGCAGGGTCGCTCGTGGCTCCCGACCGGCTGCGTTTTGACTTCCAGCATTTTCGGGCGATGAGCGCAGATGAGCTGTCCCAGGTGGAGAAGGCGGTCAACGATGCCGTGCTGGATGATCTGGCGGTAACCTACGAAGACCTCCCGTACCGGCAGGCGATCGCCGACGGTGCCATGGCGCTTTTCGGCGAAAAATACGGGGATACGGTGCGCGTGGTGACGATAGAGGACTTTTCCAAGGAACTTTGCGGCGGCACCCACCTGAAACACACCGGCGAGATCGGCGCGTTCGTCATTACGCACGAAACCTCGGTGGCCGCGGGGGTACGCCGGGTGGAGGCGTTGACCGGCAAAGGTGCCCTGGACTATTTCAAGGACGTCGTCAGCGAGCGGGCGGATCTCGCCGGCTTTTTGAAGGTCGCGCCCGGGGACCTCGCCCACCGCGTCAAGGCGCTGCAGGAGGAGAACGAGGCGCTGAGGAAACGGTTGGAGGAGAGGCAGAGCGAGCAGACGGCGGGCGCGCTGGGCGACGCCCTGGAAAAGGCGCAAGACATCGGCGGCGTCTCCCTGGTAACCTTCGTCAGCGGCGGCGGGGACCTGGCCGCCCTGCGGCGTGCGGGCGATCACGTGCGCGACCGCATGGACAGGGGCATCGCGCTGCTGTGCTCGTCCGGGGGAAAGAAGCCGATCGTGCTCGTCATCGTGTCCGAGCGCCTCATCAAGCAGGACGAAATCACCGCGAACCGCCTGGCGGGGCTCATCGGCGATGAGTTGTCGTTGCGTGGGGGCGGCAAGAACCACATGGCGCAGCTGGGCATCGGGGGCGCGGACGATTTTGATCGTATCGTATCGTTCGTCAAGTCGTGGCTCGAGAATCGGTAAAGACGGTGGTTATGAAAAAGGGAATGACATGAAACGCGTAATCATACTCGCTGTGCTATGGGTAATCGCGCCGGTGGTTGGCACCGCGGCGCCGGAAAAGACGAGCTCTCAGAGACGCGTCGCGGCCGAGGGCAAGAAGGCAGAGGCTTCCTCTCCACCTCTGGAGGCTGACTTCGAAAAGGTGGTGCTGCCGCGCTCCCTGGAAGGACCGATCGACCCCGATGCGTACGTGCTCGGCCCATCAGACGAGCTGCTCCTGGTTTTGCGCGGGCCGGATACCAGAATTCATTACCTGCTGGTCCTGCCGGAAGGAAACGTCATCCTGCCCAACGTAGGCTCGATGCCGGCGAGTGGCAGGACCTTGAGCGAGTTCAGGTCCGAGGTGAAACGCTCGCTGGGCCGTTTCTACCGCAACATAGAGATCGACTGTCAACTCTCACGGCCCCGGAGTTTCGTCGTTTTCGTGCTCGGCGAAGTGCGATCGCCACGCGCGGTAGAGCTCGTGGCGCCGTTTCGAATGAGCAACGCGCTGGTCGAGGCCGGCGGGGTGAAGTCGACGGGGAGTTCCCGGCGGATCGAGATCCGCGAGGAAGGTCGAACGGTACGTGTTGTAGACTTCTTTCTTTTTACGCGGCTGGGGGATTTCGGCCATAACCCGATGCTCAAGGAGGGCCAGAGTGTGTTCGTCCCGCCGAGTGGAGACCGGGTCAATGTCATCGGCGAGATACGGTTGCCCGGAATGTATGAGGTCGTGGGCGGAGAGACGGCGGGCGACATCCTCGGGTACTGTGGCGGCCTTACCTCGCGTGGCGACGGCAACCGCATCCTGCTCGAACGGTTGGTGGACGGCAAAGCGAAGGCGCCGGTATCTTTTACCCTGGAAGAGGCGTCGACGATAGAAGTGAGAGACATGGACGTGCTGATCGTACGGGACGTCATGAGTTTCGGGGGAGGTAAGCCGGTGCTGGTGATGGGTGGGGGCGGGCGGACGGGCAGGATCAATATTGACGCTGCGGAGCCGTTACGCGATTTTCTCGGCCGCTTGTGGCGGTTCGATCCCGCGTACGAGATCGAAACGGCGGTGCTGGAACGTAACGCGGACCGGCGGCGGACGGTCTACGTTCCGTTCAACGTGCGCAAGGTGCTGGCGGGCGACGCGGTCGGCGAGACCCCGGTGGGGCCGGGTGACGTAATAAGCTTCCCGCCGGAGGAAAACCACATATTCATCACCGGGGAGGTTCGCGAACCGGGTGCCGTCAGGTTTCTGCCGGGCTCCACGGCCGAGTACTACATCGCCCGCGTCGGGGGACCTTCGGAGGACGGGAGCTTCGGCAAGCTTTCCATTTATTCGGTTGACGGGATGGAGAGAAAGGGCAACCGAAACAGCCAGGTTTATCGCGGTGAAACCGTGGTGGTGAAGCGGAGCACTTCGAAAGTGTTCGGCTCGGTCTTCGTCGGGATTACCAGTCTCACCGGACTAATACTGGGCATTATCGCGGTGTCGAACAGATGATCGCAAACAGCAGCAGGGCGCGTGCGACTGGTTTGCGCGCGCCGGGCTAGAAAGGGTGTGATTCAGATCAAAGCGTTGATACTCAGCGGCGGGAGGGGAACGCGGCTACGGCCGATTACCTATACGAGCGCGAAACAGCTCGTGCCGGTGGCCAACAAGCCGATTCTCCACTACGGTCTGGAGGCGGTGAAGGAAGCGGGCATTACAGACGTTGGTATCGTCGTCGGCGACACCGCGCAGGAGGTCAAGGCGGCGTTGGGCAACGGTGACCAGTTTGGTCTCCAGATCACCTACGTCCAGCAGGACGCGCCGTTAGGGCTGGCTCACGCGGTAAAGGTGTCCCGCGACTTTCTCGGGGACGAGTCCTTCGTGATGTACCTCGGTGACAACCTGCTCAAGAACGGAATCGCGGGCTTCGTATCGGAATTCGAGTCGGGAAAAGCGGACGCGCAGATCCTGCTCGTCCAGGTGGACAATCCGAGCGAGTTCGGCGTCGCCGAGATCCGCGAGGGACGAGTGGTCGGCCTCGAAGAAAAGCCCAAGAATCCCAAGAGTGATTACGCGCTGGTGGGTGTTTATCTGTTCAAGAGCAGCATTTTCGAGGCGGTCGATGCGATCAAGCCGAGTTTCAGAGACGAACTCGAGATCACCGACGCGATTCAGTATCTCATCGACAAGGGCCGCGTCGTGAACTCGCACGTCGTCGAAGGCTGGTGGAAGGACACCGGCAAGCTCGAGGATATGATAGATGCAAACCGCATGATCCTGACGGATCTCGTACCGCTGCTGAAGAGCGAACCGGATTCCGCTTCGGAGATCCACGGAGCGGTGAACGTGGGCAAGGACGTCGTGATCGAGGGTAGCGTCCTGCGCGGCCCGTGCACGATCGGCCCGGGGAGCCGTATCATTCGTTCTTACATCGGCCCGTTTACGAGTATCGGTGCCAACTCCGAGATCGTGGGCAGCGAAGTCGAGAACAGCATCGTGCTTGAAGATTGCAAGATTCGCAACATCGGGAGCCGTATCGGCAGCAGCCTGATAGGGAAGAACGTAACCGTCGCCAAGAACGACCGGCCGCCGGAGTCGTACAAGCTCATGGTCGGTGACAACAGTCAAATCATCGTTTTGTGAGGAGTCCGACCGGGATGACGGCCGATCCGTTCCGTGGGGAAATAAGAGACGAGTTGCGCGAGAGGGTCGAACTGATCAAGGGTCTGGGCGAGAGCGTGTATGAAGACCTTGCCGCGATCGCGGGCTCGATGGTGGACTGTCTGCGCCGCGGGGGAAGCGTATTTGCTTGCGGCAACGGGGGAAGTGCGACGCAGGCCGAGCACTTCGCCGGCGAGCTGGTCGGCCGGTTCAGAATGGATCGCGGTTCGCTGCCCGTCTTCTGCCTGACAGATAACAGCGCTGCGTTGACGTCGATAGCCAATGACTACGAATTCGCCGAAGTGTTCGCGCGACAGATTGACGGCATGGCGAGGAGTGGTGATTGCCTGCTCGCACTGTCCACGAGCGGCGACTCCGAGAACGTCACGCGCGCTTGCCGAACGGCGCGCGGGACCGGGTTGAAGGTATTCGCCCTGACCGGTGAGAACGGCGGCCCGGTGGCCTCGGAGAGCGACCGTGCCGTTCGCATACCGGATTCGGACACGGCGCGCGTCCAGGAAATGCACCTCGTGCTGATCCACCTGATCTGCCGGATGGTCGAGTCGGCGATGTTTTCCCCCGATGGTTCCCGCACGAAGTGACCCACGCCCCCGGCCGGTGGGACCGGCCGGGTGGCACTCGTGACATGCCCAAGAACGCCTCCCGCAGAGTTCTTTTTTTCTCGCCCTATCCGCGAGGTGAAGCCGCGAGCCAGCGCTTCCGCTACGAGCAGTATTTCCCGCTCCTCGAGAGGGAACGGATCGAGTTCGACGATTCCCCGTTTTGGGACCGGAAATCCTGGAGTGTCTTGTACGAGCGGGGGAACCGTTTGTCGAAACTGGCGGGCCTCGTGCGCGGTTTTCTCCGGCGACTGCGGGCCCTGGCGATCCTGCGCCGCTACGACGCCGTGTTCGTTCATCGGGAGATGGCACCGGTGGGTCCACCCGTTTTCGAGTGGTTGGTGATGCGGCTTTTCAGGAAGCGGTCGGTGTACGACTTCGATGACGCGATCTGGATGCGCCGCGCGTCCAGGGCCAACCCAGTAGCGGACAGGCTCAGGTGGCATTCGAAAGTCGGTCAGGTTTGCAGATGGAGCGGTCGTGTTTCGTGTGGCAACGAGTTTCTGGCCGATTTCGCGCGACGCCACAACCCGGACGTCGTTGTAAACCCGACCGTGGTCGATACCGAAAACTATCATTGCCTGGTCAGCGAGGATAGCGGCGCGAGGGTAATCGGTTGGACGGGAACGCATTCCACGATTCCGTACCTGCAGCCCCTGATGCCCGTCCTCAGGGCGTTGCGCTCCGAGTACGGTTTTGCGATCCGCGTCATTGCGGATCACGTGCCTGACTTTGACGCCGATATCATCGAGTTCGTGCCGTGGAGCAAGGAATCCGAGATAGGGGACCTGCTGGTGGTCGATATCGGTCTAATGCCGCTGCCAGACACCGAATGGGGCAGGGGCAAGTGCGGGTTCAAGATACTGCAATACATGGCCCTGGGGATACCGCCGGTGGCGTCCAACGTAGGCGTTAACGCGGACATCATCGAGCACGGCGTGGACGGCTTGTTGTGTGCCAACCTCGGGGAGTGGAAGGACAATCTTGCCCGTCTCCTTGCAGACGGGGAACTGCGCAGGAACATCAAGGCCGCGGCAAGACGCAAGGTCATCGACCGCTACTCGGTAGCCGGTAACGGCCCCGCGTTTCTCGCCACGTTGAACGGGTTGAGAACGGAGGCACGATGACGGGACAGCGCAAGCCGCCGGCCGGTGCCGCGGCGGGGGCCGGCAGGCAACGCCCGAGAATTCTCTATCTGGTGACCGAAGACTGGTATTTCTGCCTGCACCGTCTGCCGGTGGCGCGGGCGGCGCGCGACGCCGGCTTCGAAGTGGTGGTGGCGACGCGGGTGACGAATCACGGCGAGCGGATCACCGGCGAGGGGTTTCGACTCATTCCCCTGCAGTGGCGGCGCCGCTCGCTGCACCCGTGGCGCGAACTGCGGGCGCTCTTCGCCGTCGCCGGTATCTACCGCAGTGAGAAACCGGAACTGGCGCACCACATTGCGCTCAAGCCGGCGGTGTACGGTTCGGTGGCCGCGAGGCTGGCCCGGGTGCCCGCCTCCGTGAGTACGGTGGCAGGACTCGGCTACGTCTTCACATCGCGCGAGTGGAAGGCGCGGGTGCTGAAGCAGCTGTTGAAGGCGACTTTTCGTTCGGTGCTCCGAAAATCGAACGTCCGCATGATTTTCGAAAACCCGGACGACCGCGATGTATTGACGGCCGCGTGCAGGCCCCGGCCGGAGCAAATGGTGTTGATCCGGGGTACGGGGGTCGACGTGCGCCTCTTCAAGCCGAGCCCGCAGCCCGCGGACGTCGTGGTCACCCTGGTCTCCCGCATGCTGTGGAACAAGGGCATCGGAGAGCTGGTCGAGGCGGCGAAACGGCTGCACGACGAGGGGGAGAACATCCGTTTTCTTCTCGTGGGGTCGCCCGACCCCGAGAATCCGGCGTCGATCGCCGAGTCCCGGCTGCGCTCGTGGCAGCAGGCGGGCCATGTCGAGTGGCTGGGACAACGGGACGACGTTCCGGAGATTTGGGGCAGGTCGGCCGTCGCCGTGCTGCCGACCACCTACGGCGAAGGCGTCCCGAGATGCCTGCTCGAAGCGGCGGCCTGCGGGCTGCCGATCATCGCCACCGACACCGCAGGATGCCGCGAGATCGTACGCGACGGAGAAAACGGCTTCCTGGTACCGCCCGGCGACGCCGCCGCGCTCGCCGAGAAGATCCGAAAACTGGCCGGTGATCCGGAGCTTCGCGCGGCGATGGGGGCGAACGGGCGCGAGTTGGTTACGGAACACTTCTCCGAAGAACTGGTCGTGCGGCAAACTCTGGACGTGTACCGGTCGCTGGCGGGCACCGAATCATGAGCGGGAAACCGGTATACCTGGTAACCGGGGCCAGCGGGTTCGTCGGCCGCGAACTGTGCGGGCGCTTGCGTGCACGGGGTCGTGTCCGGGCGCTGCTCCGCCGTTCGCGCCCGGGGCCGTGGGATGAGGCTGCGCTCGCCGACCTGGAGGCGGAGTCGCCGCTTCGTGAATCGGTAGCCCGCGGGGTGGACACGGTTTTTCACCTGGCTGGCAAAGCGCATGACTCCGGCACGGCGGACCCGGCGGCGTACGAGAAGTTGAACGTGGGTGGAACCGACCGCCTTCTGCGCGCGGCCGCGGCCGCGGGAGTCAAGCGGTTCGTTTTTCTCAGTTCCGTCAAGGCGATGGGGGAAGGGGGTATCGCCCGTCTCGACGAGGGTGCCGAGGCCCGGCCACGATCGCCGTACGGCGTATCGAAACGCCGCGCGGAGGTCCGGGTGCTGGAGGGGCCCGGCATTCCCCATCGATGTGTGCTGCGTTCGACGCTCGTGTACGGATCCGGCGCGAAGGGCAACCTGGCGCGCATGATACGCGGCGTGGAGCGAGGTTTTTTCCCTCCGATGCCGCGCTGCGGCAACCGGCGCTCGATGGTGCACGTGGAAGACCTCGTCGAAGCGATGGTCCTGGCCGCGGCCCGGCCGGAGGCCAACGGCCGTGTTTTTATCGTAAGCGACGGTTGCGACTACAACACACGCGAGCTGTACGAATGGATTTGCCTCGCCCTCGGCCGCCGCGTGCCCCCGTGGACCGTGCCCCTGACATCCCTCAGAATACTCGCGAAGGTGGGGGACGGTTTCGCCCGCGTGGTCGGCCGGCCATTCCCCTTCGATTCCCCGTCGTTCGAGAAGCTCTTGGGGTCCTCCTGCTATGACTCGTCTCGCATCCAGGCAGAGCTCGGATACCGTGCCAAGCACAATCTCAAAGATGAGATGCCGGGTATCGTGAAATCCCTTCGCACGCGCCGTTGACGGGAGAAAGCCCTTGTCTCGCCCGCAAGCCAGCGCGTATCCTCAGTACCCAAAATGCGGAGGATGATCGGTTCTGAAAGGATTGACCTCCATGACGGGTCTCAGCGCGTTCGTTTTCTCGTTTGCAATATCGTATATAGGCACCGTCCTGCTCCTCAGGATTCGCCTGCGCAGCACGTTCATCGACGTACCCAGCGAACGGAGCTCGCACGAGGTGCCCAAGCCGCGCTTTGGCGGAATCGCCATAGTGGGTGCGTTCACGCTCGTGTATCTGTTCCTGCTGTTCATACGGCCCGGAATGGCGGCGTACCTCCCGCTCGCCGCGGGGGGAGTGATCGTTTTCACGGCGGGGTTGCTGGACGATCGCCGCTCGCTCCCGGTTTATGTACGCTTCCTGGCGCAGGGAGCCGCCGTCGCGGTCGTGATGGCGGCGGGACACTACGTAGATCACATTTTCCTGCCGCTCGTAGGAACGATCGACCTGGGTCCGTTGGCAGTACCATTCACGGCACTATTCGTCCTGGCCAGTATCAATTTCTATAATTTTGTCGACGGCGTCGACGGGCTGGCCGCGGGCAGCGCCTTTATCGTCGCGACCTTCCTCGCACTGATCGCCTACATGCTGGGCCACGTCCCCCTGGCCCTGCTGTGCCTGGTTCTCGCGGGCGGCTCCGTCGGGTTCTTGCAGTTCAATTTTCCGCCGTCCAGGCTCTTCATGGGTGATGGCGGCAGCACGTTTCTTGGTTTCGTGTTCGCGTGCGTCGCTATCATGGGCAACGGCTTGAGCCCGGAGATACCGTTTTTTATACCGGTGCTGATGCTCTCCTCGCTGTTTCTCGACGCGGGGCTGACCCTGGCCAAGCGCGCGTTGAAGGGGGAAAGGATTTTTCAGCCCCATCACACGCATTACTACCAGCGCCTGCTGTCCCTGGGGCTCAATCACAAACAGGTGACGGTTCTCGAGTACGCGTTGACCATACTGCTCGGCTCGAGCGCCCTGATTTTCTTCAAAGCGGGAGGATTCTTCCCGTTCTTCCTGACCCTGTGCTGGGTCATCATTTTTACCGCGCTGATACTGAAAATCCGCGGGTTGGAAAGGGGTGACCGGCTCTTCTGGGAACGGCGAACGGTGCTGGTCGTCGCCGGTGACCTGCTCGTGACCGGTGTTGCCTATTTCGGCGGGTATTTTCTGCGCATGAATTTCCGTTTCACGGAAGCGGAAGGCGTGGCGGTGCTCAAGGCATTCCCGCTGGTGCTGGTGGTGAGGAGCGCGTGTTTCTATTACTACGGCTTGTATCGCGGGGTGTGGAAGTACACGAGCACGCCGGATGTCGTTCGTATCGTCAAGGCGGTTGCCAGCGGTTCGGCGATCATAGTCGTCCTGCTCGTGCTTTTTTATCGTTTCGTGGCGTTTCCTCGTTCGCTCTTTATTATCGAGTTTTTTCTGCTCACCTCGGCTTTGCTGGGCACGCGTTTCGCGTCACGTCTCTTCCACGAGTTCGGAAAGGAAACTCTCAGTGGGAACATCAAGCGCGTGGCGGTGATCGGGGCGGGGGACTACGGCGAGCGGATTGGACGCGAGATACGAAACACCCACGACAAGAGCGTGTCCGTCGTGTGTTATATCGATGACGACGAGGACAAACAAGGGCTGGCGCTGCAGGGAACACCCATAAGAGGGCCGCTCGCGAGGCTCGCGGCGATCTGCAGAGAATACGCGGTGGACTCGCTGGTGCTCGGGATATCGTCGCTGCCGGATGCGCGGCTCTACGACGTCGTCAATCTTGCCCGGGCGGCGGGAGTCTCACTCGAGACCCGAGACACTCGTTACCTCAAGAAGCCGGAGCCGGGCGCCGTCTTGTTCGACCGCATAAGCCGCGGAATGAACAGAACGCTGCCGCTGCACAACGGGGAACGATCGAATCGGTTTTATCCCGGTAAGCGCGTGCTACTGACACACGGTGGACACGGCATCGGCCCCGCGATGGCGAAGCGATTGTCGGGGCTGGGGGCGCGGGTGACGGTGCAAGTGGATTCGCCATGGGACATTGCGCGCTTCGGGCCGCTCGAGGCCGGGGGCTGCACGTTTTATATCGGCAGGTTGGAGGAGACCGCCGACGCGGTCCGGATCGTGGAAAGCTGCAACCCGCAGGTCGTGTTTCACTGCGTATCCGTTCACGCAGCCCCGGCCGTCAACAAGCGCGAGTTTTTGTGGAGAAGCGTCGTGCGCTCGACCGACGCCCTGGTCGAAGCCGTCGCCGGCCACCCGGTAGAATCCATCGTGCTGATTTCATTCTGGGAGAATGTATCCGCGGCCGACGACGATGCCAAGCTTCTCTCGGTGAGCGAAGCGCGCATGTTGAACTCTCCCGGCATCCCCTCGCCGCAGGTGATTCGTGTCGCCACGATTCTGACCGAACGCAGGCTGTTGGAAATACTGGAAGACACATCGCCTGCAGGTGTTGGGAGCGGGGAGAGTTTCTCCGTTTTCGACCCGGAAGCGGTGGCGCTGTGTGTGGACGCGGCGGCCGGAGCGAGCGGCAGGGCGCTGATCGTGCCGCGGATCGAAACCCCCGTCGGCGAACGGGATCTGAAGAACTTCTTTCGTGAAGGCAGCTTGGACAAGAAAGACGAGGGGCGGCCTGCGGGCGAACGTAGTACGTTGTTTCCCGCGGAGGCAATCGAGCGATCTGCCATTCCCGGCGCGAGCGTCGTGGTAGGTCCGTTGTACCCGGCCGGCGGAGAGTTGATGGCGGCGGTCGAGAAGTGCCTGCGGGCACCCCGGGACGTCGAGGACTCTGAACGCGTACGCCTGCTCGGCGGCCTGCACACGCTGTTGTGCACAGACCCGGCGCGCGGCATACGGGCGTCGATCGAATAGCGCCCCGTGATCCTGATGAGGACTCCCTATTACTTCTTCGTGGCGATGCGACCGCGGCAGTGGACGAAAAACCTCGTCCTGTTCGCGGGCCTGATTTTTTCGCAGAATATCACAAACGGTACGCTCCTCGTGAAGAGCGTGCAGGCGTTCTTGATTTTCTGCGCGCTGTCCGGTGTGATTTATCTCATCAACGACATCGCGGATGTTGAAAAATACAAACTCCACGCGGGCAAGAGAGGACGACCGCTCGCCGCGGGTCATCTGCGCGTGGGCCAGGTAGTGGTTTTCGCCGCGGCCATCGGGGTGGCCGCGTTGTTCTTCGCGTACCGCGTGGGTCCGAGTTTCTTCGCGGTGGCGACCGTGTTCTTCGGGTTGAACCTGTTCTATTCCTTCCTGCTGAAACGTGTCGTGCTGCTCGACGTGGTCAGTATCTCGTTGAGCTTTGTTCTGCGAGCCATCGGCGGCGTGGAGGCGCTGGTGGTCACGGACTCGACCATAGAGCTGTCGCCCTGGCTGTTGATATGTACGCTGTTCCTGTCGCTCTTTCTGGCGTTCTGCAAGAGGCGCTACGAACTACGGACCCTCGATGACGCGAGCGGTCACCGTGCAGCCCTGGCCGAGTATTCGCCGGTGCTCATCGACCAACTGGTCAGCGTCTCATCGGCGGGGGCCGTGCTGTCCTACTCGATCTACACGATATGGCCCGATACCGTCTCACACTTCGGCACCACGCGGTTGATCTACACGATCCCGCTGGTCCTGATCGGCGTCATGCGCTATCTTTATCTGGTTTACAGTAAGGAAGAGGGAGGCAGTCCCTCGGAGATGCTGCTCAGCGACCGCTTTATCCTCATCGACGTGTTCGTGTGGATTCTGCTCGTGGTTGCGATATTCCACGTTTTCTAATATACTTCGGAGGTTCTAAGCGGCGTTGCTCCTGACGGCGCCCGTAAAGGCGGTGCCCCGACGGAGCGGAAATAGAAAGGCGCCGCAGGAGAACGCCGGTACGGAGCCGCCCGGAGCCGCGCGCCCGTAAAGGCGGTGCCCCGACGGAGCGGAAATAGAAAGGCGCCGCAGGAGAACGCCGGTACGGAGCCGCCCGGAGCCGCGCGCCCGTAAAGGCGGTGCCCCGACGGAGCGGTAAGAGAAAGGCGCCGCAGGAGAACGCCGGCACGGAGCCCGAAGAACCGGGCGCCCCAGGGAACTTCGGCACGAAGATTCCCGGGGGGCACGAACGGAAAACTCCACCAGCAGGAGAACGCAGACCATGGCATCTGTTGTGTCCGTCGTAAGGACCCGGCCGGAGACGATTCTGTCGGACTACAAGCGTGTAATGGAACTTGCCGGGTGGAAAAGCCACCTCACCGGCGAGCGCGAGTTGTTGCTCAAGCTCAACTTGTCGTGGACGAAGTATTTTCCCGCCTGCTCGAGCCAGCCGTGGCAACTCGAGGGGGTTCTCAAGACGCTGCTCGAGGATCGCTACAAGCCGGACCAGGTACTCCCGGTGGAGAACAAGACCGTTGTAACCGATCCGCTGAAGGGCGCTCGCAACAACCGCTGGCTTCCCGTGCTGCGCAACTACGGCTGCGCCTTCCATCCGCTTACCGAGGTCGAGTGGAAAGTCCACCGTTTCGAATCCAAGCTGCTCAAGCTCAACCATATATTCCCGGAAGGCATAGAGATTCCCGCGATCTACCAGGGGCGGGACATTCTGCACCTGCCTACGGTCAAGACGCACGGCCATTCGGTAACCACCGGCGCCATAAAGAACGCGTTTGGCGGTCTCCTCAAGGAGGTCCGGCACTACGCGCACAAGTACATCCACGAAGTGCTGGTCGATCTGCTCTACATGCAGCGGGAACTGCACCCGAACGTCTTCGCCGTCATGGACGGTACGGTGGCAGGCGACGGGGCGGGGCCGCGGACGATGTTTCCGAAAGTGCAGAACGTAATACTGGCCGGCGCCGATTCGGTGGCCATCGACGCGGTGGCGGCGAAGATGATGGGCTTCGAGCCGATGGACATTCCCTATATCCGCATGGCAACGGAGAGGGGGCTGGGCGAAGGGCGGATCGGGAAGATCGAGGTCGCGGGCGAGGACATCTCGCACGTCAACTTCGGATTCTCGACCCGGAAGAGCCTCGTTATCTGGGGAGACCAGATGCTGCGGCTGGGCCCGCTGCGCTTCTTGGAGCGGCTGCTGCTTCATTCACCGCTGGTAGTGTGGGCGCCCCTTGCCTCGAACGTCTACCACGATTACTTCTGGTATCCAACCGTCGGCCGCAGGAGGATCCAGGCTTTTGCGAAGACGCCCTGGGGCCGTCTGTTCGACAGCTATTCCGACCCCGGCCAGCCGCCCCTGTCCGTCTACGGGAGCGGTGAGGAGCAAGCCAAGGCGACGTGAGCAGCCCCTACCCCCGCTACCGTGCCCGCGCACGGGCCAAGGTCAACCTGGCGCTTGAGATCATCCGCAGGCGACGCGACGGCTACCACGAGCTGGAGACGATCCTGCAGAGCGTCAACCTCTACGATGAATTGGAGTTGGAATTCGACCACAGCGGCCGGATCGACATCGACTGTTCGGACCCCGCCATCCCGACGGGCCCCGGCAGCCTCTGCTACCGCGCCGTCGCGAAAGTGGCCCGGTTCTGCGGCCGCGAGATCGGGGCGAAGATCCATATCGACAAACGGATACCCACCGGCGCCGGGTTGGGCGGGGGTAGCAGCGACGCGGCGGCCGTGCTCCTCGCCGCCGACCGCGCGCTGGGGCTCGGCGCGTCCGCGGCCGAGTTGGGAGATCTGGCCCTGGAATTGGGCAGCGATGTGCCCTTCATGCTCTGTGGCGGCACCATGTTGGGGCAGGGGCGGGGAGAGGTCCTGACCCCCCTCGAGCCCTTGCGGGCCGGGTATTTCCTGATCGTGAAGCCCCCGATCAGCATCTCCACGGCGGATGTGTACAAAAACGTTAATTTGACGTTGACAAGGCATCGCTATCGGATTAACCTGAAGGCGGTTAACTCGCTTTTGGCTCGCTTTCCTACTGCCACTTTCAGCTTTAGGAATGCATTGGAGGACATCGTATGTCCTTCCTACCCACAGGTCTCCGAAGCGCTCGGAGAATTGCTGGCAACGAGACCGCGTCATGCAGCAATGAGTGGGAGCGGTTCAGCGCTTTTCGCTATCTACGAAAGCGAAGCGAAAGCAAAGAAACTCGCCGGAGAATTCTCGGTGCGGGGGTTCTTCACCGCCGTTGCGAAACCTAGTGCGCGCGCTGTCGACATACGCCCCTAGGGCCCTTGCCGGCGTGGGCATTCAAAAGGGAGAAGCTTGATGCTGATCACCGAGGTGAGAATTTCCTTGCGCGATGACGCCAAACTGAAAGCTTTTGCAAGCATCACACTCGACGATTGCTTCGTGATCCGCGGTCTCAAGATCATCAGCGGCCAATCCGGAACGTTTGTCGCGATGCCGAGTCGGAAGCGCAAGGATGGAGACTATCAAGACATTGCCCATCCCATCAATAACACGACGAGGAAGTGGATGGAGGATATCGTCCTCGAGAAATACCGTGAAGAGGTGGGCAAACAGGGAGGCGAATCAGAAAGGCGCGTGGCCGGCAGCGCCAGCACGATCGAAGCTCCGATTGAGGGACAAGCGCGACAAGAAAGCAGAGAATACTAGTACCCAAGGAATCTTGGGGCGTAGACAAGTGGCAAGTCACAGGTTTTTGGTACCTGCATTCGGAGGTTCGAATCCTCCCGCCCCAGCCACCGATGCGACGACCGATAGGCACGCAAGCATTGCCGCCTATCCATTTTTTTTGGAGTGAAAAAAATGAACGGCTTGAAGATCATTTCCGGTAGTTCGAACCGGAGCCTGGCTGAGAAAATAGCGGCTTACCTCGAGGTGGAACTCTGCGATGTGTTGCTCGACCGTTTCGGCGACGGCGAGATAAGGGCAAAAGTAAACGAGAATATCCGGGGCGTGGACGTTTTTATCGTTCAATCGACACAACCGCCCGCGGAGAACCTGATGGAACTGTTGATTCTCAACGACACATGTTTCCGCGCGTCGGCAGAGAGAATCACCAACGTGATTCCGTACTACGGATACGCGCGGCAGGATCGAAAGGATCAACCTCGCGTGCCCATTACCGCCAAGCTCGTGGCGAAACTCGTAGACGCCTCCGAAGCAAATCGCGTGTTGACGATGGACCTGCACACGACCCAGATCCAGGGGTTCTTCGACCTGCAGGCGGATAACCTCTTTGCCTCTCCGGTGCTGCTCGAACATATCAAGGAGCAGAAAATCGGTAGTCCGGTAATCGTATGCCCGGACGTTGGCAGTATCAAGATGGGGCGGGCGTTCGCCAAGCGCCTGGACGCCGACCTGGCCATCATTGATAAGCGGCGGTCCGACAAGGATAAGTCAGAAGTGATGAATCTGATTGGTGAGGTGGAGGGCCGGAACGTCGTGATACTGGACGATATGATCTCATCGGCCGGGACGTTGGTCGAGGCCGCGATCGAGATCGATCGGCGGGGAGCACAGTCGATAATTGCATGCGCCACACACCCGGTCTTCGCCGGAGACGCGTGCGCACGCATCATGAATTCGCCCATAGACGCCGTTGTGGTGACGAACTCCATCCCGTTTGACACGACGCGCTGCGCCAAAGTGAAGGTCCTGGATGTATCCCCGATCCTTGGCGAGGCGATAAAACGTATTCATTCTAACGAATCAGTCAGCACGTTATTCGTATGACCCACGAGATAAAGAAAAGGTGATCAGTAATGCAGACTCAGAAACTCGTTTCCGTATGCCGTGAGCCCATGGGAAAGGGAGCGGCGCGGAAGGTCCGTGCGGAAGGCCGGATACCGGCCGTCATCTACGGCCACGAAGACGAAAACGTGGCCATCTCGCTCAGCGAAAGGGATTTGCGTAAGATACTGGTCTCGGGATGGGAGACCACGATCGTCGATCTTGGTATCGAGGGCAAGGTGACCAAGGAGTGTAACGCGATCATCAAGGAAGTCCAGCAGCACCCGGCGACCGGAAAGGTGCTGCATGTGGATTTTCAGTACATTCGCAAGGGCCAGAAGATCCGGCTCGACGTGCCGGTGGTGCTCAAGGGTGACCCGCGCGGGGTCAAGGAAATGGGCGGAATCCTCGAGCACTCACGCGAACTCGCCATCCGCTGTATACCCCGCCACATCCCCGATTCGATCGAAATCGAGGTCACCGAGCTTGGGATCCAGGATTCGATCCACCTCAACGAGATCGTGGAAAGATACCCCGATATCGAGTTTCTCGACGATCCGGACACGACCCTGGCCATCGTGGTTCCGCCGAAGGTAGAGGCCGAGCCGGTGGCCGAGGAAGAAGCGGAAGAGGCCATAGAGGAACCCGAGGTCATCGCCAAGGGCAAGGAAGAAAAGGCCGAAGGCGAGGGGCAGGACAAAGCGAAAGAGGGCGACGGCTAGGCGTACCCCACGCATTCTCACGCTCGCAGGACAATGCGCCCCACGATGACACTCTTCGGTCTGGGCAACCCCGGGCCGCGGTACCGCGGGACCCGGCACAATGCGGGTTTCCTAGTCCTCGACCGGTTGGCCGCCGAACACGGCCGCCGCTGGCGGTCCCCCTCGCGGCATTACCAGTTGGCGGAAGTAACACACCACGGCGCGCGGATGGTCCTCGTCAAGCCCGAGACGTACATGAACCTCTCCGGCACCGCGGTGCTGGAGCTCGCGCGGCACACTCCGTTTGAACGAGACAACTTGCTCATCGTCGCCGACGACATCAACCTGCCGCTGGGGCAACTGCGGTTGCGACGGCGGGGGGGCGACGGCGGGCACAACGGGCTCAAGTCAATCATTTCCGCCCTCGAAGATTCTGGATTCCCCCGGCTGCGTCTGGGTGTGGGACCGGTGCCCGGCGAAGTGGACGCGGCGGACTACGTGCTGGGGCGTTTCACGGCCGGGGAGGGGCCGGTAGTGGAGCGGCAGCTCACGCGGGCCGTGGAATGCATTTGGGATATCGTCGGCAAGGGCTTCGATCACGCGATGAACGTCCATAACCCGGCCGATTGAGGCAAAGCGATTGACCGTGCCTGCCCTTTCTGCTATATTCCTTGGCGCCCGGTCACGGCGGCCGGGCCCGGGCGCCGATCGCGCCGCCAGCGGGCGGACGCGACGTCGCTGACATTTCATAGACCTTTCTACTCCCCGGCTCTCACCCAGAGCGCCGGGAAGTCAAACGTCCAGAGGGAGGTGCTTTCTCGTTGAACAAGTATGAGTGTGCGGTGATCTATGCCCCAGGGCTCGGCACGGAAGTGCTCGAGGGCAGCGCCAGGAAGTACACGGACATTATCACTTCGCAGGGTGGCGCGTTCAAGGGGCTCGACGATTGGGGCAAGCGAGGGCTTGCCTACGAAATCAAGTACCACAAGGAAGGCTTCTATCACTTCTACAAATTCGAGGGTAGCGGCAAGGTGATCGACGAACTCAACCGGCAGTTGCGGATCGACGAGAATGTCCTCCGTCACATGATCGTGAGGGACGAGGAAAAGGCAGCCTCGGGAAGAGGAGAGGCCGCGGCGGCGGCTGTTGCCGATACGCCCACCCCGGATGAGAAGGAGGAGTCTTGAAGAGGCAAAAAGGAAAGAAGGACAAGCAAATACGGTCCCGGAGACCGTGCAAGTTCTGCAAAGACGATATCAATTACGTTGACTACAAGGACGAAAGGCGCTTGCGGCGGTTCATGACCGATCGCGGCAAGATCAGTCCGCGTCGGATCACGGGGACGTGCGCCAAGCACCAGCGCATCCTTGCGATGGCGATAAAGCGCGCCCGGGTTATCGCGCTGGTGCCGTTCGTTCGCGAGTACTACCGCTAGCCACGCGTGATTCAAGGAGGTTGGTGTGGAAGTCATTCTGCTCAAGGCCGTTCCCCCGTTGGGAAGCCGCGGCGATACGGTCAAGGTAAAACCAGGATACGCGCGGAATTTCCTTTTTCCGCACAACTTCGCCATTCCGGCCAGCGAGTCCAATCGGCGAGTCTTTGCGGAAGAGGAGAAGGTACTGCACCGGCGAGACCGCAACGAGATGCGTGGCGCGCAGGAAAAGGCCGAGAAACTGGCCGAGGTGTCATGCACTATCACGGTGCAGGTGGGCGACGAGGACAAGCTCTACGGCTCCGTGACCTCCGCCGATATCTCGAAGGAGCTGGCCGGTCAGGGATTCGAAGTCGACAAGCGCCAGATAATGCTCGAGGAACCGATCAGAAAGGTCGGAGTCTACAACGTTGATATCAAACTGCACCGCGAGGTCAGCGTTCCGATTAAGGTGTGGGTTGTCAAGCAGTAGCAGCGTGCGGGAGGCGTGGCCAACGTGCTGTCCGTGATCATGGCAGGGGGTGTCGGCGAGAGGTTCTGGCCTTGCAGCCGCCGCAACACGCCCAAGCAGCTTCTGGACCTGACGGGGCGCGGAAGCATGATCGCCCTGACGTTGGACCGCGTGCGCGGCGTGTCGCGGCCCGAGGAGACGTTCGTCATAACCACCGCTTCCCAGCACGCCGCGGTCGCTGCGGAGATCGAGGGCCGTGTGGACCCCGGGAACATCGTCGCCGAACCGCAGGGCCGCAACACGGCCGCCAGCATCGGGCTGGCGGCGGTGCTGGTTCGGCATCGTTTTGGGGACGAACCCTTCATGGTCTTGCCGGCGGACCACCTCGTCGGCGATATGGATCGCTACGAGGAGTTGACCCGTGCGGCCGAGGAGTACGCGCGGCACAACGACTGCCTGCTGACGTTCGGGATCACGCCCTCGCGGCCGGAAACGGGATACGGCTATATACAGGTGGGCCGCAAGATCCAGGAAACAGGGGGCGTCGAGTTGTTCGAGGCGCGCTCTTTTCACGAGAAGCCGACGCCGGGGCGGGCGCGGAAGTTCGTCGAGGAGGGAGTTTACTTCTGGAACAGCGGCATGTTCTTCTGGAAACCGGGTGCCATACTCGGGGCCATCGAGAAACACCTGCGCGAGCTGCATTCGGTGCTCGCCGCCCTGGAGGAACGAGTTGGAACGGACGCGTTCGAATCGGTGTTCAACTCCATGTACCCGCGGGTCCCTTCCATATCGGTGGACTACGGCATCATGGAAAAGGCGAAGAACGTCGTCGTTCTCAAGAGCGATTTCTACTGGAACGATGTTGGCAGCTGGGAGAGCATCCGCGAAGTCTACACGCCGGATGACGTCGGTAACGTGCTGGTGGGAGACCACGTTGTGATCGACGGCAAGGAGAACACGGTCTTTTCGCCCAACAGGACGGTGGGCGTCGTGGGACTGGATGGCCTGGTGGTGGTGGACGGCGGAGATGCCATTCTGGTGTGCAAGAGGGAGCGGGCCCAGCAGGTCCGCGAAGTTGTTGAGATTTTGAAGAAAGCAAGCAGGGAAGAACTGCTGTAAGCACCGTTGGAGGTTTTCATGACAAGCGCACGAATTTCGATGATCGTACTGGCATTGACCGCCGCGTTTATCGGCGGCTGCTCCTCGCAAAGCGAACAGGCCCAGGGCGGCGCAGACGAAGCCGAGTTGGCGGCGAAGGTGGACGCGTGGACGTTTACCCGGGAGGAGCTGCAGGAGGCGCTGGACGCGCTGCCGGAAAACAAGAGGCGCGAATACGACACGCCGGGCGGCAGGGCTGAATTGACGGACAAGGCGATCGAGCAGGAGCTGTACTTCCGCGAGGGGTTGAAGCTGGGTCTCAAGGAAGACGAAGAGCTCCGCGAGAAGATCAAGAACTACGAACGAGCAATGATCATAAACGCCTACTTCGAGCGCCACCTGAAACCCCTCGCCTACCCGGCGGAGGAAGAGCTCTACGAGTACTACGAAGCACACCACGACCGCTTTACGACGCTTCCCATTCGCCGGGCCCAGCACATCTTCTCGAAAGACCGCGAGAAGCTCGTGGACTTCAAGAAGCGCATCGCCGCCGGCGAGCCGATGACGACGCTAGCGCACAAATACTCCGAGGACGATCTCACGAGGGATTTTGGCGGTGATCTCGGGTACTTCAATCCGGGCGGCTACATCCGGGGGATCGGTTATTCCGATGAGATCAGCGACGTCGTGTTCTCGCTGGACAAGGGCGTCGTCAGCGAGCCGATCAATTGGAAAAAAGGGTACTCACTGATTCGCGTAACGGAGATCCGGCCCGCCGTCTTGAAACCATTTGAGGACGTGCGAGAGGAAATAGCGGGAGAATTCGTGCTGCGCAAGCTCGATGATACCTCAGCGGCGGTGTTCACCGAGCTGAAGAAGAATTACGACGTCACGAATTATCTGGAGAACGAGTTCAATCTCACACAGAGAACGCCGGAGGAGCTGTGGAACCTCGCGCAGACGAGTTCAGACTCTTACCACCGGCTTCGCCACTACCAGGAGATTGTTGACAAATTCCCAAAGAGTCCCCATGCTCCCAAGGCGATATTCATGATCGGTTTCGTCAATGCGGAGGAACTCAAGAACACGGTCGACGCGGACCGGGCGTTCAACCGGGTTATCAATGAATACCCGGAAAGCGAGGTGGCGAACTCGGCGAGGTGGATGCTGAAGAATCTCAACAGGCCTCTGCCGCAATTCGAGAGTCTCGACGAATTAAACGAAAAGATATCCGACGAATCGAACTAGAGTTTCTGTTGTCGCCCCTTACCGTACGGAGTCGACTACATTGAACGAAGGCGGCAAGAATTACTTGAGGGTGGAAATAGGCGGACTCGTAAGGGACAATCGTGAGAACCCTATCGTTCTGCTCAAAGCGACGGAGAACGACGAGGTGCTTCCCATCTGGATTGGACACGCAGAGGCGCTGGCTATCGAACTGCAGCTGCAGGGGAAAAAATTCGACCGTCCTCTCACACACGACTTGCTCAAGACGTCGGTCGAGAGTCTCGGGGCCAGCGTGGTCAAGATCGTCGTCACGGAGTTGAAGGACAATACTTTCTTCGCGAAGATCTATTTGCAGCGTGATAATGAAATATACGCGATCGACGCGCGTCCCAGCGACTCGATCGCCCTGGCAATTCGCAGCGCGGCGCCGATATACGTTTCGGAGTCCGTTTTCGAGAATCACAAGAGGACCCTGCAAGACAACCAGGAGAACAAGGAAGCTTCGGACGAGGCGCTGCGAAAGTACTTGCGCGACCTCGATCCCGGCGAATTCTAGTCTTGGGTTCTGAAATGAAGACAAGCAACGCCGCCAGGCACGTTGTTCTGGTGCTCGCCGCAACGGCGAGCGGCGTGTTGCTCTGTCTCGGTTGCGCCACGACGGGTGGTACCCGCCTCGGCGACCGGGCGCTTTCCCTTGCCCAGGGGGACAGCCTGTATGCGGCGATCACCGCTGCCTACGCCGCCGGCGACTTCGATACGGTGGACCGCTCTGCCCGTAAGCTCATCTACAGTCTTCCCGATTATGCACGGTCCGACGAAGTCCTGTTGACGGCGGCCACGGCGAGCCGCGCGGCCGGTGATCCCGTGCAGGCGGTGAAGTACGCGGCGATGATCCCCGAAAAGTATCCCCTGAGCCCCTATCGCGAAGAGGCACTTTTCTTGACCGCCGCCGCATATCAGGACCTCGGCAAGTACTACGAAAGCGCGGGAGCGCTGTCCGCCGTGCTCGCCTCGCCGATCGACCCGGACATGGAACACCGGGCTTTGGCGGCGCTGAACGACGTCACCCGGGACCTGGCGCTGCCCGACCTGGAACGGCTGGTCAAGGAGTACCCCGCATCACCGCTGGCCGGCGAGATATCCCTCGGTATAGCCAAGCAGGAGTTCTTGCGTGGCAACTACGATCGTGCCTACAAACTGCTGGCGAATCTGCTCTACGAGTTTCCCCAGCACAAGAGGGCTCCGGAGGTGAGGCAGCTACTCCAGCTCGCGGCCAGCCATCGCGACGACCCCGCCCGCCGGATCGAATACCTCGAGCCGGACCGAATCGGTCTGGTGCTGCCGCGCACGGGCAATCTGGCCCGGTTCGGGCGCTACTTCGAGCAGGGGGCCAAACTGGCCGTCGATGACTACAACGCAGCGGCCGGTGCTCAGGTAAGCATCGTCTCCGCGGACTCCAAGGGCAACCCGGTCGACGCCGTCGGTGCCGTGCGCAAACTCGTGGTCGAGGAGGGCGTGCTCTCAATCCTCGGCGCGGTGTCCTCCGTGTCTTCGATCGCGGCGGCGATCGAGTGTAACGCGTGGAAAGTCCCGATGCTCTCACCCGTGGTTTCCGAGCAACGTATCGAGGAAGTGGGAACGTGGGTGTTTCACACAAAGGTGTCGGCCGAGGTCGAGGTATCCGCGATGGCCAAGGTCGCTCGCGAAGATCTGCTGCTGGAACGTTTCGCGGTCCTCGCGCCGTCCTCGCCGGAAAGGCGAAAGCTGGCCGAGTACTTCGTGCAGGAAGTGCTGAATCGCGGAGGCGAGCTCGTTGCCGAAGAGTACTACGAGGACGGAGCCACCGACTTCAAGGAGCAGTTGGAGACGATACGTGAAGCGGCGCCGGACGCGCTCTTTATACCGGGCGAGGTCGAAGAGCTCATCCTTGCGCTACCGCAGGTGAGTTTCTACGACATGCAGGTGCAGCTACTGGGTCTGAGCAACTGGAACACCGAAAAGCTGCTCCGGCTCTCGCAGCGCGAGCTGGAAGGCGCGCTGTTTCCCCGGGAAGCGCATCACGGCCGCGACCGCGAGTCGCACCAGCTCTTTCGCACCCGTTACAAGGAGGCGTTCGGTGTGGAGGCGCATCCGGTGGCGGCCTCCGCCTATTTCGGAACGCGCTTTCTGCTGCAGGCGCTGCAGGCCGGAGCGGCGGACCGGGACCAGGTACGAAACTATCTCAACACGGAACTTCACGCAAGCGCGGCGCAACGCATGACCGCGGCCAATTCTCTCTCCATACTCAAGGTCACTTCGGGGAAAGTCCGCGAGTTCACCGCCTTCCTGCGCTGACCGGGCCCGGCCGAAGGGCCGGGTCACGACGCTAGCCGAGCAGCCGGAAGCGCACCTGGAAGCGGATCCACATGGGGACGGGCTTGCCGTTCTGGGTCGGCGGGCGGAATCGAAACTGGCGGACCGCCGCCAGGGACGCCTCCTCGAAGCTCTTGGGACCGAGAACGGCGAGAATCCAGGCGTTCTCCACCATTCCCTCTTCGTTTACCAGCAGCTCGACGGTGACGTCGCCCTCGATTCCCTGCAGCAGTTCGAACGGCGGGTACTCCGGTTGTACCATATGGAGGATGACGTAGTTCTCGGAGTAGGAGACGTCGGTATGTGCGGGATAGTGCCGGATATCGGCGTCATCGAACTCCGGCTGGGCAAGAGGCTCGGGGTCCTTTGGCTTTACGGGCGTGTTCTCTCCACCCTCCGATTCGGCCCGTTCCTCGATGAGATCTACGTCCATCGAGGCCATGGCGGCCAGGCGGCTGTCGCGGCGAATGTCCTCGAAGGGATCGTCGTCGGGGAGAATGGTGATGTTGGGGAGGATGCGGGTTTCGCCCTCCCAGCCGAATCGCTCCTCGAGCTCGGAATACGGTACCACATCGGAGGTTACGAAAATCAGGAACACGAGTACCGCGGCGACGGGTGTCGTTATGGCGAGACGGCGGCGGTAGGCAGCCTGTTTTTCGGCGTACGTATGCAGCATGGCGGTATTCCCCCATTTGAACGTAATCGTTTTGCCGGGGGCGGTCAAGAAACTGGCAAGAATGGGGCCTAACGCCCGGGAAGGTCGCTGATCTGGTACCGGCGGTGTCCGCCGGCCTCTACGTCCAGGCTGCCGGCGTCCATCGATACATCGCCGCGCCGTATCCACACCGGGTAGCGCCCGGGGGGGAGGAACGGGAACACCGCCCGGCCCTCGTCGTCGGAGAGCAGGCTCCACGTCCGATCGAGAGTGATCAACCAGTTGGAGCGGAGCGAATCGATGACGGTGACCTCGGCCGATGCACCCGGCACGGCGCCGAAGTGCTCCAGGATGCCGAGAAACATACCGTACGCCTGTTTGCGCTGGTATCCGGGTTCTCCCAGGCGCAGCTCTTCGTCGACGACCGCGATGGACGGCAGCGCCACAACGATGGCGGGACAGGCGGTCTGCTGGAGGGGAAATGTCACCGTCTCGCTGGGCGCGCGTGCCGGTAGCCCGAGGTAGCCGGACAGTGCTCGCTGCACCGTCTCCGACATTCCCAGGCCGGCGCGGCTGCCGGGGAAAAAATGGCAGTGGACCACGAGCCCGCTGTCGGCAGGTGCGTTACGATGGCGGATCTCCACGTAGCGGTCCGCACGAAAACGATTCGTTACCGCGACTACGTCCCGCGGGGACAGCGTTTCTTCGTTTCTGCGCGTAAGCTCGACCTCGGCCCCGGCGGCTTCGAGGTACTCCTCGAGGTAGCGGGCGACCTGCAGATTGACGAAAGGCCCGGAGAGCCCGAGCGCCCCCATCCCCGCCGCGGGATCGAAGCCGCCTTCCGGATCGATCATGAAACGGCGACCGAGCAGGCTACCGTCGTACCAGGGCGAGAGCGCCAGGGTGTCGGTGGCGCTGTTCAGCGACTCGGCGGGTCGCGGGCGGTACCCCGGTGCTTCCACCCACGCCTCGGGGCTTTCGGGCCGGCCGAAACGCGGGACCACGTCGGCGGGCAGGAAGTACACACCGCTGTTCGATCCATTGACGAGCAGCGTGTCACCGAACGTTACGCGCGCGCGTTTGATTCCCTCCGCCGTACGGGCATCTACAATCACGACCTTGCGAAGCGCCGTCGTCGGCCGGCGAGCCGGAGGCACCTCCAACTCGAACGAGCGACCGTGGCTCGTCAACGTGAGCCGTACGGGAACGGTCACGGCATCGATCGAAAGTGGAAACTCTGCAAACCCGTCCTCGACCACTACGGAATCGGGGGTCACACCTCGCGAGGCGTGCAGGCGTATTGTGGAGCCGTCAATGACGGGCCGGCCGCGGCGATCCAGCAAGCGTGCGCGTACGCGCACGGTGCCGCCCGACGCGGGAAGCGCCAGCGGCGCGTTGTCGAAGGTGGCGATCTCCGGGGGCAGGTCGATTACAAAGCCGAACCGGTGCACGGAACTGGAGTTGCCCAGCAGGTTGCGAACCTGCAACGACAACTCGTACTCGGCGTTGGGCGAATCCCACGGTAGCTGGTACCGCACGGTCCTGCCGTTTCCCGCCAGGAAGGCCTCCACCGTCTCGCCGTTGACCGTGACGTCTACGCCTCCCGGATCGATGCCCAGCCCGCCCACGTCGTCGATTGCGAAAGAGAGCGTCGGCACGGCGACGAACGCCGAGTCCAGCGGCGCCAACCGCTCCACCTTCGGCACCCCGCGGGAAAAATACTCCAGGATGCCAAGGAAATACGCCTCGGCTTCCAGCCGCTGCTTCTCCGAAAGCTGCAGGCTCGCCTCGACCTCGGGATGGGTGAGATAGCTGCCCTCGCCGAGGATGGCCGGGATGTCGATATTTCTTAGAATGAAATAGTTGCCTGGACGGACCTCGCCCGATTCGATACCCAGGTTCCGGATCAGGTGACGATGGACGGCGAAGGCGAGATCGCGCGACGCCGGATCACCGAAGCGGTAGTAGGTCTCGACGGCGTTTTTCCGGGGGTCCCGGTCGTTCTGGGCGTTGTGGTGTATCGAAACCAGAATGTCCGGGCGCAGCGAATCGACGATGGCAACGCGCACCCCCAGTTCGCCCGCAAGCGAGGAATCGGCAGGAGTGAGAAAATCCCGCTCCGCCGATCGCGTCAGGTGGACCTCGGCCCCCGCCTCGCGCAGGAGACCCCAGAGATAGAGCGATACACCGAGGTTGACCCGGGCTTCCTGGAGTCCCTCCTGGCCAAGCGTGCCCATGAAGTGGCCGCCGTGGCCCGGGTCGATCAGGACGCGACGCCCGCCAAGGATGCCCGGATCCAGGCGCGGCAGCTGCTCGCTGAGCCCCTTGTAGACGAGGATGCCCTTCGGCGCCGGCGGGCGCGCACACCCGATGACGGTCGCCAGGACGATCAGCGCCGCTAGAACAGGTCTTTTCATGATACCCCTGCCATGCCAGAAAATCAGGGTTGATGCAACTCAATACTAACGCTATGCGACATCTCTTGAATTTGTAAAGATTTATTGCGATTATAGTGGGGTGCTTCCGCATTGGGAACCTCCCTCTCGCAGGAATTGACCCGCCTCCAGGGCATGTGATAAGAAGGAAAGAACGAGATCTATGCATGCGGAAGCCAAGAATCCACTCCTGGAAGCGGGCGGAGCCGGAACGATACATGGAAGATTCGACACCCAAATCGGCGCTGCACTCGATCCCGCCGGTAGATGAACTGCTTGCGACGGCAGAGGTCAAGTCGTTGCGCGCCGCACATCCCCGGTTCCCGTGGACGCATCTGGTTCGCCAGGTGGTGGAGGGGTTCCGCGCGGGACGTCACGGCCCGCTCACCGGTGGGCGCGACGCGACCCGGCGGGCGCTAGTAGATCACATCGTCTTGCGGGTGCGCTCGCTGCAGACGGGAGGAATGCGGCGCGTGACAAACGCCACCGGGGTGGTTCTCCATACCAACCTGGGGCGGGCGCTCCTCGGGCCGAAAGTGCGCTCGGCGGTCGCCGACGCCATGAACCACTACGTGAACCTGGAACTGGACCTCGGCACCGGGACGAGGGGGCGCCGTGGGGCGGAGATGAACGAGCTGATTTGCATGGCCGCCGAGGCGGAAGCGGCGATGGTGGTCAACAACAACGCCGGTGCCGTTTACCTCGTCGTCGGCTCGTTTTCGCCACCCGGACGCGTCATCGTCTCGCGCGGCGAACTCGTGGAAATCGGCGGCAGTTTCCGGCTGCCGGACATCCTGCAGCGAGCCGCGTCCGACGTTCTGGAGATCGGCACAACGAACCGTACGTATGTGGCCGATTACGAAAAGGTCGCACGGGCCGGGGACGTTCTCCTGCGAGCGCATCGCAGCAACTACGACATTCAGGGGTTCACGCACGACGCTACGGTTCCGGAGCTCGTGGAGCTGGCGCGGCGGAAGGATTGCCACGTGGTGTACGACCTCGGCAGCGGGTCGTTTTTCGATTTCGAAGGCGCGGGGATTGGTGGAGAGGAAGCGGTGAAGGAAGTTTTGCGGGCGGGGGTGGACTGCGTGACGATGAGCGGAGACAAGTTACTCGGCGGCGTCCAGGCGGGAATCATCGTAGGCAAGCGGAGTTTTCTCGCAAGACTGCAGCAGAATCCGTTGAGGAGGGCGCTTCGGGTAGACAAGCTGACAATCGCCGCGCTTCAGGCGCTGATGCGCGTCTACCTGTTCGACGGCAACCCGGCGGGAGAGATCCCGATCGTCGGCCAGACGACGTGCGGGATCGACGCGCTCAGAGCGCGGGCGGAGCGAATGGCGGGAGAACTCGCCGGGATGGCACGCCCGGAATACCGCGTTTCCACAGCGGACGATGCCGCCGCCATCGGCGGCGGGACGTTTGCCGCGACGGAGGTGCCGTCGGTCGCGCTGGTGATCGGATGCGAGTCGGAGAAAGCGGCGGTGGCACTCGCACGGCGGATGCGCGGGCTCGATGTGCCCATTCTCTCACGTATCAAGGGTGACGAGATACGTCTCAATTTTCTGAGCGTCCCCGAAGGGGAGGACGCAGGCCTCTCGATGGCGTTGCGCGGACTGCTGGCGGCGCCGTAGCGGCCGTATCGGGCGGGAAGCATTGTGGAACATCTAAAGACATACGAAATCGGAGTCTCGCCGCCGGACCTGAAAAGGGTCCTCGGCGGCGAGCTGCCACAGAACCTGCTCGGGCCGCTGCAGGCAATGGCCGCCGGCCTCACCGCGCGTGCCCGCCGCGGGCCGGTATCCCTCTATCTGTGCGCGACGGACGACGACCGCGAAACCCGCGATTACTTCGGTGCCGTTCTCGCCAGGACGCTTCAGAACCAGGTACCGGATACGCTGCTGGTCGACTGCGATTTCCTCGCCGCGGGTCTCAGCGGCCTGGTTCCCCAGCACGACGCGCTGGGTTTCCTCGACATGCTCCTCTACGGGAGTTCGCTGGGCGCGATCAAGCAGGCCTCGCCGGGCGGCATCAGTGTCATCGGCGCGGGGTCGTTCCCGGTGACCCGCAACAGTCCGTTCGTAATGGACGTTTTCGTCAGCGCCGCGCGCTACCTCGGCAGCCATTCGAAATGTGTCATCTACTGCGGCCCGGTCCTGGACGACGAGCTGGAGGTGCACCCCATCCTGGCGCACGTCGACCTGCCGGTGCTGCTCCGCGTAGGGGAGGCGGCGGGTGGTCGGGACGCGGTAGAGGAGAAGGTCGCGCAAGCCGGGCAGGAAACGATGTGGTGCGTACGGCTGGTGGCGGGTGCACGCGGTGCCGAACCGGCCCCGCCGGCCGAACCGGCCCCGCCGGCCGAACCGGCCCCGCCGG
>JBHHVD010000027.1:0-35373 GCA_046754105.1 Candidatus Krumholzibacteriia bacterium
GACTTCGTTGCTCTCCCCAATGACGTGCCTGCGCTCCGAGTGCCCGATGAGCGCGTACGTCCCGCCGGCGTCCTTGATCATGCCGCCGGATATTTCGCCGGTATAGGCCCCTTCCCTCTCCCAAAAGATGTCCTGGGCGCCGACGGCAACCCTCGTGCCCTCGAGCGCCGTCGCCACGGCGGGCAGGGCGAAGAAGGGGGGGAACACGACCAGGTCACGCGGCGGCAGCGAGGCGAGTTCCGTCTTCAGTCCGGACGCAAAGGCCTCGCCCTCGGCAATGCTCTTTTGCATCTTCCAGTTAGCGGCAATGAGTTTGTTACGGCTCATCGTTCGGGTCCGTCGGTCACAGGGGCCGCATGGATCGGGGAAGGCTAGCAGGATGCTTCGGCAACGTCACAAAGCGCCTCGACGCCGGGGAGATCTTTTCCTTCCATGAACTCCAGCGACGCTCCCCCGCCGGTGGATATGTGGCTGAAGCGATCGCCGAGCCCCATCAGGTTGATCGCCGCCACGCTGTCTCCTCCCCCGACGATCGTCGTCGCACCGCGTGAACCGCCGTCCGCCACCGCCATCGCGATTTCCTTGGTGCCGTCGGCGAATCCCGGTCTTTCGAATACACCCATCGGGCCGTTCCAGAAAATCGTGGAGGCCTCCGCGAGTTCCCGCTTGAACAACTCCACCGACTTCGGTCCGATGTCCACACCGAGCCAGTCCTCCGGAATATCGGCGATCGATACTTCGCGCGCCGCGGCACTGTCGTCTATCTCGCGGGCGATGATACAGTCCACCGGCAGCAGCAGTCTTGCCGTGCCGCTGCGGCGGCGATCGAGCAGTTCCTTGCACATCTCGAGGTACGCGTCGTCCGCAACGCTGTTACCGATCTCCAACCCCGTGGCCTTGAAGAACGTGAACATCATCCCGCCCCCCACCAGAAGCACGTCGACGCGGTCCATCAGCGAGCGGATGAGGTTGATCTTGCCCCGTATCTTCGCGCCGCCGAGCACCGCCACGAAGGGCCGTTTCGGATTCTCCAACGCGTCGGTCAAGGCGTCGATTTCTTTCTCCAGCAGGAATCCGGCGGCCCGGATATCGAAATGGTCCGCGACGCCGACCGTCGAGGCGTGGGCGCGGTGCGCGGTGCCAAAAGCGTCGTTGACGTAGATGTCTCCCAGCGAGGCCAATTCTCGCGCGAATTCCGGATCGTTCGCCTCCTCGCCCGCGCTGAAGCGGAGGTTCTCGAGCAGCAGAATCTCGCCGTTCTGGAGCGTGTCGACCTTGTGCTTGACCTTTTCCCCGACGCAGTCCTTGACGAACTTGACTGGATAATCGACCTGTTCTCCAAGCCGGAACGCCACCGGCGCCAGGCTTAGTTGCTCATCCCTTCTGCCCCGGGGACGTCCGAGATGGCTCATGAGAATCAGCCGGCCCCCGCGCTCGACGACACTGTTTATCGTCGGAAGCGCGGCAACGATCCGCGTGTCGTCCGTGATGTTCTTGTTACGGTCGATGGGAACGTTGAAATCCACACGGGCGAGGACTCGCTTGCCCGCGACGTCACAGTTACGAATGCTCAGTTTCTTCATGTTTCGCATACGCTCGCTATACCAGAAGTTTCACCATATCGACCATGCGGCCGGAATAACCAAACTCGTTATCGTACCAGGACAGGATCTTGAACGTCTTCTCGCCGACGGCCATCGTCGCCGACGCGTCGAATATGGACGAATGCGGGTTTCCGATAATGTCGACCGACACGATGGGATCCTCCGTGTACTCGAGGAAACCCCTCAACGCCCCTTCGGCCGCGCTCTTCATGGCGGCGTTGATCCCTTCGACGGAAGTCGCCCGGCGAAGTTGAACGGTGAGGTCGACGAGCGACCCGTCGGAGACGGGCACCCGCACTGCCATGCCGTCCAGCCGGCCCTCCAGCTCGGGCAACACCTTGGCCACCGCCTTGGCCGCCCCGGTCGTCGTCGGGATCATCGATACCGCTGCGGCACGCGCTCTTCGCAGATCCTTGTGCGGCAGGTCGAGGATTTTCTGATCGTTCGTGTACGCGTGAATCGTGGTCATGAGCCCGCACTCGATACCGAAGCTATCGTTGAGCACCTTGGCGACCGGCGCCAGGCAGTTTGTCGTGCACGACGCCGTGGACACGATATCGTGCGTCCCCCGGTCATATTTTTCGTGATTGACACCCATCACGATCATGATATCGGAGTCTTTCGACGGCGCCGAAATGAGTACCTTGGCCGCACCCGCGCTCAGGTGCTTGCTGGCGTTCTCGCGCGCCGTAAAGCGCCCGGTGGATTCGACAACGACCTCCGCGCCAAGTTCCTTCCACGGCAGCCTCTCCGGGTCCGTCTCGGAGAGAACCTCGAGCTTTCGCCCGCCGACCTCGAGCGTACTGCCGTCCACCGCCACCTCGGCCGGGAAACGACCGTGCACCGAATCATACTTGAGCAGGTGCGCAAGCACCTCCGGTTGGGTCAGGTCGTTCACCGCGACGAATTCCAGGTCGTCGTCCCGGAAGCCGTGGCGGAAAACGAGTCTTCCAATCCGGCCAAATCCGTTGATTGCCACTCTAATTGCCATCACTACCTCCTGCACGCAACCGGAAACCCAGCATGTCGAAAACGAAGGTTTCCCCCGAAGCACCGAGGTCGATCGTTGTCCCTGGATTCACAAAGTATGGCCGCAGTACGGGCCGGTCCAACAAAAAAAAACCTTGGCCCGTTCGAGCCAACGCGAGGCGATTCGCCGACCAATGTCCCCATGATACCCGCGGCCATCCGGGCGTGTCAAGTCAAAGCGCTACAAAGCCCTAGCAAAACACAGCACCTCGAGCGCCCCGGCTCCCGACTGCAGAATCGCGCCGGCGCAGGATGCCGCCGTCGCGCCGGTTGTCACGAGGTCGTCGACGAGTATCACCCGTTTTCCGAGAAGTCCCGCGTCGCTACAGACGAATGCCCCGCGCACGTTGCGCGCGCGCTCCTCGTGGGCCGTCTGCGATTGGCGGGCCGTTTGTCGTACTTTTCTTAACGTACGTTTTATCAGAGGGATATCAAATTCGTGGCCCAAGAGCTCCGCCATGCGCTCGGGCAGGTTGCCACCCGCGCGGGTCCCGGGGTTGGCCGGCGTGGCCACGAGCACCGTGCCCTCCTCGATGACCCCGTGCCGCCGGCGCGCGTCCCGGACCGCGCGCACGAGGGGCGGAATCAACGCTTCGTAGCGGTCGAACTTGACCAAATGTATTATTTGCAGTGTGTTATCGTTGGTCATAAACGGGGAGACGATCGGGATCCGAAGTGGCGTTCGCGCACCCCGCCCGGGCGCCCCACCCGGGGCGCCGAACCGCTCGCCTCGGGTCGTGGTCACGACCGCCGACGGTGCCGCGGTCCCCAGCAGCCCGGCGCCCCCGGCCGGCTCCAGTCCGGCCGCGCAGCGTGCGCAGACGGGGTGACTGCGAAGCGGGAAGACTCCGAGAAACGCCGTCGTGACCGGTTTCAGGAAATGGCTCGAGTAACGTACCGGCTTACGTTCCCACTCCCCGCGCCGCGGGCCCTGCGACCGGCACAGGGCGCAGAGGTCCTCGATGAGAAAATCGACCGCGGCCTGAACACCGGCGCTCAACAGGTGCCCGGCCATACGCGTCGGGAGCGAGAGAATGGATGGGCCGTGGGCCGTGCGGTCACGCTCGCAGTCCGAGGTCCCGGAACGGTCTTGCTTCCCCATCACACGTCCCCCCCAGCCGGCCGATGATTACCCGGCCTTCACCCTCTCCGTTCTCTGGTCGGTCTTCCTGAGCAGCAGGTACACGCCGAGCGCGAACAGTCCGACGCTGATCCACTGGTTCAACGTCAGATCGAGAAACATCCGCATGTTGTCTTCATAGTAGCGGAAGAAATCGAGGGTGAAACGGAACACCCCGTAGAGGACCAGCAACATCCCGAACGTCGCTCCGCGCTTGACGAGCCGTTTCTCCGCCAGCATGAGGACGGCAAAGGTCACCAGGCCGAAAAACGAGGCGTAGAGCTGAGTCGGATGGAGATGTACGATTTCCCCCACCCGGTCCGCCAGACCGCGCGCGTAGGCGCCCGCAGCCGACTCAGAGGGGAACACCACGCCCCACGCCCGGTCCGTCGGACTGCCAAAGCAGCAGCCGCTCAGATAACACCCCACGCGCGTCAGCATGATCCCGAGCGCCAGCGCCGGGCTCAAGATGTCTGCCACCAGGAAGAACCCGACGTTTTTCTTCGCTGCGTAAACGTACGCAGCGAATATGGCCAGCAGAAACCCCCCGTACAGTGTCGCGCCTCCCTGCCACAACGCGAACACGTCCACGAAACTGTTGTACTCGCCGAGGTGAAAAACGACGTACAGCAGCCGGGACCCAACGACACCGGTCAGGATCAGATACACGCTGAGATCGAGGACATGCTGCGGATCCACTCCGTATCGCTTCGCCCGCCACGAAGACAGGTAAATCCCGACCAGAAAACTCACGGCCAGCATGAAACCGAACGAGTAGACGTTGAACCAACCGAAATCAAGGAGGACAGGATGCATGTCTCTTTTCCAAACCGGCGTTCCCGGCTTCTTCTCCCGGGCAGGACACTAGTACTCGTACCATCTGACAGTACAATTTAGCAAGAATCCCACCAGGAAGCAACTTACCACGAGCGAGCTCCCGCCGTAACTAAGAAACGGGACCGGAATTCCCGTGACCGGCGCCATTCCCGTTACCATCGCGATGTTGATGAACACCTGGAAGAAAAAATACGCAGCGATACCGACACACACCGTGCTGGCGAACTGGCTTTTCACCTTTACCGCCGTCGAGAGTGCTCTCGCGATGAGCACCGCAAACAAAACCAGCGCCAGCAGCGCTCCGACGAAGCCCATTTCCTCTCCCAGTACCGAGAAAACAAAATCCGTGTGTTTTGCCGGCAGGAACTCCAGGGCTTTCTGTGTGCCCTCGAGGTATCCCTTGCCCGAAAGGCCGCCGGAGCCGATGGCGATCTTGGACTGGAACACCTGCCAGCCCGCCCCCAGCCTGTCCGATTCGGGATTGAGGAAATTTATGATTCGGGACTGCTGGTAGGGCTCGAGCTGGTTCAAGACGATCGGGCCGACGAAACCCACGCCGAGGTTGGCGACGACCAGGGCTATGCTCTCTCGTGGATTCGAGCGACCCATGTACGCGATGATAAAAATCACGACGATGTAGATTCCGAAGGGCCACGAGGCCTCGAGGATTTGCTCGCAATAGACAATGAGCAGCCCCGCAACCACCGGCGAAATCATGAAAAATATCTGATGCCCGCGGAGCCCCCGCCAGAACAGCACCGGAAGCGACATGACGAGGAGTATGATTGCCGTACCCAGGTCCGGTTGTTTGAGCACGAGCAGAAACGGCGCCATCAGCAGCCCGATCGATGCGACCATTTTCTTTGCACGGTCCATGCCGCCCATGTGCCCTGACAGAATACGTCCCCACACGAACAGCAGAGCGACCTTGGTGAATTCAGACGGCTGCAGACGCATGGGGCCGATCGATATCCACCGCTGTATCCCCTCGCCCTCGCCCGCGAACAGGACCAGAACCAGCAGCGTCATGCACACGAGATAGTAGACGTATGCGAGGGTCTCGAAATAGCGAAACGGCACCGCGAATCCAATGAACATGGCCACGATGCCGAAGCAGAGCCAGATCAGCTGGCGCTGGAAGTACAGGTTGTCGACCTCCCGGGCGAACTCTCCCTGGGCCGGGTGGAAAACCGAGTAGATGAGGCTCAGGCCGATAATGCAGAGCATCACCGTCGTCGTCAGCAGCAGTGAATCGATATCCCTGCTGACCCTCACGGTCCTTCTCCCGACGCCCGGGCACTACTCGCCGGCGCGGCACGCTCCGGTGCCGCCGCGGCCTCCGCCCTCTTGAAGTATTCCTGATAAAACCTGCGAGCCATGGGCCCGGCAACGCTGCCGCCGTGGCCGGCGTTCTCGATCACGATGGCGATTGCGATTTCCGGCTCGTCGGCCGGCGCGTACCCGATGAACCAGGCGTGATCTTCACCGTGCGGATTCTGGGCGGTGCCCGTCTTGCCGGCGGCGCGCAACCCCGGCACCCTGCTCGACTTGGCGGTGCCGTCTTCACTGTGAACGACGTCAACCATGGCGCGGCGGATTCGTTGTTGGATCGGTGCCGAGAATCTGCGGATCTTGCGACGCGGGTACACGCCGCTCATCTCGCCGGCGATCTCCTTGACCGCGTGCGGTCTTACCAGGTAGCCGCCGTTCGCGATCGCGGCGGCCACGCGGCACATCTGCAGCACGCTTGCCAGGTACTCGCCCTGGCCTATGATGTTGTTGAGCACCAGACCTTGCGTCCACTTGCCCTTGCCGTAACGCCGGTTGTAGTACTTGCGGTCCGGCACCAGCCCCCGGTTCTCGTTTGGCAGGTCGATTCCGGTTCGCGCGCCCAGGCCGAAGTCCTCGCAGGCCGACGCGAGGATGTCGACATCCATTTGCTCCGCCACCTTGTAGAAATACGAATCACACGACTGTACGAGCCCCGAGTGAAGGTCCATATACCCGTGGCCCCACGACTTCCAACATTTGAAGATCCGATTGCCGAACCGATGTGCTCCCGTGCAATACACCAGCGCCTCGTCGGGTGGCACGATCCGGTTGCTCAGGGCCGCGTACATGCTCACAACCTTGAGCGTCGAGCCGGGAGGATAGGCCGCCTTCAGGAAGCGGTTGAACAGCGGCTTTCCCTCCGCCCGGTTGAGCGCGTCCCACTCGGCCTGCCGGATGCCCACGGCGAAGCTGTTGGGGTCGAACTCCGGGAGGCTCACCGCCGCGAGAATCGACCCGTCCTGGACGTCCATCACTACCGCGGCTCCCGAGCCCCGCTCGCCGACCAGACCCTCCAGTTCCTCTTGAAGCCGGACGTCCACGGTGAGAATCACGTCCTTGCCGGGAACGGGCGGTTGCAGCAGTTCGTTGAATTCCCCCAGGTTGGTCCCGGCGGCGTTGACCGCCACTACGCGCTGCCCGTCTGTTCCCCTGAGCGAGCTCTCGGAAACGCTCTCGATCCCGGTCTGCCCGACGAGGTCCCCGGACTGGTACCCCCGGCGCGAACTCTTGAGGAGAAACTCGTCGTTTACCTCGCCGACGTATCCGAGCAGGTGTGCGGCGAGCATCCCTCGTCGATACCGCCTCCTGGCGTTCGTTTCCACACGCAACTTCGGAAACCGATCGTAGTTCTCACGGACGAAGGAAACCACGAGCTTATCCGCGTTGCGGACGACCGGGAAGGGTACGCCGGCGTTTCGCTTGCGCCACGCGTCGAACCTCGAGTAGATGTTCGTCGTATCCAGAGGAAGGTAGCGGTTCAGGCGGTCGACGGTCCCGTGGATGTCCCTGCTGCTCTTCCAGGGCAGCACGATGTCGAAACGCGGCACATTATCGACGAGCACGATTCCGTTCCGGTCCTTGATAAGCCCTCTCGGCGCAATGATCCGTTCGCGCTGCAGCTGGTTCTCCTGAGCGTACTGGGCGTAATAACCGTAACGAAAATGCTGCAAAAAAAAGAGCCTCCCGGCGAGGACCACGAACAGGAGGATCATGAAGGACAGCAACCACTGGTACTTGGCCCTCCCCCGTCTTTCGTCCCTAGGGTCGCGCTTTCCCAATTGTCCTCACCACCCTCGTGCCTACGAAGTCCGCGATCCGGTGCACGACAACGCCGGCCACGGCCGTATAGAGCGCCGACGGCACCGAGACGGTTACGAGCAGCACAAAGAACTTCGCCGGGTCGAGCCCCGTAAAGAACAACAGGTAGAAGAAATCGTGTCCGAGCGCGGCAACGCTGAACAGAGGCAGCAGGAAGAAGACGTTTTCCGGGTCGGCCTTTGCGCCCATGACGCTCACGGCGTAACCCGTCAGTGACTTCGTAAGCGCATTGAGCCCAAGGAGTTGCGGATTGAACAGGTCCTGAAACAGGCCGACCGCAAAACCGCTGATCGAGCCCTTGAGCGGGGTCTGGTTGATCGCGAAGTACGCCACGAGCAGCAGCGGAAAATCCGGCGCGATCTCACCGAGGGCGATTCTCGGCACCAGGAGCATCTGCGCCGCCAGAAACACAAACGATGCGATCGTCACCTTGACCCGTTTCACAGGCGCTCTCCGATGGAATTGCGGATGATGGTCGAGTCCTCGCGGTCGTAGAAGATGGCGCGGTCCCAGGACATTTCATCCGTCACGACAAAGACCTCTTCCAGAGAACGAAACTTGATGTGGCTCCTCGCCCCGACTTTGAGTTGAAGCCCGTCGACCGCGGGAGACACCCGGGTCACCACCGCGACTGGAAACCCTTTCGGAGCCACGCCGCCGAAACCACTTGTGATCAGCGTGTCGCCCACCTGAACGTCTTCAACCACGCTGACGTTGTTCAACTCGAAGTAGGAATGGTCGCGCCACTCCAGGATGCCAACGACGCGGCTGCGCTTGTCCAGACAGCTCACCGGGTTGTTACGGCTGCTGATCAACTGCACCCAGGCGGAATTCTCGAAAACGTTCACGACCCGGCCGACGTAACCCTGGTAGGACAGGACGGGCATGCGCACCTTGAGCGAGTCCGCCCGGCCCTTGTCGATAATCAACATGGTCTGAAAACGGTCGAGGTTCCTGCCCACTACTTCGCACGGGACCAGTTCGAGGAACTGCTCCTCCTTGAACTCGGCCAGTCGCCGCAGGCGTTCCCGCTCCGAGCGAAACTGCGTCAAACGCTCCCTCTCGAGCAGCAGGCTCGCGACCATTCGCTTCAGCCGGCGGTTGTCGGATCGAAGTTCACCGGCGTCGTCAACGAGGTTCGTGGCCAGCTCAACGGGAAGGAACAGGGCGTTCAATACGCCCTGGGCGAACTTGATTCTCGGGTCCTTGGGAAGGAGCAGCAGCGTCAGTGATACCAGAAGCAGGATAACGAGGGTTGTTTTCTCCCGATGCCTTCGTAATACCAGGTCGAGAATGGGCATGTCTAGTCATGTACGCTGTGCATCAAAATCCTGTCGTAGACGGGGACGTTATCCAGGACCTTGCCCGCCCCCAGTACAACGCACGACAGCGGATCGTCTACCACATTGATTGGGAGATTCGTTTCCTCTTTGAACAACGTATCCAGGCCGCGCAGCAACGACCCACCGCCGGTCATGACGATGCCGCGGTCGACGATGTCCGCCGCGAGCTCCGGCGGTGTTTCCTCGAGGGCCTGCTTCAACGCGTCGACGATCTGCCCGATCGGCTCGCTCAGCGCTTCGCGAATCTCTTCACTCGTCAACTTGAGTGTCTTGGGAATACCCGCCACGAGGTCGCGTCCCTTGACTTCCATCGATACTTCGCGTTCGAGCCGCGCCCCGGTACCGATTTTCATCTTGATGCTCTCGGCCGTCTGTTCACCGATCAACATGTTGTAGGTCTTCTTGACGTACTGAACGATCGACTCATCCATCTCGTCACCGGCAACGCGAATCGAGCAATCCGATACGATACCGTCGAGTGCGATAACGGCGATTTCGGTCGTGCCTCCACCGATATCGATGATCATGTTGCCCGCCGGCTTGTCCACGGGCAGGCCCACTCCGATGGCGGCCGCTATCGGCTCGGAGATGAGGAAGACCTCGCGCGCGCCCGCGTGTTCCGCGCTGTCGCGCACGGCACGTTTTTCGACCTCGGTAATACCCGAGGGCACGGCGATTACGATGCGGGGCCGGATGAATAGTTTCTTCTTCTGGGACTTGCGGATGAATTCCCTCAGCATCTTCTCCGTGATTTCGAAATCGGCGATGACGCCATCCTTGAGCGGGCGAATGGCTGCGATGTGATCCGGCGTCTTACCCAGCATTGCCTTGGCATCCACACCGACCGCGTAGACTTTGCCGTTGGACTGGTCCACCGCCACCACGGAGGGTTCGTTGAGAACGATGCCGTTCCCTTTGACGAACACCAGCGTGTTGGCCGTCCCCAGGTCGATGGCTACGTCATTGGAGAGGAAGTTGGAGAACCGGGAGAGCACCAAATCACGTTCCTTTCTGGAAAAGCGTCAAAAAACGCCGCTTTCCTTCAAACTCTTGTACCTGCCGGAACCGATGATCACGTGGTCCAGCAGACGAATCCCGATCAGCTCGCCGCATTTCGAAAAACGCCTCGTAAACTCCACGTCTTCCCTGCTCGGAGCCGGATCCCCGGTTGGGTGGTTGTGAAGCAGGATGATCGACGCGGCGCTCGCCGAGATGGCCGGCTTGAGTATCTCCCGCGGGTGGACGATCGATGCGTTCAACGATCCGATAGAAACGGTCACGACCTTGAGAATCTGGTTCTTGGTGTTTAGCAGCGCCGCCTTGAAGTGCTCCCTGTCCAGATGACGCATCTCGTCCATGAACATCCTGGCGATGTCACCCGGTCCGCGCACCGGGGACCCCATCACGTTGGGTTCCCTGGCGAAACGTTTTCCGATTTCGAAAGCGGCAACCAGTTGACATGCACGAACAAAGCCAATACCGGGTATTTTCTTCAAATCATCCAGGCTCGTGTGGCCAAGGGAGACGATATCCCCGAACCCTTCCAGGAGCCGATAGGCGAGGGCCAGCGCGCTCGCCTCCCGGGTGCCCCTGCCGAGGACGATGGCCAGCAACTCCTGCAGAGAAAGTTCCTTTGCACCAACATGATACAGCCGCTCCCGCGGTCGCTCTTCGGGCGGGAGCCTTTTTACCGACATCCGGGTCATCATACGTCCACCACCTCCACACAACCGCCTCAAATCACCGGACCCATACCCCCGGGTGAACTGCAGGCTAGCACCTCAAGCCTTTGGCCGGCAAGGATTTTATCGGTCGCCGTGGCGCGCGGCAAGGATTCTTTGCACCTCATGCAAGCCGTGGTATAGTCTAGCGTTTCGCGGGCATCGCGGGGGGACTCGCGGCACCCGGACGCCGCGCCGAAGAGAGATGAAAAACCTGATCGTACAGAAATACGGGGGTAGTTCCCTCGACAGCGCCGCCCGCATCCGTTCGGTTGCAGAAAAAATTTCCGCCCGCGCCCGGGCGGAAACGCGGATCATCGCGACTGTATCCGCAATGGGCAGTTCCACCGACGACCTCATCCAGCTCGCCCGTGAGATCACGCCGAATCCTCCCCGGCGAGAGCTCGACATGCTCCTGACCGTGGGCGAGCGTACGTCGATGGCACTCTTGTCGATGGCGCTGAACACGATCGGCTGCGCCGCGATTTCTTTCACGGGGTCCCAAAGCGGCATCGTCACCAACTTCAGCCATACCAGGGCCCTGATCGAGGAGATCCGGGCCGACCGCATCCGGCGCGAACTGGGGAGGGGAAGAGTCGTGATCGTGGCCGGTTTCCAGGGTGTGAGCCGGGATAAGGAAATCACCACGCTCGGGCGTGGGGGATCGGATACGACGGCGGTGGCGCTGGCGGCGGCGCTGGGTGCCGGACGATGTGAAATCTACTCCGACTACGCAGGCGTCTTCACCGCGGATCCGCGAATTGTGCCCTCGGCACGCCCCATTCCCCAGCTCGGGTACGACGCCATGCTCGAACTTGCGATGCTGGGCGCGCGGGTGCTACACTACCGCGCGGCCGATATCGCCAGGCGCTACCGGGTGCCCCTGCGCCTGTCGTCCAGCTTCGAGGATAGCGAAGGAACGTGCGTCCCGGAGGACGCGTCAATGGAGTCAGCGAAAGCAACGAGCGTTACGTGCAACCGGCACGTGCGGTGGGTGCATCTCGGCGGAGAAGAGGCGACGCTGGCCGATTTCTCGCAGCGCATCGGTGCGACGGATATTCAGATCATGGCGTACGACAAGGCGCGGCCCGGGGGACGGACGGAGCTTACGCTCATCGTCGACGAGCGGGACGCCGATATGCTGGCTGCGGCCATCGAAGCCGTCCCGGGGCTCTCGGCCGAAACACGCGACGACCTGGCAACGGTATCCGTGGTTGGTGACGGGTTCGCCGGCAGCGCCGCCACCGTAGCCCGCTTCGAGCGCGTCCTTAGCGACGCCGGCATCGCCGTCACCGTGGTCAAGAGCGCCGCCCGCTCCGTGACCGCAGCCGTTCCCGCCGGCGACTGCCGGCGGGCGGTAGAGGCCCTCCACGCCGCCTTCGTCGAGCCGGGCTAGCCCCCGCCGGCGCTTGCCGAGCGATATCGTCAGGTACCGCCCCCTGAGCCGCCGCGGCTTTCGATCTGGCGAACTTGCTCCCGTGCAAAGTCTACCCACCGATCCTCCGGGTAGGCGTCGACGATCTTGCGGTAGAACATCCGTGCTCTACGGACGTTCGCGAGCGTGTGCCGGTACAGGCCCGCGGCGCGCAGCAACGCAAAGGCGGCCTCGTTGTGAAGAGGGTAATCTCGCCCGAAGTTCTCGTAGGCCTTGACCGCGACCTGCGGCTTGAGGTTGCGCTCGAGGCCGAAGGCGAGGTTCAAGTGGTACTCGGATGAGAGCGTGAAGCGCTCGTCTCCCCGTAGCGCTTCCACGTAGACCGATTCGGTTTCGCCCCGCTGCCCCTGGTCGATGAGGAGCTCACACGCCCGCCGGTAGTTCTTGCTGGCCCCTTCCCGGGTGCCCGTAAGGATCATCGCCCGTGCGAGGGACGCGTAGGCCTGCGCGTCGTGCGGCTGGTGGGTCAGGTAACTGATATAGGCGCCCTGGGCCGCGTACGGCTTGCCGTCCCTCAGGTAGCGGTGCCCCCTCTCGAGGAACGCCTCGATGCTCCCCTCGCGGTATTGCCCGAACGCGGCCGCCACGAGGCCCCCCCACGCGAAACCGGCAACGTGGCTGACGTACGCCACCTGGGCGGGCGTGCCGTCGAGCTGGGCCAGCCCCCGTGCCGTCTGCATGATGAACCACAGCCCGATGGCCAGGACCGACGGAATCTCCGCCCGGCCGGCGCGCGTGTACGCCTGCAGGGGGAAGAAAACCCAGTAGGCGACGACCAGCTTGCTGCGGATAAAGCGCACGGTGAAGGCCCCCAACAGGCCCGAGATCGCGCCGGAGGCGCCGATGATGCCCGTGTAGGGATCGCCGAAAAAGCGCGTATTGAAGGCGCCCTGCCAGTAGTTCCCGATCGCGGCGGAGGTGAGGAAGACGACGGTGAAGAGCACCGGACCCATGCGGTCTTCCACGTAGCGGCCGAAGAAGGTCAGGTAGAGGAGATTGCCGACGAGATGCGCGTACCCGAGGTGCAGAAACGCCGATGCCATGGAGTCGACCACGCCCCCGCCCTGCGGGACGTAGATGAGGTTATAGAGGTCGAAGGGCACGAGGCCTGGAAAGTAGCGAAACGAGGCGAACACGACCACGCAGATCGCCGCGTACACCGAAGTCATCACGGGAAACCGTCGAATCTGCGCACTAATGCCAATCGGCAGGTAGTAAAAGAAATACATGGATCTCCACCGGTGGAAACCTTCGGGGCGTGATACGTCCGGCGGGGGAAGGATGCAAGTATCGGGCCTCGGTGGCCGGGCCCCGCCCGACCCGCCGGCGGTGCGGGAATCGCAGGGCACGAGAGAGGGGCTCCCCGTGTACGGAGAGCCCCTCGTTTCGCTGTGGTTCGTTGTCAGAACCAGGTGCTGCTTAGAAGCGGTAGGTGCCGCTGAGACGCCCGATCGGCGGATCGGTGTCGTTGGCACCGAAACCGGTCAGCCAGTACCCCAACCGGAAGGGCGTGTCTTGTGACAGCACCGCATCGACATCCCAGTCTCCCAGGTGGAAGCCGGCGCCGAGGAACCACTCGAAATCAGCACCGGAGAACGGGGATCCCGTCGTCGTGGTGACCGTACCGGCGGCATCGGTCGACTCGGATTTGTCCATGCTCTTCGTCGCGCCGACGCGCGTGGTCAGCCACGAGTTGATGTCCGACTCCACCGCCATGAAGAACTTGGGCAGCGTCGTCACCTGGAAGTCCGTCTGGTCACCCGCGGCCGCGTCGGACGGCTCGGTCGAGGACGTCTCGAACTCCGTGGCGAACACCAGCATGTTGCTCGTGTTGACGTCCATGTTGAAGCTGACACCGAGCGTGAAATCCGTTCCCTTGACGCCGTTCGTGACCGTCGCGGGCACGCTGTTGGCCGAGTACTCGAAGGTCTGGAAGCCGACGTACGGAACCACGGTGACGTCATCGCGCCATTCCCAGAACAGGCGGCCGGAGATGTCGAAGGCCGTGCTCGAGTCGAACTTGTCGCCGCCGCCGCCGGGGCCGATGCTGTCGCCGCTCGCGGTGCCGTAGGTGGCCGAGATGTCGAAGTAGGCCTTGTCACCCAGGTCGGCGCGGACCCCCGCGCCAAACGCCGTGAAGGACACATTCTCCTGGGTGCTTGCCAGGGGAGCGGTGACCTCGCTGCTGGCGTCGGACCGGCTGAAGACGAGCCCGTACGAGAGCTGCTCGAGTTCGTTACCCCAGCCCAGCACGAACTTCGTCGTCGGCATCAGCGCGCCGGCCGTAGTGCCCGGAACGCCGCCCGCCGACGCGTCACCCAGCGTCGCAAGGGGATTGAACGCGAAGAAGCTCATGTCGTCGAGCGAGTTCTTGAGCAAAAAGATCGCCCATGTACCCAGCGGGCTGTCCTCGCCCCACGAATACGTGAACCCAAGTGCCTGGTAATTCACGTCAACGCCGGAGAGCGAACCGTCGGGCGTCGCCTGGCCGCCTTCGGCCATCACCAGGTTTGCGTAGGACGGCAGCGTGCCGTACCAGCGGAAGATATTCGAATCGTCGTTGATGTAATTGCTGGTACCCGCCAGCGCCTGCACACGGCTGGTCGTGGCAAACGCCGCAGAGGCGACGCAAACGACGAGCAGCGAGAGAACCATCACCTTGCTTAATCTAAGCATGTGAAACCTCCTGACTTCGGACCGGAGCCACGACCGCATTTCGGTCGCTCGGGCTCCAACAGTGCACGAGTGATCAACTCCTCCAAAAATCCTTTTCAACAATCGTTGTCTGGGCAAACTACGTGTCGAATCTCGCCGTGTAACGAAAGACGGCAAGACGTCCCGAAGCTCGAATCACCTCCTCGGGTATAAGCCACGAACGACGACGAACCGTATGATATGTAACGCATATAGTCCTGAATCATTCAAACGCGATCGGTACCAGCCTCTTTTCGACCTACGTTTTCAACGGGCGAAGATATAAACCCCGAAAACATCTTGTCAATTCTTTTTTTGGGAAAAAAGAGAAGTATTTCACAAATTCCGCGGGAGCGCGGACTTGCAAGGGGGGGGTTATCGCGTCCTTATGCGTCGAAACCGTTCTTGGCGGGTCCCGGCTCTCTCACGCCAGCGGGTCTCGTGTGGACTGCCAGTCCGGCGCGAGTTTGGACTCGTACAGGGGGTGCGTGGGTTGTAAAGAGCCCACTTTCACCTGGCCGTAGGCGTGCAGAAAGAGTCCGTTCGAAAGATACATCGCGACGTGCCCGATCTGATCGCCGCTGGCTCCAAAAAAGAGCAGGTCGCCGGTGCGTAGGCGGTCCCGGGAGCGCGCCGGTCTGGCGCTTCCGAAACGCGCCTGCAGATCCGAGTCTCTCGGCAGCGCCACGCCGTGGAGGCGAAAAATGCGCTGGACGAGCCCGGAGCAGTCGAATCCCTTCGGCGTAGTACCGCCCCACAGGTACGGAATCCCCAGGAAGCGCATGCCGGTCGCCGCGAGCAGGTCCCGGGACAGCCGCCGGTGGCGGGGTACGGGTTCCAGGCCCCGCGCCCGCGTAAAACCGGTCTTGCCGTCTCCGAGCCGTGCCTCCCGCCACCCACGCTTGCCGCACCCGGCCGCCGCCACGAACGTGCCCACCACCGCGTCGGTAACCGGGGGCGACTCCTCGTCCGGCGACTCGTAGAGCTGGATGATGTTGTCCCGGACCCGGTGCCCGGCTTCCGTGGCGAAGCGATCGACGTCGGCGCCCGAGGTGGCCTTGAGGTGCCAGCTTCGCACCCAACCGATGTAGCCGTCCTGGAGCCGGACGAGATGCCAGTCTCCCGAGGTCTTGAGCGGAGTCACCGCCTCGCCATAGATGACCTGCGACACCAGCTCGCGGCCGTGGTCGGGCTGCCGGCGCACGTCGGCGACACTGCTGCACGCGATGAAGAGCTCCGGCAGCGCGCTGTCCGGCAGGAGAACGTACTCGACCACCGGCGCTCCCCTCCCGAGGCTGCTGCGGATCTCACCCTCGACCTGCGCCGACACTTCGCGCGAGCTGCATTCGAATACCAGGGATTTCGCGTCCGGCGGCACCGGGTAGAGATCGGCGAAGCAGGTGCGCCGGTCGAGAGCATGCTTCTCCAACACCCGGTCGATGATCCTGTGAATCTTGTCGATCATGGGATTGCCGGCCTAACTACGCGCGTCCTTCAGCCTGGGGTCGAGAACGTCGCGAAACGCGTCCCCGAGCAGATTGAACCCGAGTACGGCGAGGGTAATGCCGATGCCGGGCGCGAGGCTCAACCACGGGGCGACCCGCAGGTAGTCCAGCCCGGAGCTGATCATCGAACCCCAGCTCGGTGTCGGGGGCTGCGCGCCGAGCCCGAGAAAACTCATCGAGGATTCCGCCATAATCCCCATTCCCAACCCCATTGAGAATACGATAATGAGCTGTGAAAAACAATTTGGCAGCAGGTGCCGGAAAATGATGCCGCTATGCCGACCTCCCAGGGACCGTACCGCCATGACGAATTCACGCTCCTTGACCGAGAGCACCTGCGCACGCACGATTCGCGCCACCCCGGCCCAGCCGACCACGCCCAGGGCGACGATCAACGACACGAGGCTGGGACCGACCGCCGCAATGACCGCGATCAGCAGCAACAGAGCAGGGTAGGCGAGGGTCACGTCGGCCAGGCGCATGATCAGGCCGTCGAGGCGCCCGCCGTAGTAACCGGCCAAGAGCCCGAGCAGAGTCCCCAGCAGCAGGGACACGAGGCGCGAGACGACGCTGACTTCCATCGATACGCGCGCGCCGTAGATCAGGCGGCTCATCATGTCGCGGCCAAAAATGTCCGTCCCCAGGGGGTGCGCCCAGGACGGCGGGCGAAGCGAAGAATCCATGTCGATGGCGTAGGGATCGTACGGGGCGACGAACGGCGCGAGAATCGCCGCCGCCAGCACCACCGCGGCGAGTACGAGTCCCACCATGCCGCTCCTCTGTGCCACGACCGATCTCAACGTCCGCATTACCCGGACTTCCGTTCCAGTTTGACTCGCGGATCGATCCACGCGTAGAGCAGATCGACGAGCAGGTTCACTAACATGAACACCAGTGCCATAAAAAATACCGCCCCCTGGATGGCGGGGACGTCGCGTTTGAGAATTGCGTCGAGTGTAAACCGTCCCAGGCCCGGCCAGGCAAAGATCGACTCGGTGAGCACGGCACCACTCAGGTAGCTTCCGAAATCGGTTCCCACCACGGTCACGATCGGCAGCAGTGCGTTTCTCAGGCCGTGCCCGAACAGTGTCCGCGCCTCGGATACGCCTTTCGCGCGCGCCGTCTGCATGTAGTGCTCGCGGATCACGTCCAACATGCTCGACCGTGTGATCCTGGCCACGTAGGCGGTCGACGCCTGCGCCAGCGTGAACGCGGGCAGAACCATGTACTTGAAACTTCCGCCGCCGTATCCCGATGCCGGCAGCAGCCCCAGTTTCATCGAGAAACAGTAGATCAGGATGACACCGAGCCAGAAAACCGGCATGGATATCCCGACGATCGTGGTTCCCATGGTGACGTAGTCGAAGGCCGTGCGCCATTTCCAGGCCGCCAGGACACCGACCCCAACACCCACGACGACGGAAATCAGCATGGCGAAGAGCGAAAGCCGGAACGTGAACGGGAAGCGCTCGCGGACCGACTCCCACACCGGTTGCCCGGTCACGTACGAGGTGCCGAAATCGAGACGGGCGAGACCGGCAATGAAGTGGCCGTACTGCACGAACAGTGGGTCATCGAGATGCATCTCGCGGCGAAGCTGCTCGATCGTGGCCTGGTCGTAGCGCTCGCCGACCATGCTGAGCACGGGATCTCCGGGGAGCACGTAGACTAAGAAAAACGAGACGGTCGCTACTCCGATCAGGACGGGAACAAAGAGAAGAATGCGTTTTACGGTGTAGCTCAGCACCGGCGTCAGCGATTCCCTTTCGAGCGTTTCCGGACCGATGAGAAATCCTCGCCGAGATACACCACCGGAAACACGTAGTTCTCCACCCGTGGGGAAACTGCGACGAACGTGGTGGGAAAGTACAGATAGATCCACGGCGCCAATTCGTATACCAGGCTGTCCGCGGCGGCGTAAAGCCGCTCGCCGGCTCCCGGCTCGTAGGCCCTCTGTGCCCTTTCGATCAGTGCGTCGACTCTCGCGTCGCGGACAAAGGCCCGGTTCCCCCCCGGACCGGCGTTCGAGGAGTGAAAGAGTGGAAACAGAAAGTTCTCGGCGTCGGGATAATCAGCGTACCAGTCGAGAAAGAAGGCATCCACCCGCCCCTGGGACACCGCCTCCTTGAAGGCACTCCACTCGCGCTTGACGATGGTGACCGTCACCCCCGCCTGGAGAAGGTACCCCTGAATCGCCTCCACCAGCCGATTGCCTTCCGGGCTTTCACGCTGCCAGATCTCCATTTCGAACCCGTCGGGGAACCCCGCCTCGGCAAACATTCGTTTCGCCTCCACCGGATCGAACGGGTAGCCCTCGCGCAGGCGGAATCCCGCGAGCGACGGCGGGATCGCACCCGTGGCGCGGGTCGCCTGGCCCTGCCCCAGGACCTCTATCAGCCGGTCCACGTCGACCGCGAGATTCAGCGCCTTTCGCACTCGCACATCCCGCAGAGGGCCGCGGCCGTTGTTCAACCCGATATAGAGCACGCGTAATTCCGGCCGCGACTGCAGGTGGTCCTTCCACTCCGCACTCTCGAGAAACCGCGGCAGTTCGGCGAGGGGCACCTTCATCATGTCCAGCGTTCCCGATTCGAATTCCGCTATGCGCGTGAATGCTTCGGGTATGATGCGAAACCGGATTTCCTCGAGGGCGGGCCTGGGACCCGGGTGGTGTGGATTCGGGCGCAGTGAGAGGAAATCGCCGCGCGCCCACTCGGACAACTGCCACGATCCGGAGCCAACCGGCTCGGCGGCAAAGCCATCCCCCGCCGCATCGGCGACGGCTACCGGTACGATGCTTGCCGCAGGCATCGCGAGAAGCTGCAGGAACGGCCGGAACGGCTCGTCGAGCTCCACGACGACCGTCGAATCGTCGGGCGCGTCCAGGCCCGCCACCGACCCCGTCTCCCCACGCGAAAACGGTGCCGAACCCCGGATGCGGCCGAGGACCCATTGCCGCGACGAGCGGCTGCCCGGAGCGAGCACGCGTGAGAAACTGGCCACGACATCTTCCGCCACGACCCCGCGTCCGTCGGAGAACTTCGCCCGGCGGTCCAGATGGAACCGGTACGTTGCGCCGCGGTTCAGTATCTCCCACGACAGAGCCGCGTCCGGCACCACCACACCCTCCGGCGAAAACCGAACCAGCCGCTGAAAGATCATCGAGCAAATCTGCCCCTCCGCGACGTCGACGACGAGTGCGGGATCGAGTTTGTTCGGGGATGTCTCCAGAGCGAGATGAAGCGTATTGTCGATCGAGGGACCCCGCGAACATCCGAGGCAATATATCGCGAGCAGTAGATGGAGGATCTGCTTGTTCAAAACGCGCTCGTTTGCGAAAGCCGGTATTCACCCAGACCGAATCGATCGTAGAAGACGAAGGTCCGGTTGCCGGTATAGTATCTCCAGATCAAGTAGCTGCCCTGCAGATACGGATCCGACCTCGTTTCGATCTCGTCGGGCTCGCCGTGCTCGATGTAGATCCGGCCCCGGTCGCTGCTCCAGCCCGGACCAGCCATCGAAAAGTGCTCCTCTACGTAACCGAGCCGCCGGAAATGCTCGATGAGCGCCTCGTTCTCCTCCGTTCCCGGTGTTGGGTCGCGCCGTTGCCAGAACTCGAGCCAGAGCGTGCCGCGTTCGCCCTCGGGGGCGTTCTTCAACTCCTCGATCTCGTCGCGTTCGCCGATGAGCGAGAGCACTTCCAGCGTTCGGTCGAAATAACGTGTCAACATCGACCGGGTAAATCCCAGGTCGAAGGAAAGATGCGAGGTAGTGGCGCGTGGTGGATCGGCAAGGGCAACCTTCACGTGAAAGCTGTATGGGCCGGGCTCCCAATCGTCCACGTTCACCGGAATGACGAACCGGTCCGTCGATCCTGACAGCTTGACCGTTGCCCTGCCGTAGAGAACCTGCGACTTCGCCCGGTTCGTAACCTCGTAGGTCACCTGGCACGGCACCGAATCGCCGAACTCCTGCTGCAGGAAGACGTCGAACTCGAAGGCCGGCCGCGTGTGCAGGTCGGCAAACGTCGGGGATTCCTTGGGCCGAAGATCGCTGCCCTCGCGAGACCGTACCAGCACATCCCCCTTGTGGGAGCCGTCGATCGGCGCGGCGTAGAGCCGGGGTCTGCCGAGCCCCACACCCGCCTCCGCCACGTTGGGCACGGTGACCTGGGCCTGCTTGCTGTACAAGAGGTGCGTGTCCTTGATCTGTGCCGTGCACTCCACGATATAGTCGCCGGGGGGAAGCTGGAATCGGCGTGACAGGTTGGACGTGCGCTTGTGCGAGCGCGTTTGCTGGTAGTCCTCGACGACGACGGTCTCGTTCTCCACCGCGGTGTCCAGGAGTTTTTTCCCCCCGGCGCTGATAATGCGGATGTATACCCGGTACGAGGCCTGGTAGACGCCTTCCGTACGTAAGAAAACAAGCTCGGAATGCGGGATGCTGGTGCTGACCTTAACGGAGGGGGCGCGGTCGGCCCCCACCAGCGAACGGGCGTAGATGGAAAACGCCGCCGATTCGGACGGCAGTAGTGCCACCCCCGTGACCAGCGCGAATACGGCCACGAGGCGGCGGGGGAAGTGTCGATCGGTACGGTGCATGGAGCGTCACCCGACTGGTAATTCTTCCTTGATCCGTCAGAAACGACGGGGCTGGGCCGGCTCCTGACGCACCAAGGCTAGTATACAGGCGGGCGGACGGGCAAGACCTATCCCGGGCTATTCGTAACGCAGCGCGTCGACGGGGTTGAGGCGGGCCGCCCTCCGGGCCGGATAAATCCCGAATATGATGCCGATGAGGGCGGAAAACGCCACGGCGGCGATCGTCCAGCCGGGCGAGAACCGGAAGGGGAAATGGATCTGGCTCGAAATCAAAAGCGCGGCACCGATGCCAAGAACCGTACCGACGACGCCGCCAAGACCGGTCAACGTCGCGGACTCCATCAGGAACTGCTGGATAATGTCCTTCTTGTTCGCCCCCAGCGCCATGCGGATACCGATCTCCCTCGTCCGCTCGGCGACGGATATCAGCATAATGTTCATCACGCCGATCCCGCCGACCACGAGCCCGATGGAGGCAATGACGACGAGAATCGCGCTGATCGCCAGGGTGACGCCGCCGACGATTTCCAGAAACGCCGTGCTCGTCGTCACGTGAAAATTGTTCTCCTCCCCGGGCCGCACGTGCCGGCGCCTGCGCATCACGTTGGTGATCTGCCCCTCGGCCTCGTCGAGCGTGAACCCTTCTTTGACGTTCGCCGCGATCGACGTGTCATCCTGATCGCGCTGGAAGTCTTTGTGGTACGACGTGTAAGGTATCAGCGCGAAGTTGTTGGAAATCGACCCGATGAAATGTTCGCGGTTGGCGAAAGTCCCGACGACGCGGTAGCGGTGCCCCATTATGTCGACGTATTTTCCGATCGGGTTCTCGTTCGGAAACAGGTCCTGTGCCGGCCCGTAACCGAGCACGACCACACGCTCGCGGTGCAACTCTTCGAGGCCCGTGTAGGACCTCCCGTGCTCTATCGGAAGGGAGAATATCTCGGGAAAGGTGAATCCGGACCCGTCTAGCTCGAGGGGTGCGGTGTGTTCACCCTTGTTGTAGATCACGACCGGATCGGAATAGGTGATAAAGTAGCATACCTTGTCCAGCACGTCGCATTCCCCGGCCAGGGCGTTGGCATCGGCGGGCTCGAGCTTCTTGCGGCGCAGCAGTTCGTCGTCATCCTGCCCGGAAACGAAGAAATCAAAGCGCGTGACGAAGAGGTACGGACGGCTCGCCGATTCGAGATCGTCGTTGATCTTCCCGACAAGCCCCGACATCACGGTCACCATCGCCAGGATCGTCATGATCCCGATGGCGACGCCGAGGATCAGGAGGCTCGAACGCATGCGATGCGCCCGGATGATCGACAGCGCCTGCGCGAGGTTCTCCCGCCACAGGTTCTTGCTGGACACCCGTTGTTTGCTCACATCATCTCCCGTCTTTCACCGTTGGACGCTTTGCCCGCCCGCCGGCGTTTTTCCCGCAGCGTCCCCACTCCGTGCGACTTGCGCCGTGGTGCTTCTTCCAATCGGCGCAGCACGGGACCGACTCGCTTGCTAACGCTCGTGGCGCAGGGCCTCGACCGGGTCGAGCGTGGACGCGCGTACCGCCGGGTACGTCCCGAAAATCAGCCCGACGGCGATGGTTACCGTGAACGCCATTATGACGATGCCGCTGTCGATCGAGTACGGGATCGGCGTCAAAACGGACACGCACAGCGCGATCAGGAAGCCGATGAGCATGCCGAAGAGCCCGCCGAAGAGCGACAGCGTCGACGACTCCACGAGAAACTGCCACACGATATCCCTGCGCCGCGCTCCGAGTGCCTTGCGAATCCCGATTTCGTTCGTCCGTTCGGTGACCGCCACGAGCATCGTGTTCATCAACACGATTCCTCCCACAATCAAAGATATGCTCACCAGCACGTAAAGCGCCAGCATGATACCTCCGCTGATCTGTTTCCAGAGATTCACCAGCTGTTCGCTCGACGACAGGTGAAAGTCATCTTCCTGGCCGGGGCGCAGGTGGTGGCGCGTTCGCATGGCCAGGCGCGCTTCCTCCATCGCCTCCGGCAAATCGCCGACGTCGGCGGTCTTGACGCGAATATCGATCGACTGTTCGGCACCGAACACCTTTTGATAGGCCCCGATGGGAACGATGACGAACCGGTCCTGGCTCCGGCCGAGGACGGACCCCTTTTTCTTGGCCACGCCGATGATCTGGAAATGCCGCCGCCCGAGCTTGATCAGAAGGCCCAGCGGGTCTCTCGGCGCGACGAGACCCGTGTAAACTTCCCACCCCACGACGGCCGCGGACGCGTTGGTGGCAACATCGATGCGGTTGAGATGGCGGCCGGCGGATATCTCGATATTGTCGAGGAAGGGATAGTACTCGTCCTGTCCTTTGACCTGGATACCCCGCAACGTCTTGCTGCCAAAGCCCACCTCGATACTCCCCGACACGGAAGTACTGACGTGTTGGGGCAACTCCAGTTCTCCGCGCAGCGCGGTCGCGTCCAGCCGTCGAATCGGCGGGTTATGGCGGATCGCTTTCAAAAACCGGTCGAAATCCGTGATCGCGTCGAGGCCATTGAACCTCTGTATCTTGAAGACGTTGCTCCCTTCCTCCGCGACCTTTTCACGGGCGTAGCGATCGATACCTCTCAGCAGAGAAGCAACGGCAATGACCGACATGATACCGACGATGTTGCCAAGCAACGTGAGGAAAGTACGGAGTTTGTTGCCGGCGAGCGCGGAGGCGGCGATCCTTATGCCCTCGATGATGAGCCGCATGGGTCATTCGTCCGACGGCGATTCCGTCTCCGTCTTTACCGGGTCTCCTGGTTTCAAATCGTTGATCGCCTTGAACGGCCCGCTGACGACGAGGGCACCCTCCTCGAGCCCCTTCGTTACTTCGAAGTGGTTGCTGCCAGCGATGCCGACGATCACGGGACGGTACACGGCGGCACCGGACTCCACTACGAAGACCCCCTCGACGTCCGCGTCTTCTTCGCCGCTTTCACCGACGGAATCATCCTCCTCTTCGAACTCGCTTCTTTTCCTGACCGTCAAACACTGGATCGGTATCGAAAGCGCGTCGGGAGCTTCTGCGACCCGTATCTTGGCGCTCGCCGACAACCCCGGCCGCACGTTCGGGATGCGGTCCGTCAGCGTCACCACGACCTTGAAATCCACGGATGATTGTCCCAAACCCACCTGCGTGCGAATGGCGCTGTTTCCAACCTCCGTGACGGTGCCGGCAAAGGAGCTGTCCGGGTACGCATCGAGCGTGATTATGGCTTCCTGCCCGACCTTCACGTACACGACCTCCGTCTCGTCGACTTCCACCTCCGTCTCGATTTCCGACAGATCGGCGACCGTTAGCAGCACGGTTCCAGGATTGTTCAACGTGCCCATTATGGCGTTTTCCCCTTCCTCCACGTTGAGCGCTGTTATCACACCGGAGATGTCGGCGGTTATCCGCACCTGCTTGAGGTCGTGTGCCGCCTTGCGAAGGTTGGCTTCGTGCTGTGACAACAACTCCTGGGCCGACTTGTGCTTCGCACGCGCGATGTCCACGTTGAGACGCGCGGTCCTCAACTCCTCCTCCGACACGACTTCCTGTTCGCGCAGGGTCGCAACCCGCTCGAGATCGTATTCGGATTTCTTCAGGTTCGCCCATTCCATCTCGACCGTGGCGCTTGCGGAGCGTATCGATGCTTCCAACCGGTCGAACATCGACTGGTACTCCGTCGGGTCGATCTGCAGCAGGAAGTCCCCTTTCTCGACGTAATCGCCTTCCTTAACGGCAAGTCTGGTGACCTTGCCGATCGACGAGGCACTCACGTCGACCTGGCGCGTGGGCTGTATGCGCCCGGAGGCTGTAATGTATTTAATGATATCTCGTTTCGTCACCTCGGTAACACGCACTTCGACCCGGGAACCTTCTTTTCTCAGGTTCAACACGACCAGGAGCCCGATCACGGCGATGACGGCAATAATGATCAGACCTTTTTTCACGTATCCCTCCCGATTATGACGCGCTCGCAAGCGGCGCGTCGGATTCTACCTTGCCATCACGCAGGCGTACAATTCGCTTGCTGTATTTCGAGATCTCATCCTCGTGCGTGACGACGATGATCGTATTTCCCTCGTCGTGGAGCCGAGTCAATACGTCCATGATCTCGGTGCTGGTCTTGCTGTCTAGGTTTCCCGTCGGTTCGTCGGCGAGAATGATGGACGGATGGTTGACCAGCGCCCGAGCGATGGCGACACGCTGCCTCTGCCCGCCCGAAAGCTCGTTGGGCCGGTGGTGGGCGCGGTCTTCCAGGCCGACGGACCGAAGCGCTTCCCAGACCCGTTCGCGCCGTTCGCCGCTGCCCAAGCCGCCGTATATCAGCGGCAGCTCGACGTTGTGAAACGCGTTCGAGCGCGGCAGGAGGTTGAACGTCTGAAAGACGAACCCGATTTCCTTGTTGCGGATGTGGGCCAGCTCGCTGTCCTGGAGACGGGTTACGTCGCTGCCGTTCAACTCGTAGGTGCCCGACGTGGGCGTGTCGAGACAGCCGATTATGTTCATAAAGGTGGTCTTGCCCGAGCCCGACGGGCCCATCAGCGCCAGGTAGTCGTTGGCGCCGACCTCGAGATCGACGCCGTCGACCGCACGAATAGTCTGGCTGCCCATGTCGAAGAACTTACAAATGGCCCGCATACGTATGAGCATACTGTCGACGAATGCCGCGCATCAACTCACGTGCCGCGGGCTTTGTGGTTAGTCGGTGGTCACCGGGCGACCCGTCGCCCGGAGCAAATCGGCTTTCGAGATCAGGTAGTCGATCTGCGCCTCGATCAACGATGACCGGGCCTCGGTCAGCGAGACACCGGCCTCGATGGTCTCGAGAATGGTCCCCGCGCCGACGCGATACCGCTCCTCCGCCAGCCGCAGGTTTTCCTTCGCCTGGGCGACCGTCTCCCCGGATACCCTCATCCGTTCGTCCGCTTCCTCCAGCCCCAGGATGATAGTCTTCGCCTCCAGGATGGCGTCCAGCTTGGCCTGCTGGAGGTTGTATTCGGCGATGCGTCCCTGGGCGTCGGCGTTGAGTATCGCCGACTTGGTGGCGAAGCGGTCGAAGAGATTATAATCCACCACGACGCCGACATTCCACGAATAATCGTTCTTGAAGAAATTTGAATTATCGGGGTATTGACGATCATTCCAGCTGTATGACATCGTGGCCGCGAGCGTCGGCCAGCGCCCGTTTCGCGCCGCTGTAATGCTGGATCCGGCCGCCTTGACTCGCCGGCGGCTGGCCAGCAGGTCCGAACGGTGCTCGAGCATGTAGGCTACCTCGGCGTCGAAGTCGGGAGCGACCTTGCGGATCTCGATCTCGTCTGACACGTCGAACTCGCGGTCCAGACCGAAATTCAGCCTCGACGCCAGGGTCGCTCGCGCGATTTCTTCGTTGTTCTCCGCCGTGATGAGCGTCAGCTGCGTGTTACCCAGGCGGACCTTGGCCTGCAGGACGTCGGCCCGGGTATTGGATCCAATTCGGAAAAATGCTTCCACCTGCTCGAGGTTACGCTGTGCCGCCGCCACGCTTTCTCGCTGAACAACTGAGAGGTTTCTCGTCTTGACGTAGTTGTAATACTCGCGGATGACGAGGGCGGTCACGATGTCGCCCTGGTAGGCCAGATCGAATTCGGCTGCTTCCGCCGACCGTTTCGCGCTGTTGAGTGACTTTACGTTTACACCCCAGTCGAAGAGGTTGAGGTTGGAGCTTACCGAGAACGAATATGACTCGAAGTCAAACCCCGCGGCATCGATCGGACGCCCCTGCGTATCGAAGGCGACCGAAGCCGAGGGCCCGATGAACGTGCGCCCGGCGTACGTGCTCACCGACGCGTTGGGCAGAAAGCGCCCGAGGTTATTGAGAACATTCTGGCGCGCCGACTGGAGCTGCTCCCTGGAGACACCGACGATCGTCGAGTTATCTTTGGCGACCCGCACCGCTTCCTCGAGCGACAATACGCCCTCCTGGGCGGATGCCGACGACGAGCAAATCAAAACACCTGCAACGAGCGAGAGATAGAAGAAGCCGCGTTTCATAACCTCACCTTCCAGAGACTTGGTTTAGGGGGATTGCCAGATGGCCACAGAGGAAATTACGAAAAGTCCCGCTAGCAGGTTGCAATTATAGGCCTTCCGGACGCGGATTGGGAGTAAAATATGAACCGTCAGGAGGGATACGGAGCGGGCGCCCCGCCTAGGGGCCTAATTCAGCCTGAAGATGAACGGAATCATGACGTGGGCCTTGACCGGCGTCGTGCGCTGTTTGGCGGGGCTGAAGCGGCACTTCCGTGCCGCCCTCAGGGCGGCTTTGACCAAGGCAACGGTGACGTCGGAGCTGATCAGCTCGGCGGTCATGACCTTGCCGTCTTCGGCCACTAGGACCTTGACGCGCACCGTGCCCTCGATTCCAGCCTCGCGGGCCAGATCCGGGTAGACGGGCACCTCGAAGTGGGTCAGCATCGGTGGCTCGTCAAACGCCAGGAAGACGCCCCCTCCACCTCCACCGGGCGGGGGCGGCGGCGGCAGGTCGTCGAAATCGTCGAACGTCGTCTCGGGTAGATCTTCGGACTCATCCGCCTCGTCGTCCGCCGCTTCCACGGGCACCTGGGGCATCGCCACTTCTTTCGGCGGCGGCGGGATCTCGATATTGTCCGGAATGTCGATGACTTCGAACTGCTCTTCGTTCAGGCGGTAGGGCTTGAACGTGAACGGCGGCGAGAGCACGAACAAGAGGACGTGAAAGGCGACCGCCCCGTAAAGGGCGTTGCGCATGTACTTGGAGTACTTCCCCTTAAATGCCTTGTTTGCGCTTGCTGGTACCGCGATGGCCACCGTTAGCCTCCGGTCTTTTCAGGGTCCGCCGTGAAGGACACCCTGACCGCGTTCGCGTTCTTGAGCTCTTCCATCACGTCGGACACGATTCCGTTCGGCGTTCTCTGGTCCGCGTTGAACGCCACGATGAGCAGCGGGTTCTCGCTCAGCGAGTTGGTCATGATATCCGCTATCTGCGGCACTTCGACGATCTTGTCCTGGATCGAGATATTGCCGATCGCATCGATCCACACCCGCATGATGCGCTCGCGTTTCTGCTTGGCCGCCGTCTCCGCTCGCGGCAACGTGATCGTCAGCCCATCTTCCATCTTAAAAATAGTGGTCACCATGAAGAAAATCAACAGCAGGAACGCGATATCCGCCATCGACGACGTCGGCACGTTGTTCTCGATTTTGGAGTCTCGTTTGAATCTCATGACGTACCGTCCCTAGATTCTCATTGTCTTCAACGATATTCTGCGCGCGTTCGCCAGCCTCAGCTCGTCGAGAATATCCACCATGAGCCCGTACTCGCTATCCGGGTGGGTTTCGATGACCACGATGAGCTTGGCGTTCTCGGCGAGCCTTCGCTCGATCCGCGGCCGCACGCCGGTGAGGCTGACCTGCTCATCGTCCACCGTTATGGCACCGTTGGCGTGTGCTTGCACCACGAGGATGTTCTTGCGTTTCACCTTGACGTTGGTCGATTGCTTCCCCGGCAGCACCAGAGGGATGCCTTCTTCCAGCGCAAAGATCGTGGTTACGAGAAAAAAGATCAGCAGCAGAAACGCGATGTCGGACATCGACGCCGCCGAGACCTCTTGCGACACCCGGTTTCGTCCCCGGTGCTTCATATGTTACTCGCTCCTGGCTTCGATCTCGACCAGTTCGTTGACCAACTCCGCGCTCGCCTCTTCCATTTCCGTTATGAAACGGTCGATCTGCGATACGAAATAGTTGTGCATGATATTCATTGGAATGGCGACAATCAGTCCGGTCGCCGTGGTTATGAGCGCCTCCTGGATACCCTTGGCCACCAGTTTGGCGCTGACTTGCTCGGCCTGAGCGATGGCGGCGAAGGCGCTGATCATACCGGACACCGTTCCGAGAAACCCCAGCAACGGCGCGACGTTCCCCACCGTCGCGATGGCAACCAGTCCCCGCTCGAGAAAAGACATCTCGATGGTGCCGGAGGTTTCGATCGCCTTCTCCACCGCGTCCGGGCCGTGCCGCGCCCGCAGGAGGCCGGAATGCAAAATCGCGGCGATCGGTCCTCTTGTCTTCTCGCACTCGGCGAGGGCGCCTTGCACCCCGCTCTGGCGCAGAGACCGGACGGTACGTCCCATGAGATTGCGCACGTTGGTTCTCGCCCTCGAGAGGGTCCACAAACGTTCGATGATGAACACGAGACCGATGACGGAACACAGCAGGAGGGGGTGCATGAACAACCCGCCCTTGACATAGTTCTGCCCGATACCGCTCTGCTTCATCCGGTATACAAACCCGCTCTGCTCTTTCTTGATGATGGCCTGGATCTCGGTGGCGATCGCCACGGAGTCGTTTGGAGCCATTGCGAGTGAATCGGTGGCAGGAATGTCCGCGGTCGTGGGAGCCGCTTCCTCGACCGGAGCTTCCTCCTGAGCCGGTGCTGTCGTGCCGAAGGTCACGAGCAGCAGTATGAACGCAACCAACGCAAGCGTTCTTTTCACAAATAGACTCGTGTACATCGCAAAGAACTCCTTTGCCAGAATAGGTGGATGTCGAGGGAGTGATTTTTGATGAATTGTCCCGCTAACGATAGACCCAACATGTAGTTAAGTATCCGTAGACTATACGTGACGTCGCTCGAAGTGTCAATCAAAAATGGAGTTGGGTGGGGGCACGCCGGCTCGGTGGGGTATGCAGCTAACCTGATGATACTTCGTTACTTATTAGTCAGCGACGAACTGCTCTCTAATTTATACCTGCCGTAACCCTCTCTGTCAACGAAAATAAACCGCAGGCCGATATCCGGCTCCATCGACCGGTCCCGCTTGAGGATGGGGTCTCCCCCGCCGTTGTAGACCCACAACTCGTAGGGGAACGCGACGTCACCACCCTCGCCGACGCTTCCCAACCGCCTGGGGTCGATTATGATGTTGCGGCTGGGTCGCGCGTAATCGATACGGCCGCCACTGTTGCTGAAGTTGACAACGTGAAACTTGTCGCCCACTTTCTCCAGCGCATCCGAGACCGATTCGCGGTTGAGCGGCATGACGTCCATGACGACCTCGTCCGGGGGACCGAACTTGAGATAAATCAGGCCACGATCCGTGAAAATACCGAGTTGGTAGTCGGTGAATTTCGCGTTGACGAAGGAAAGTCGTTTCTGGAACTCCTGATAGGCCTCGTTGACACCGGTCAGGACATCTGGATCGGCTTCCTTCCACATCGCCTGCAGGATCACTTCCTGCTCGCCGGGGCTCTTCGCCGCAAAATCATCGAAGTCGTCCTCATCCAGTAGAAACTGCGCCTCGGCGACAAAATCCTGCCGCGACGCTTCCCAGGTCTTCATGTCCCAGGCAACGCTGAAACGACCGGCGAGAACCCGTGCTAGCAGCCGATCCTTCAGGCCGGCGTTGAGGTACAGAGCGTACCTCCCGGCCGGGAACCGGTTCAAGTCCTCGTTGATGACGATCGGATACCGGACTGTTTCCGGGCCTCCGTCCAGCACGGCGTCCGGCAGGGGGGCGGAAGCGCGTCTTACGACCTCGCCCTGCTCGTTGAGAATGTGCGTTTCGATTTGCAGGGCTTCCTGCCCTCTTGCAATATCCGCCGGTACATAGGCCTCGAAGTATACCTGCAGGGAATCCCGGTAAAGCCCGTAGAGCCGGGACGGATTGGGGTGGTCGACGCCGCCACGCTGCGACCGTTCCATCCTCCACATGAACTTGGCGTCGCTAAGCGTCATTCCCTCGACGCTGAAATCCGGGACATCCAGCACGCCGCTCTCGACGACCGACGTCTTGACCGCTCCCCTGACCATCCCCAGGACCGTCATTTTGGGCGAGTTCAGATCTTCCACCACGCACGAGATATCGTATCGCCCGGGGGCCAGCTCGAATTTCCTGATCAGGGTTTGAAACCGCAGCGGGTCCCGGGCCTGAGCCTCGTTGTCCGCGTACATTTTCAGTCGGGTGCTCTCCTTGACGGCCGTCTTGCCGTTGTCGTCCCGGATGCGGATCGACACCCGGGCCCGGCCTTGCAACCGCCCGTCGATCTGCTTGAAACGCACCTGCGCGTTGGAGACACGGAGGTATATTTCCTCGAGCGTCGATCCGTCCGCCTTGCGGAATCCGGCGCTATCCAGGTAGAAGTCGAAGTCCCCCGCGCTCACCGCGTTTTCCGCACGCGGCTGCGACGGCACGGCCAGCATCACGGTCAGCATCACGAAACCCGCTACTCTGGACATCGCCATTTCTCCTCAACGTAACGATGGGCACCCCCGGGTGCCCATCGCGTACGATATCTTTCGATCCGAAACCCGGGATCGGTTCTAGTAACTGAACCCAAGGCTGAATCTGTGTGCGCTCCCGAGAAAATCGAGATCCTCCCACGCGTAGTCGAAGCTCAGGTCCGAGGTTTGGGTCGTGTCGAACCGCAGCCCGAAACCCGCTGCCGCCCCGGCCGCGTCGTAATCGACGTTGTAACCGCCGCGCAGGTAAAAGAACTGGTTGAAAGAATACTCGCCGCCCACGTTGACCCGCTCGGTATTGTCGGACGGGTGGGAAAACTCACCTGTCGTATTGAAACTGTGCACTCCGCGCTGGTATGCCGACATCGAAATGCCGATCTTGAACAGCGTCGGGACCTTCGATTCGCGGCTGTCGTAATCGACCTTGCCTCCGAGACTTTGAATCATCATGCCAAGCCGCATACCTCTGAACCCGATGCGATAGATCAGCCCGAAGTCAACGGCATACGTGTTGACGCTCTTCTCGGCGAGCCCCGAATGGATAAAATGCACCGTCCCGCCCGCGGAAAACTTATCCGTGAAGAACTGGGCGTATGACAGCCCGAAAGACATATCTCCCGCGTCGAACTCGCGTCCGGTGCCGTTCGGCAAAAAGATCGTGCGCTCGGTCTGTGGATCGATCGACAACGCCCTCGCCGAAACGCCCCACGTGCCCGGAGCAAACGGCATCGTAAAGACGGCGGCCGCAAAATCCAGGCTGATGTCCGCCGGCCAGAACGTGTGCTCCAGCGCCACCGAAGTGTTGGTTACTTCCACGATACCCGCGGGATTCCAGTAGACGGCGGAAGCATCGTTGGCAATAGCCGTATACGCCGCGCCCATACCTGTTGCCCTCGCCGACGGACCGATCTTCAGGAACTGAAGAGCGAACGTGCCCACTTTGGCGAAAGGCTCCGTTGCGAACGACTGGGCCGGCAACAAAGACGCCACGGCAAACGAAACGACTACTAATCCGATCTTGCAACGCACAGTCAAACCTCCTAAGACTCCATTGCCCGCATAGACGCGCGTGGGGTTACACTCACACCATCGAAACTCGATCTGATATACCACCTAGAATTCAAAACCAAACCCGACCCGCCAGATCCGGTGTTGCTCGAAAACCGTCGGGTCATTCACCGGTACGAAATCATCAAGCCCGTCATCGTCTATATCCGCCAGGTACGCGCCTCCGAAACGACCGGTCTCCGTAAGGTACGCTCCACCGTCCATCTGCGCGACTGCCATCTGCGGGAAGACGCCTGGCGCGTCCCCTCCGGGCAGCGGGATATCCTCGTCGAGCAGGTTTCGCCCTTCGAAGAAAAGTGTCAGTTCACGGCCGTAAATATTGAATTTCTTCCGGCCTTGCACGCTCAACCGGTTCGTCGACGCGAAGCGATTCGCGTTCTCGTCCAGCGGATCCTGAAGCCTCGCGAATTGGTCGACCGGCGTCCACGGCAGCCCACTGCCGAACTGGTAGATCGCCGTCGCACCCCAGTTATTACGCTCTTGCAGCCGGAGGGTCACGTTGAACGTGTGACGCTGATCCCAGTCGAGCGGGCGCTCGTCCGTCGGCAGGTGGGTCAGGCCCTGAGCCGAGCGACCGAAGTCCGAGTCACTCGACACGCCGTCCGCGAACGAATACGTGTAGTAGGCCTCGAATCCGAAGCGCCGCGTCAGCCGCTTCTCGAGCGATAGCTCCAACCCTCTCGAACTTGCGTACGTCTTGTTGACGAAACGCGTGCTCTGGATACCGGTTGAATCGTCCGTAACCAGCGTCGATGATATCAGGCCGTAGATGTCCTTGCTGAACACCACGAAGTTGCCGGCCACGTCCTCGCTGAACTGGTGCGAGATACCCGCCTGGTACGAGACGGTCAGCTCCGGTCCCAGGTCGGGATTGCCCAGTGTACCGATCGACCCGATCGCGTCCTGGGTCGCGAAGAGGAACGTCCGGCTGGGCCACTGGGTGAACCGGCCGTAGTGGAAAAAGAACTTGTCGCGATCGGTGATCGGGAACGCGACGCCCAGGCGCGGCGACCAATTGGACTTGAACGTTTCCACCTCTGACGGGATTTCCTCGTTATGAATCAAGTTCTGGTTGTTGTTCCCGGTGTCGAAAAACTCCCAGCGGACACCGGCGTTCACGACCATTCCCTCGTATTCCCACTTGTCCTGTGCGTAGACGGCACCCTCGGGATTGAAGTTGTGGAACAGGTTTACGTTCCGGCCCTGCTGCACGGTGCCCTCGGTGGGGTTCTCGCGGGTTTGCGCGGGGAACACGCGTGTTTCCTGATCGAGGTCGTTATAAATGAGCTGAAACCCTGTCTTCATGCGGTGTCCCTTTACCCGCTCCGACGTGAGGTCGGTCTTGACCAGGTACTGGACCGTGTTGCGATCCTCGAAGAACGGCGAGTCATACGCTGACACAAAATAAGGGAAGTCGGGGTCGGTATACCACGTCGCCTGGCTGACCCCCCCCTGCAGGGTGGTTCCCGACGGCAGTTCGGTCGGCAACCCAGCCGATGAGAACTGGCTCGGCGCTTTGCCGTCCACGCTCTGGGTCCGGTTGAATTCCAGCCGGCTGACGTTGACCGAGTAGAGAATATCGTCCGCAATATTGTGGTTGAACGACAATTTCAACTGCAGGTTCTCGTTCTCGATTTCCGGCGTGCGAGATGCGGAGTTGAAAAAGACAAACGAAGAGTCGGATGCGTCTCCCGCCGGTGTCGCGCGGAACTCACTGAACGGGAACTGAAAACCTTCGAAGAGAACCCACGATTTTCGCTGGCCCGTGGGCTGTCCGGAGGCGTTGACCAGGTTCTCGTCCCACAGAATCGTTTGCGAGCCCACGTCCACCGCCCGGAAGTTGAAGAACTCCTTGAGCGTCGCGTTGCCGGACGGGTCGCGGACGAGCTGCTCGACCTTGACAATTCTCGGATTGGGCTGCTGGTTCGGGTCCGCCACCTGGGCGAGCCACGGTCCTTCGAACTGAACCGAGATGCCGCCGAAGGAGAAGACGTCCTGACCGGTACCCGTCGGAATCAGGCGTTGGAAGTAGTACATCTTCTGGACGGAGCCCTGGATATTCCAGTTGTTGGCAAACTGTTCGCGCCTGGAGCGCTGCACGATCGCCTCGCCCGTTACCTTGAACGGTGCCTGGTTCCACGAGAGTTTGGTCTGTAGGTTGAGCGAGTGATTCATGCGATCACGCGCCTTGAGCCAGCTGGTCAACTTGTGCTCCGTCCTCGGCTCGATCGAGACGTTCTCGCCATCGAGGTACGTGCCCTCCGCCGAAACGTAGTAGCGCAAGCTCTTCCACGGCGTCGGACCGCCGAATCCCAGACTCACCCGGTCGAAGTTCGTATACGTCTTGTCCTGGCGCCCGAAGTCGTCCGTCATATACCGAAACTCGCCTCCGAAAACGTTGCCGCCCTCTTTCGTATTAATATTGATTACCCCCGACTGGGCATTACCGTACTCGGCATCCATGCCGCCGGCGATGAAGTCGGATCCGGAGACACCCAGAAGCCCCACGTCCATTGCGGCCCCGCCCAGGGGATCATCGACCGGCACACCGTCGATCTGCATCTGAATCTCTCCCGAACGCCCGCCGCGCGCGTGAAGCTCGTCCCCCGTCTTCACGATACCCGTCTTGAGCGCGATGGCATCGATGGCGTTGTCCACCGGCATTTCCAGGATCTGTTCGTCCGTCACGGACGAGCGCACGTCGGACGAGGTGACGTCTATCATTTTGCGTTCGCCGGTGACCTCGATAACCTGGGTCTCCGCCACAATGGTCTCGGTAAGGGCGAACTCGAGGTCCGTGGTCTGGTTGGCGTTTATGACGACCCGGGTCCTTTCGATCGTCTTGTAACCCATCATCATCGCTTTCACGGTATAGGTGCCCGCGGGTACTCCCTGTACCGTGAACTTGCCATCGTCGAGACTCATCGCGCCCTTGTTAGTGCCTACGATGATCACGTTGGCGAATCCGAGGGGTTTTCTTGTCTTCTTG
>JBHHVD010000028.1:0-34697 GCA_046754105.1 Candidatus Krumholzibacteriia bacterium
TCTACGTGGGCAACGACGTTATCGAATCCGAGGTCGACTCGTTCCCGCCGCGCCCGCCCAATCCCCGGCGGAGCCTCAGGCTGCCAGACAGCCTGGATCGTGGCGAGCTGGCGGACGCGTTCGTCAAGCCGGTGAACGATTTTCTGCGTACCAGGTCCCAGTCGTACATGTTGTTCAAGACCCGGCTTCGCCAGCGCGTGCGACGGGCCAGGCAGGGCAGGTATTTCCCGGAGATCTACCTGGCGAGCACGGCGGACTCTCCGCGGTGGAAAGTAACGGCGTCCGTGTGCGCGAAGATCCAGTCGGAATTCGAACGGCACGAGACACCGGTGTTCTTCGTCCTCATTCCGGTATTCTACCAGGTCGACGTAGGCTACTTTGACGACTACGTCGCAAGATGCGGATTCGCCCCCGACACGGTGGACGTCGACCAGCCGAACCGGCTGTTGGCCCGGGAATTCGTGGCACGCGGGCTCGAGGTGCTGGACCCCCTGGACCTCATGCGGCGAAACCGGCGCCAGGGAGTCGATATGTACAGCGGTTGGGACCCCCATTTCACAGAAGAGGGCAACCTGTTCATGGCGGAGTACATCTCGCCTGCGATCATCTCCTACCTTGCCGGCGAGCGGCAGACCACAGGCGCGGAGTAGCCCCTCCTGGGCGCGGGCCTAACCGGCCGGCGTCCCTTCGCTGCCTCGCCCGCGTGCGAGAGAGGCGATGAAGTAGGGGCTCCACAGGACGATGACAAACAGGTACATCCCGTACTCGATGTAGAACTGGCGGTAGCGCACGACGACCCCGGCGAGAAACCCGATGCCGGCAGGCGACGTCGTGATTTCCGGATTCGCCATGAGCGCGAATTGAACGTTGGCCGCCACGGTAACGACATGAACGATGAACAGGATCCCAAGCGATCCGCCAAGGGAGATAAGGTGTCTTCTGAGCGACGGCGTAAACGGCGAGGAAAGAAAAAGCGCGATCAAAAGGACGGTATTGCTCGTAATATCCTGTGCTGTAAGAGAAAGTCCGAGTCGCCTGCCCTGATAGAGAATCCGAACGAACAGGTCGTCGCCCTCGGCACCCACACCCTTGACCAGGCCCGACGGGTCGAAGGCGGGCAGCAACACGTCCAACGGCACCGCCAGGCACGCATGATAGAGTTTCGCGAGCCCGGCATACTGCCACAGCGCCATCGTGGCGAGAAAAGCGGGAAGGATCCTAATTAGCAGCAACTTGATCGGTCTTGGTACCATAGACGGTAAACAACGATACCCACAGCAGCCAAACGGCTAGGGTGGCCAGGATAACGAACGCCTGCGCGTAGTAGTAGTGGACGGTCTCGAAGATGTCCGGGTTCTTGAAACCCAAAAAGAAGAGGACGACTATTCGGATGAGGTTGATGGCGAATATCGTCGGGTAGCCGATTGCGAGACCGATCGTCTTGTTCTTCCACGTTGCAGGAAAGGCGAGTATGACGGCGAACAGTATTGCCGTCACTTCGACGCCGTTGCAAACGTTGAGTATCGTCACGCTGAATTCGGGCGACCCTATGAACGTTCCCGAGCCGCCCGCGTCGACGCCGAGCAGGCGCAGAGCCGCGCGGCTGCTCGCCGCTACGAACTGTGTGTACGGCCCGATGAGATGGCGCTGAACGAACGCCAGGTGAATGACGACGAAGAACCCCATGAGCGACAGCACGGTAACGGCGACAAAACGAATGATGGGCAGGGTTTCTTTGGATCGCGACACGAGCGGTATCACCTATCGCCGGGGACGCGGCGGGCGCAAGCCGGAGCACAGAGGACTTTCATGGCGGCTACGCGCGTTGTCCCTTGATGATCTCCTCGAAGAAGTCGTTGCCCTTGTCATCGACTACGATGAACGCGGGAAAATCCTTGACCGTGATTTCCCAGACGGCTTCCATCCCCAGCTCCTCGTATTCGACCACCTTGACGTTGGTGATATTGTCGTGCGCGATGACGGCGGCCGGGCCGCCGATCGAGCCCAGGTAGAAGCCGCCGTATTTCTTGCACGCCTCCTTGACGACGGGCGAGCGGTTGCCTTTCGCCAGCATCACCAGTGATCCGCCGAGCTTCTGGAACCCCTCTACGTACGCGTCCATTCGACCCGCCGTGGTCGGTCCGAAGCTGCCGGATGCGAGCCCGTCCGGTTTTTTCGCCGGGCCTGCATAGTAGACGGGGTGGTCCTTGAAATACTGCGGCAGGCCCTCGCCGCGCTCGACGCGCTCGCGGAGCTTTGCGTGCGCGATATCGCGGGCGACGATGAGCTTGCCGTTCAGGAGAAGCCGCGTCTTTATCGGGTACTTGCCCAGATCGGCGCAGACCTCCTTCATCGGCCGGTTCAAGTCGATCGTCACCGCTTCTCCCGGCTCCACCTTGCCGGGCCCGGGCAGGAAACGGGTGGGGTCGGTGTCCAGCTGCTCGAGGAACACGCCCTCCGAGGTGATCTTGCCGAGGATGTTGCGATCGGCGCTGCAGCTCACGCCCAACCCCACGGGCAGCGAGGCCCCGTGCCGAGGCAGCCGGATCACACGCACGTCGTGCGCGAAGTACTTGCCGCCGAATTGGGCTCCGATTCCGGTTTCCTGGGCCAGCTTGAACACCACGTCCTCCATCGCCCGGTCGCGAAACGCCGCGCCGTACCGCCCGCCCTCGGCCGGCAGCCGGTCGAGGTAGCCGGTCGAGGCGAGTTTCAACATCTTCATCGTGTTCTCCGCGGACGTACCGCCGATAACGAGCGCCAGGTGATACGGCGGACAGGCGGCCGTACCGAGCGTGAGCAGTTTCTCGCGCACGAAATCCGGCAGGCGCGCCGGGTCGAGTATCGCCTTGGTTTCCTGGTAGAAGAACATCTTGTTTGCCGACCCCCCGCCCTTGGCCATGAACAAGAATGCGTACTCGTCCCCCGCCACCGCCTGTATGTCGATCTGCGCGGGCAGGTTCGTTCCCGTATTGACCTCCTCGTACATCGTCACCGGTGACATCTGCGAGTAGCGCAGGTTCTCCTCCGCATAGGTCCGAAAAACGCCGAGACTCAGGGCCTCCTCGTCGTCGAAGTCCGTCCATACGCGCTGTCCCTTCTTGCCGAAAACAATGGCCGTTCCGGTGTCCTGGCAGCTCGGCAGTACGCGTTCCGAAGAAATCACCGCGTTCTTGAGAAGCGTGAGCGCTACGTAGCGGTCGTTCGGCGAGGCTTCGGGATCGTCGAGGATCCGCGCCAGTGATTGCAGATGCTGCGTGCGGTAATAGTAGTTGATATCGCTCATTGCCGCCCGGGCAAGCTCGACGAGCGCGGCGCGCTCCACTTTGAGGACGGTCTGTCCTTCGAACGCCGCCGTCGAAACGTTCTCGCCCGTCAGCTGCCGGTACTCCGTCTTGTCGTTCCCCGTGGCGTAGAGGGGCTCGTAAAAAAAATCCTTCATGGCCTTCATCCCCCGTCGTGGTAAAACCGATTCCGATCGTCCTTTGTTGAGTATATCCAACGGCGGCGGCGCGCGGAAGGACGAAAACCGCTTGTAACGGCCTTTCAATACGTTTCTTGCGTGGTCGCGGGCGCAAAGCGCCGCCGCTCTTGCACCGGAGTACCGATTCGTGTTTGAATGAAAGCTCAGCCGACAGAAATGTGAAAGGAGTTCCCCATGCGCTCATTCTCCCGCCGGGCGATCCTCGTGGCGGCCTTGCCTGCGCTTCTCGCCGCCGCCGGTGCATCGCGCACCGCCGCGAAAGCACTTTCCTTCGATGATTTCATCTCGCTCGGGCGCGTGTCCGACCCGCAGATATCTCCGAACGGCCAGCACGTGGCGTTCGTCGTCAACCACCAGAGCATGAAGGAAAACGGCGGCAACACAGACATCTACCTGGTGCCGATGAGAGGCGGCGCCACCCGCCGGTTGACGCGAAGTCCCAAGTCGGATTCCCATCCGCGCTTTTCTCCCGACGGCAAGTGGATTGCGTTTCACTCCTCCCGCAGCGGTAAGTCGCAGGTATGGATCCTGCCCACCGCCGGTGGCGAGGCCCGCCAGGTCACCGACCTGTCGACGGGCGCCTCGGGACCCGAGTGGACGCCCGACGGCCGGCACCTCATCTTCACATCGGACGTTTACCCCGACTGCCCCGACGACGATTGCAACGAGAAGCGGGACGAGGAACGGGAGTCGAGCAAGATCAAGGCACGGATATTCGACCGACTTTTCTACCGCCACTGGAACCAATGGCGCGGCGACAAGCGGAGTCATGTCTTTCGGATATCGGTCGACGGTGAGGGTGTCAAGGATCTCACCCCCGGCAACGTCGATTATCCGACCTTTGCCCTGGGGAGCGGCCACGATATCGCGATCTCACCGGACGGCACCGAGCTTTGCGTGACCGCAAATCCCGGAAAGAATCTGGAGCGCAACATCAATAACGATCTCTTCGTGATCAGCATGACTGACGGCTCAAAACGCAAGATCACCGAGAACGAAGCCAACGACAATCACCCCGTCTACTCACCGGACGGCCGTTACATCGCGTACCGGGCCATGAAGCGGCCCGGCTTCGAGGCGGACCGGCATCGCCTGCTGCTCCACAACCGCGCCTCGGGAGAGATCATCGACGCGGGCGCGGATCTCGCCGACCGCCTGGACCGTTCGGTGCGGAGCATCACCTGGGCACCGGACAGCAGGAACATCTACGTCACGTGCAGCGACGGCGGTTACGTCTCGCTCTACCGGGTCGACGTTCGCTCCGGCAAGACCAAACAGCTGACCCACAAGACCTACGTCTCATCTCCGCGGGCCGGTCAGAAAGGCCGGACGCTGGTCTTTCTCAAGCAGAGTTCGAAGTCGCCGTACGAGGTGTACCGTGCCGACCGCAACGCGAGCAAACTCGACCGGCTCTCCCACGTCAACGACGAGATCCTGGCGCCGATCGAAATGAACCCTTTGGAGGAGTTTACATTCACCGGCGCGGAGAACACCCCCGTGCAGGGGTTTATTCTGAAGCCGCCCGGGTTCGACGCCGCGAGCAAGTACCCGCTGGTGTTCCTGATCCACGGGGGCCCCCAGGGCGCGTGGAGCGACGGCGTCAGCTGGCGCTGGAGCTTTCAGATGTTCGCCGCTCCGGGATACGTGGTGGTGGCGATCAACCCGCGCGGCAGTACGGGTTTCGGTCAGAAGTTCACCGACGAGATATCCCGCGACTGGGGAAACAAGGTCTACGTCGATCTCATGAACGGGCTGGATCACGTGCTGAACAACTACTCGTTCATAGACAAGAGCCGCGTAGCCGCCGCCGGCGCGTCCTACGGGGGCTACATGATCAGCTGGATCGCCGGTCACACGGACCGTTTCAAGTGCCTGGTCAACCACGACGGCGTCTACAACTTCACGAGCTTCTACGGGACCACGGAAGAGTTGTGGTTTCCCGAGTGGGACCTGGGCGGCGTGCCGTGGGACAACCGGGAGAACTACAGCAAGTACTCGCCTCATATGTACGCTCAGAACTTCAAGACTCCGATGCTGGTGGTGCACGGCGGCAAGGATTACCGGGTCGATCTCTCGGAAGGGCTTCAGCTTTTTACCACGCTGCAACGCAAGGGAGTCCCGTCTAAGCTGCTCTACTTCCCCGACGAGGGCCACTGGGTATTGAAGCCGCTGAACGCCGAGCTCTGGTGGCGGACCGTGCACGAGTGGCTGGCGGAGTGGCTGAAATAGCGTGGTAGCCGGCCAAAGCGCCGGGCGCTGCTGCGGGAACCGCCACCCGCGCACAGATGTATAATGAGGTGAGCCCGTCGTCTCGGGTCCGCCGCACACTTCCCCTCGTGGAGGACGTCATGAATGCCAGATTTTTCCTGCCGGTTCTTGTCTCGATAGCGATCGTGGGCACCGCGTTCACGGGAACCGTTATGGCCAGCGTACAGCCCACGTCGTTGCAGGATAAGGAAAAACCGCCCGCGCCACGGGGCGTCAGCCCGCACCCGGGTGTCAAACCTCCCGAAATGGACGAGAACTGGTACTGCCGGCAGTGCAAGAGTTTCTATCCGTTTCCGAAACGCCACTACAAAGACGGGAATCACCGCCCCATGCTCGCGCCACAAGGGCGCCGGGGCAACGGAGCGGCGGGAAAACGGGGCGATGCCCGGAATGGCATTGCGGCGGACCGCCTGCTCCGTCATGCCGCGATGCTCGAGCTCACCGAGGACCAGGTTGCGCGCCTCAGCGAGCTTGCCTATGAAACGAAAAGGGACTTGATCGACCTGCGGGCCGGGCTGCAGAAGGCGCGGTTGGAACTGCAGCGTCTCATGCGATCCGGCACCGAGGATATGACCCGTATCCGCCGGCAGCTCAACCAGGTGGCGAAGAAACGCGTCGATCTGGAGGAGGCACGAATTGCCCATTGGATCGATTCGAGGAAGGTCTTGAACGACGCGCAGCGGAAGCGGATCCAGGGCGAACACCCGCGGCTGGACCGCTGGCGGGACTGATATCACACCCGCGGCCGGGAAAAAATGCACCCCCCCGGAGATAGCCCTTGACAAGAACCGGGGGCTGCGCTAGGTTAACCCTAAGTAAGGGGGTACGCCACGGTGGCGTGCAGCACGTCCAGAGAACATATACGGGACCTGGCAAATCGCTGGGCCTTTTTTTTTGACACTCTGATCTCCCCTGGAGCAGGCGCGGAGCGCCGCGCGGACCGCTGGGACATCCCGCGGGCTCGATGAGCGCAATGCCCTGCCGAGTAGAGTAGTCCGTAGGAACGGTAATGCCGGACTCCGAGACTACGTAAACGTTCACAAAGGAGTACGGCATGCGTACGACAGGAACAGTGAAGTGGTTTGACGACACCAAGGGTTTCGGGTTTATCACCCCGTCGGATGGGACGAAGGATTGCTTTGTCCATCACTCGGCGATCGCTGGTGAAGGCTTCAAATCGCTGAACGACGGCGACAAGGTTGAGTTCGATATCGTAAAGGGCGACAAAGGCCCGGCGGCGGAAAACGTCACCAAGGTAACCGACTAAGCCAGATGCACGGGATGGCGGCCCGATCCGGGCCGCCATCTTTTTTCCCCCAATCACTACCCCGACTCCGGTTTTACAAGGACACGGCAGATCTTCAACCGCTGGAAAAGGAGCAGGACGAGCCACCGTTATCGACGCCGGTCGCAGGCAACAAGCAAGGAGGTGGCGTTTGCTCCGCGTTCTTACGCTCGGCCCCGGGACGACCGCGGTCGCTGTGGCTCTCTTGTTGTTTCTCAGCGCTGGTTGCGACGACAGTCCCGCCGTTTCAAACGAGGGTATCTGCTGCAGTCCGGGCGCCGGCCCTGCGTTCCTGGCCTCGAAGGTCGATGACGATGACGGCGACGGCAATCCCCGCGACGAGAATCATCCCATCATCGACGACGAGGACGACGACATCGCTGACCACGCCTGGTTCAGGGATGACCGCGGCACCTTCCATCTCTTCTTTCAGAACGAAGGATTCGACGGCGGCAGCGACATCGAGCACTACGTGACGACCGACCTGCGAAACCTGCAATACGTCGGCCTGGCCCTTCGCAAGAACCCCGGCGGTTGGGATGCCGACGGGGTGTGGGCGCCCCACGTGATCCAGTTGGGAAACACCTATTTCATGTTCTATACGGGAGTTGCGGGCACCGGCCCGGGCGCCAAGCAGCGGACCGGTGTGGCGACATCGACCGACCTGACGACGTGGAAACGATTCCCGGCCAACAACTGTCCCGGGACTTCGGGCGACGGCTGTATATACGAATGTGACGAAAGCTGGACTACCTGGGGCGACTCGCCCGGTTCGCACAACCAGCAGTGCCGGGACCCGTTCGTCGTCCGGGATCGGGCCAATCACCGGTGGGTCCTGTTCGCCACGGCGAAGAGTGTCAGCGGATCCGGCGTCGTGACCGTCGCCTACTCGACGGATCTCACCAACTGGACCGGCGCTGGATACATCAACGCCACCCGACGACTGGCGGGAGGCACGGGCGCGCAGGCGACCGGCGGCCAGGCGGAGAACCCGCACGTTACTACTCACGATGGGACGAATTACCTGCTGTTTACCGACTGGCAGGATCCGGAGGACAGCTTTACGGTGCAGGATCCCCGGACCATCACCCAGTACGTGACCTCACCGACGCTTGTCGCGGATACCCTGGGCAGCTCCAATTGGACGTACCGCGGATCCACTCCCGATCCGGGAGTGAATGCGATCGAAGTCCAACTCATCGGCGGAGACACATGGGTCATGTCCCAAAGCATCTCCAACGTCAATTCGGGCGACCACCCGGAGCATCGCCGGGAGCTGCGTTTGAAATGCGTCCTGTGGGGACCCAACTTCGAGTTCGAGACGTCCAACCTGACGACTCCCATCGGCACCACGCCGCACGCGAAGAGCCCCCTGGCGCCGCAGCACCGCGGCCCGTTGGATGGCGACTAGCCGCCCGCCGTTACGGGGAGCGGGCTCACGCCTGCTGCCGGTACTGCTTCCACCGGTCTTCCAGTGAGCTATCCTTCATCGTTTCCATCAGGTAGCCCACGTAGTCGCCTGCACTCGCGCCGGTCTTGCGCCCGGTCATCACCAGCTTCTTCTCGTAGCTCCCGCAAACGTCCAGCGCCATTTCCAGGCGAGCGGCGCTCTCTTCCCTGCCGATGTGGCGCAGCAACATTGCCCCCGCACGGATCATACTGGATGGATCGGCGTACTGCTCTCTAGCCTCGGTGACCATGCGGGGCGCCGAGCCGTGGATCGCTTCGAACATGGAATAGCGCTTACCGATGTTGGCGCTGCCCGCCGTACCGACGCCACCCTGGAACTCTGCCGCCTCGTCGGTCAGGATGTCGCCGTAGAGGTTCGGCAGCACCATGACCTTGAAATCGGCGCGGCGCTTGGTATCCACGAGTTTGGCGGTCATGATATCGATGTACCAGTCGTCGAACTCGATCTCCGGGTATTCCCCGGCGATGTCCTGCGCGATGCTCAGGAACTTTCCGTCGGTCGTCTTGATCACGTTGGCCTTGGTTATCGCAGTCACCCGTTTGATACCGTTTTTCCTGGCGTACTCGAAGGCGAGCCGCACGATCCGCTGCGTGCCCTGGGTCGTGGTGACGGTAAAGTCGACGGCCAGATCATCGTTCACGTTGGTGCCGGAGCTTCCCAGGACGTAGGCGCCTTCGGTGTTCTCGCGGAAAAACACCCAATCGATACCCTCCTTGGGCACCTTCACCGGCCGGACGTTGGCAAAAAGATCCAGGTAACGGCGCAGCGACACGTTGCACGACTCGATGTTCGGCCACGGGTCGCCCTTTCGTGGCGTGGTCGTCGGGCCTTTGAGCAGAATGTGTTGTGTCTTTATCTCCGCGAGCACGTCGTCCGGCACCGACTGGTTCTTGGCGGCGCGGTTTTCAATGGTGAGCCCGTCGATTACCTTGAAGACGACTTTGCCTCCCTCGAGCTCTTTTTCCAGCAGGAACTCCAGGACCCGCGCCGCGTGCTCGGCGATGTACGGCCCGATACCGTCTCCTCCCAGGATCCCGATCTTTATCGCGTCCACCTTGTCGAAATCGATCCACTCGTCCTGCTTCTTCATGCGCTCGATGCGGTCGAGCTGGTCACGGACAATTCCGGCAAAGTGATCTTTGGCTTCTTCGATTGCACCCACGGTCGCCTCCCTGAGAAATGCAGATAACTGCCATCTTTGTATGAGGTTATAAACAAGTGGAAATGCTTGCTAAGCGCCTGAGTCTATCGTATAGAGCGCCGCTCCGCAATGAAATTAGTCCCCCGCCGCCCGCCCCGGGAGCGCGGGGCGGTGGTGTGTCACACAGGTTCCGGTACCGCGCTCCACTTCGCCCGGCTAGCCGCGGGCGCAGCAGGCGGACTCGGGAGGTTGTCTCCGTCCTGTCGCCCGCTTCGCTCGGCTACCCGCGGCCCGACGGGGGTGGCAGCGAACGGGCGCCCGCCCGCGCGGAGCGATAGTGAGCACGGGTGGGCTGTTCGCTGACAGGACCCGCATCGGGCCGCGCGTGATCCTCGCTCGCTCCTGCGAACATTCCCTCGACAACCTCCCGAGCCCGCCTGCCCGCCTGCCCGCCTGCCTGCGGGCGGAGCGGACACTCGGTTTGGGGGTTGACACCGCACACTCGATCGCGTAGACTTGATACATATCAAGATCGCAGTGCAAGAGGCGTAACATGAAAAACAACCTGTCAGAATCGATGGTTTATCCCCGCTCCAACTATTATTGGTGGTGGCACTCTGTGATATCCACCCCGGAGCGTGGGAATATGCCTTCTGGCAGCCGCTGAGTAACAAGAGCACATCGCAGGTCTTCCACCCACTTCCGGAAACAGGAGGTGGGTTTTTTGTTTTGGGCCCAACGCACAGCAGGGAGTCGTCAATGGTCACCCCATCGTTGCAGGATTTTTTGAGGACGGCGAAAGAGGGCAAGTACACGCCTCTGCGCCGCCGCATTCCGGCGGATCTGGAAACCCCCGTTTCCGTTTTCCTGAAATTGAAGTCGGGCGGGGCCACGTTTCTCCTGGAAAGCGTGGAGAGGGGGATCCAGATGGGCCGCTACTCGTTTATCGGCATCTCCCCCGTTGCAACTATCCAGTTGCGGGGCGGTACGATCGCGGTCGAAAGAGGCACCCAGCGGACCGAATTCGCCCTGGGCGATCGGGACCCCCTTTCCGTTCTCCGTGATGAGCTGGCCCGATCCCCCGTGTTGCTCTCGGACGACATTCCCCCGGGCCCCATAGGCGGTGCGGTGGGCTATCTCTCCTACGACCTGGCCCGCTACTTCGAGTCGCTCCCCGAACCGGAACGCAACCCTCTTGGACTGCCCGACTATTCGTTCCTCGTGCCGTCCGCCGTCGTCATCTTCGACCACGTCAAGAGCGAGATCGAAATCGTGTCCCTGCCGGAGGGGGATGACGCCGAGGCGGCCTTCGGGGCGGCCAGCGATCGTCTGCACGGTATCTACCAGGCACTCATGTCGCCGCTGGAGATTTCCAACGGCGCCGCCCCACCGTCCGGGCCCCGGGAGACGGAGGCTTCCAACGTAACCGAAGATCATTTCAAGGACATCGTCGCGGGCGCAAAGGAATACATCCTCTCCGGGGACGCCTTTCAGATCGTCCTCTCCCAGCGGCTGCAAGGAAAGACAACTACGACGCCTTTCCAGATCTACCGGGCACTGCGCATCCTCAATCCATCACCCTACATGTTCTTCGTCGATTTCGGCGAATTTCAACTGATCGGCTCGTCGCCCGAGGTCCTGGTCAAGCTCGACAAGCGCGCCGCCACGCTGTGCCCGATCGCCGGCACGCGGCCCCGGGGAGCGAGCGCCGCCGAGGACGACGCGCTCGAGGAGGAGCTCGTCACGAACGAGAAGGAACGAGCCGAGCACGTCATGCTGGTCGACCTCGGCCGCAACGATCTCGGCCGCGTCTGTGAGATGGGAAGTGTCGCGACGGAGGCGTTGATGCACGTGGAAAAGTATTCGCACGTCATGCACCTCGTCTCACGCATCACCGGCACGCTCAAACCCGGTCTCGACGGCTTTGACCTGGTGCGGGCGTCGTTCCCCGCCGGCACCCTGACGGGCGCTCCGAAGATCCGCGCGATGGAAATTATCAGCGAGCTGGAGGGAGAGAAACGAGGACCGTACGGAGGCGCCGTTGGATATTTCAGCCCGCAGGGCGACGTCGACCTGTGCATTACGATTCGCACCATCGTCATGGCGGGGGATCGCTATTACGTGCAGGGCGGCGCGGGCATCGTCGCCGATTCGGACCCCGGCGCCGAGTATCAGGAGACGTTGAACAAGGTCCAGGCTCTCCGCAAGGCGGTTCTGGTGGCCGAGAAAGGACTATAGCCGTGCACCTCTTGATCGATAACTACGACTCGTTTACGTACAACATCGCACAGGCGCTCGGAGAGTTGGGCGAAGAAGTCAGCGTGGTTCGCCACGACGCCATAAGCCTCGGGCAGGCGCAATCGCTAGGCCCCAGCACCATCATTATCTCGCCCGGTCCGGGCCGGCCGGAGGATGCGGGCATATCGGTGGAGCTCGTCCGCCGGTTCCACGAAACCACGCCCATCCTGGGGGTTTGCCTCGGGCACCAGTGCATCGTCGCCGCCTTCGGCGGCTCGATCGACCGGGCCGACCGCGTCATGCACGGCAAGGTATCGGACATCTACCACGACAACCGCACGATCTACGAGGGACTGTCCAATCCCTTCCCCGCGACCCGGTATCATTCGTTAATCGCGCGGGAGCAAGAGTTGCCGGATGTTCTCGACGTGTCCGCCTACACGTCTGACGGTGAAATCATGGGCGTGCGGCTCAAGGGGCGCCCGGTCGAGGGCGTGCAGTTCCACCCCGAGTCGATCCTGACTCCGGAGGGGAGCAGGTTGCTCGCGAACTTTCTGCAGACATCGGTGTCGGCTTCCGGCTGACGTCACCAAAGGACCGAGCCATGGATACCCAGGCAGTTTTGAACGGGCTGATCGAAAAGAAGGACCTCGATCGAGGCGAGGCCGAGGCGCTCATGGGATCGATCATGTCCGGCGAGTTGAGCGCCGTGCGCGCCGCCGCCATCCTCACCGCGCTGCGCATGAAGGGCGAAACCATCGACGAAATCACCGGCTTCGTCTCGGCGATGAGAGAAAAGGTCATCCCCGTGTCGCCGCAAAGAGAGGGGCTGATCGACACGTGCGGTACCGGCGGAGACAGCCGCCACACGTTCAATATCTCGACTGCAACAGCGTTCGTAGCGGCAGGCATGGGCATCGGCGTGGCCAAGCACGGCAATCGCGCCGTGTCCTCGAGGTGTGGGAGCACCGATGTACTCGACGCGCTCGAGGTCAATCTCGATCTCGGCCCGGATGCGGTTGCGGTGTTGATAGACCGCGTGGGCCTTGGGTTTCTGTTCGCGCCGCATCATCATCCCGCCATGAAACACATCGCGCCGGTGCGGCGCGAGCTGGGCACACGAACCGTGTTCAACCTCCTGGGACCCATGACCAATCCGGCGGGCGTGAAACGCCAGCTCATCGGCGTCTTTCGCCGCGACCTGACCGAGGTCGTCGCTCGCGTATTGCAGGCGCTCGGTTCGGAAAAGGTGTTCGTCGTCCACGGGCTCGACGGCACGGATGAGGTTTCGCTTTCGGGCGAGACGGCGGTCAGCCTGCTGGAGGACGGAAGCGTCAAGACGATGACCTTCGTACCCGAGGATGCGGGTGTCGAGCGCGCGGACATTTCGGCTCTCGGCGGTGGAGACGCCGGCGAGAATGCCGCACACTTAGTGGAGGTCCTGCGCGGCACAAAAGGCCCGCGGCGGGACGCGGTGGTCTTGAACGCCGCCTTCGCGGCGGTCGTCGCGGACAAGGCTCCGAACCTTGCCGAAGGTGCCGGGCTCGCCCGCGACACGATCGACTCCGGCGCAGCCCTGGACCGGCTGGAGGCGCTCCGGCGCGAATCGCACGCGCTCGCAAACGGCGGCCCAACCCGGGGGAGTTCGGGATGAATTTCCTCGAACGGGTCATAAAGCAGAAGGAAATCGAGATCGCCCGCAAGAGATCCGAGGTGCCGGCCGCGGAACTCGAGCGACTGGCCGAAGCGCTGCCGCCGCGGGATTTCGAGGGAGCGCTCGCCGGAGAGCGGCGCATCATCGCCGAGTTGAAGAAGCGCTCTCCCCGGGTCGCTTCGTTCCGGCAGGCCGGGGCGCTCGAAGCGCTGGCGACGCAATACGAAGCGAACGGCGCGGCCGCGGTCTCGGTGGTGACCGACGAGGCGAATTTCGGCACTTCGCTTGCCGACGCCCGCCGCGTCCGCGACCTCATCGGGCTGCCGGTCCTGGTGAAGGATTTTTTTGTCGATCCGTACCAGATTCTCGAGGCGCGGTCCGCAGGCGCGGACGCCGTGTTGTTGATCAGTCGCATCCTGCCGGTGGACGTGCTCTCTTCGCTGATCGAACGGACGCGCTCGCTCGGGATCGCCGCGCTGGTCGAGGTCCATTCGAGAGAGGACGTCGGCAGGGCGCTCGAAGCCGGCGCCCCGATCTTCGGTATCAACAACCGCAATCTGGGCTCGCTCGAGGTGTCGCTCGATACGACGCGGGACCTCATCGGCCTCGTCCCCGGGGACGCACTCGTCGTATCCGAGAGCGGTATCAGCTGCCGCGAACAAATCGAGGCACTATCCGCGCTCGGCGTGGGGGCGTTCCTCATCGGCGGTGCTTTGTTGAACTCAACGGACCCGGGACGGCTCCTGGCCACGCTCGTGGGATGACACCCGGGCGACGACCCGGACCCGAAGGAGAGGCAACGACATGCTGGGCACACGAATAAAGGTTTGCGGCATCACGTCTCCCGCAGACGCGAAGCTGTGCATGACGCACGGAGCGGACTACCTCGGGCTCATCTTTGCAGAGAGCCCGCGCCGCGTCACCGTCGAGGCCGCCAGGCCTATTCGTGATGCGGTCCTCAACGCCATCCTGGTCGGCGTCTTCGCCGATATGCCGGTCGACGAGGTGGCGCGAATCGCGCGGGCGTGCGGCCTCGACATGATCCAGTTGCACGGGAACGAATCGCCGCTTTACTGCAACGCCCTGCACGGGCAACTGTCCCTGCCCGTCATCAAGGCGGTCCGCGCCAGCCAGATAGGGAGCGGCAACGACCTCAAGCAGTACAAGCGAACGAGCTATTTCCTCTTCGATCTCGACAAGGGAGCGGCGGCGCAACGGCACAATGGCCCGCGCGACGTGCGCGAGGACTTGTGGCGGCGCGCCGCGGCCATGCGACGCCGGGGCTACCGGATATTTCTGGCCGGCGGCCTGGATGTGACCAACGTTCGAGAGGCCGTCGCGAACGTGGAGCCGTACGGTATCGACGTGGCGCGCGGGGTCGAAAAATCACCGGGCGTCAAGGACCCGCAGACCTTGCGCCGGTTTATCAAGGCGGTGAAACCGTGACCCGCGGGCGCTTTGGAGAATTCGGCGGCCAGTACGTGCCGGAGACGCTGATGCCGTGCCTGATCGAGCTCGAAGACGCATACCGTCGCGCCCGCGAGGATTCCGGATTCCGGTCCGGGCTGCAAGGCCTTCTCGCCGACTATTCGGGTCGTCCGACGCCGCTCTACAGGGCGAAACGGTTGGGAGAGGCCTACGGAGCCTCACGCGTCTATCTCAAACGTGAGGATCTCAACCACACCGGAGCGCACAAGATCAACAACTGCCTCGGCCAGGCGCTTCTCGCCCAACGCATGGGCAAGAAGCGGATCGTGGCCGAGACCGGTGCCGGCCAACACGGCGTGGCGACCGCGACCGTAGCCGCGTTGTTCGACATGACGTGCACGGTCTACATGGGCGAAGTGGACATGGAACGGCAGCAGCCGAACGTCGTTCGCATGCGCCTGCTCGGGGCGGAGGTCGTGGCGGTGGCCACGGGGAGCCGTACGTTGAAGGACGCCACCAACGAAGCGATCCGTGACTGGGTCACGCGCGTCGACACCACGCACTACATCATCGGCTCGACCGTCGGACCGCATCCCTACCCGGAGATCGTGCGCGATTTCCAGTCGATCATCGGCGATGAGACCGCGCAGCAGGTGCTGCAGGCCGAAGGCCGTGCCCCGGATAGCCTGATCGCCTGCGTGGGCGGCGGCTCGAACGCGATCGGTCTCTTCCACCGTTTCGTCGGCGATCCCAAGGTAAAGATGTTCGGCGTGGAAGCTGGAGGGTCGAGTGCGGGCCACGCCGCCGCGCTGTGCTTGGGAACGCCGGGCGTGCTCCACGGTTCGTACAGCTACCTCCTCCAGGACGACGAGGGCCAGGTCCAGGTGGCGCACTCCGTCTCGGCGGGCCTCGATTACCCCGGCGTGGGGCCCGAGCACAGTTACCTGAAGGAAACCGGGAGGGTCACCTACACGCGGGTGAGCGACGCGCAAGCTCTAGAGGCGTTCCGGGATCTCTCGCGCCGCGAGGGGATCATTCCCGCCCTGGAATCCGCTCACGCCATCGCGTTTGTGAAGAAATATGTACAGGACCCCGGACATAAGGACGAAATTATCGTCATCAACTTGTCGGGCCGCGGCGATAAGGACGTCGACAGCGTAGAAAAGGCGTTGCATGAAACTCCGTGAGGTCACAACCACGTTGAAGAAGGGGCGGGAAAAGGCGCTGGTGGCCTTTCTCACCGCCGGCTACCCGGACCAGACGACGTTCGCCGAACTGGTCCGTGCCGCCGCCGGTGCGGGCTGCGACGTGATAGAGATCGGGATCCCGTTCTCCGACCCGATCGCGGACGGCCCCCTCATTCAACAGTCGTCGCAACAGGCCCTGGACGCCGGCATGTCGCTCGGGAAGAGCCTGGACATCGTGGCCGCACTCTCCGCGCAAATCGATACGCCGCTCGTCGTCATGAGCTACTACAATCCGATTCTGCAAATGGGAAACGAGCGCTTCGCCGTTCGCGCGGCGGAGGCGGGCATCAGCGGCGTTATCATTCCGGACATGCCCGTAGAGGAGTCCGGTACCGTTCGAGGTATCTTTTCGCAAAACGACGTGGTTTACCTGGATCTCATCGCCCCGACCTCTAGTGATGACCGCATCGGCCGTATTGTCGAGCGCGCGGACGGTTTTCTCTACCTCGTATCGGTGACCGGGGTAACGGGCGTGCGTTCGCCCGCCGCCGAAGATCTCAAACGATTCACGAACAGGGTGCGCGCCCGGACCGGCCTTCCGCTTTACGTCGGCTTCGGCATTTCCGATGCGGAGAAAGCCCGGACGGCGGCACGAACCGCCGACGGCGTGATCATCGGCAGCGCCCTCGTACGCCTGATTCACTCCGCCGCTTCCGGCGAGGAGGCGGTATCGTCTGTCCGCGCTTTCTTGACCGATGTCAAGAAAGCGTTGTCCGCTCGATGACGCCATCGAGTAACCAGGAGGTGCACGGCAATCATGCCGATCGGAGTTCACGCGCGGTCCACCGCCCAGCCGTCGATCTTCGTTGAAAACGATGAGGAGGACGGTTATGAGTATAATAACGACGGTACGCGGGGCGATCGTCGCCGAGGAAAACACGAGCGAGGCCATTCTGGCGGCCACGAGGGACCTGCTGGATGCGCTGATCGAATCGAACGGCCTCACCGAGGACAACATCGCCGCGATGTTCTTTACCTCGACCGTCGACCTGACGGCGGAGTTCCCCGCCCTGGCGCTGCGGAAAATGAACTGGTGGGACGTGCCCGCCCTGTGCGCCCAGGAGTTGGAGATCGACAACAGTATGGAACGCGTCATTCGCGCCATGGTATTGGTTAACCGGCCCGAGCAGTTTACGCCCAAACACGAGTACATCGGCAAGGCGGCCGAGCTCCGCCCCGATCGAACAGGAGATTGACATGTTACTGGTGGTGATGAAACAAGGCGCTTCGGTTTCCGAGATCGGCGCGGTCATCAAGACCATCGAGGCGATGGGACTCAAACCTCATCCGTCCCGTGGCCCGGAACAGACGATTATCGGCGCGGTGGGGAGCGACAAGGACGCCGACCTGTCCCCCGTGGAGGGAATGCCGGGTGTCGAACAGGTGGTGCCGATTACCAAGTCGTACAAACTGGTGAACAAGGATTTCAGACCGGAGCGCACGGTGGTCAAGGTCAACGGCGTGTCGATCGGGGGCGAGAGCTTTGTCGTCATGGCCGGTCCCTGTTCGGTCGAGTCACGGGATCAGATCCTGTCGTCGGCGCGGGCGGTCAAGGGTGCCGGCGGCCAGATTCTTCGCGGCGGGGCGTTCAAGCCGCGAACCTCTCCGTACAGTTTTCAGGGACTCGGCGAGGAGGGGCTCAAACTGCTCGCCGAAGCGCGCGAGGAAACCGGCCTGCCGATCGTGACCGAGGTCATTTCGCCCGAGCTGGTCGGGCTGGTGACGGAGTACGCGGATATCCTCCAGGTCGGCGCCCGCAACATGCAAAACTACGCGCTGCTCGAGGCCGTCGGCAAGGTTCGCAAACCCGTCCTGCTCAAGCGCGGCTTGATGTCGACGATCGAAGAGCTCCTGCTCGCCGCCGAATACATTCTCTCCAACGGCAACAGCCAGGTCATGCTCTGCGAGCGCGGCATCCGGTCATTCGACAAGGCGACCCGCAACATCCTCGACATTTCGGCGGTTCCGGTGCTCAAGCACAGCAGCCACCTGCCGGTAATCGTCGATCCCAGCCACGGCACCGGGCACCGCGAGTACGTCCCCGCCGTAGCCCGCGCAGCGATTGCCGCCGGTGCGGACGGCATCATCGTGGAGATGCATCCCTCGCCGGAGAACGCGCTCAGCGACGGTGTGCAGAGCCTTACCTTCGACGAGTTCACGGCAATGATGGCGGGAATGCGGCCGATCGCCCTCGCCGTCGGACGAAACATGCCTTCGACGTAGGCCGCGGGCCGCGTGGAATCCGTATGGTATCGACACCCGGAAGAATCGCTGTTATCGGTCTGGGGCAGATCGGCGGATCGCTGGCGGCCGCGCTGCGCGCGTACCGGGACGCCGGCTGCGCCGGAGACCTCGTTGTCACCGGCTGCGACCGCGACCCCGGCCTGACTGCGGAGGCCCTGGGACGAGGAATTATCGACAGCGGCGGCGGCAACCTGGCGGCCTGCGCGCGGGACGCCGGCGTCGTCGTGCTCGCCGTGCCCGTGCGCGAGAGCATCCGCCTCATTCCCGGCATCGCGAGCGCCATGCCCGCCGGTGCGCTGCTGCTCGACACGGGCAGTACCAAGCAGGCGGTCGTAGAGGCCATGAACCGCAGCGGGTGCGATATCCGCTTCTTCGGCGGCCACCCCATTGCGGGCACCGAAAAATCCGGGCCCGAGAGCTGGGACCCGCGCCTCTTCACCGGCAGGACCTTCGTGGTCACGCGCACCGCCCGCAGCGATGGCGCATCGGCAGAGATCGTCGAGTGGCTGCTGGCCGCCGTCGGGGCCGATGTCTATTATATGGAGGCCGCAGCACACGACAGGGCCCTGGCCGTGACCAGTCACTTGCCCCTGCTCGTGGCAGGCGGCCTGGTCGCCTCGGCGGGCCACCCTATCCCGGGTGTCGAACACCCCGGCAAGCTCGCCGGCGGGTCCTTTTCATCCGCCACACGGGTGACCGGCAAACCACCGGCGATGATCGCCGACGTCCTCACGACCAACCGCGACCAGCTGCGTCTGGCGTACGAGGCGTTTGACCGCGAGGTGCGGGAGCTGCTCGCGATCGCGGACCCGGCACAGCTCGCGTCGAGGCTCTCGGCCCTCGGGGAAGCGCGCCGGCGGATTGTCACGGGCGGTCGGCCATGATCCTGCAACAGGCGGACAAGGTTCGCGGCACGGTACGCGTGCCGGGCGACAAGTCGATCGCGCACCGGGCGCTGATCCTGGGCGCCATGGCCAGGGGCAAACAGGTGATCGAGGGGGTTCCACGCGCCGCGGACGTAGATAGTACGATTTCCTGCCTGCGATCGCTGGGCGCGTTCATCGAGGAGATGCCCGACGGCCGCGTGCTCAACCTCTCTACCCGTTTCACATCGGGCAAGGTACTGGACGCGGGAAACTCCGGCACCACGGCACGGCTCATGTCGGGGCTGATCGCGGGACACCCGCTGTACGCTACGATCGACGGCGACGCCTCGCTGCGGCGACGGCCGATGACGCGCGTCGCCTCGCCGCTGACCGAAATGGGGGCCGAGGTTTCGACCGCCGAGGGGGGCAGGCTCCCCATGACCATCCGCGGCGGCAACCTGGCTGGAATGACCTACCGGCTGCCGGTGCCGAGCGCCCAGGTAAAAACGGCCGTCCTGATCGCCGGGCTCCTCGCCGACGGCGAGACGACCGTGGAGGAAGGTATCGCCACGCGGGATCATACCGAGCGCATGCTGCGCGCGATGTCGGCGTCGATCCGCACGGCGGACGGGTGCATCACCGTAGAGGGCGGAAAGCCACTGAAGGCCGCGCACGTAAAAGTGCCGGCGGATATTTCCTCGGCGGCGTTTTTTGTCGTGGCCGCCACCTGCCTGCCGTCTTCCGAGGTGTACCTGCCCACGACCGGAGTCAACCCGACACGCACCGGATTGCTGGACGTACTGCAGGAGATGGGCGCGAGTATCGACCGGGCCGGGGGCGAATCGTACCTCGAAGAGCCCGTCGCCGATCTCATCGTCAAATCGAGCCTGCTCCGTGGTGTTACCGTCGACCCGGGGTTCCTGCCCCGCCTCATCGACGAGCTTCCGGTGCTCGCCGTCGCCGCCACCCAGGCGGAAGGCGAGACCGTCGTGACCGGCGCGGAGGAGCTGCGGTACAAGGAGTCGGACCGGATCACGGCTGTCGTGGATAATCTCTCGCTGCTCGGGGCGGATATCGAGGAGCGCGATGACGGTTTCGTCGTCCGCGGGCCGACCAGGCTACGGGCAAACAAGGTGTCGTCATACGGCGATCATCGCATCGCGATGGCGATGACCGTCGCCGGGCTACTGGCCGAGGGCAGGACCGAGATCACGGGCAGCGAGGTCATCGACGTATCGTACCCCTCCTTTTTCAATGACCTCAGGTCGCTGCTTCGATAGGATACGCCCGGCGCCAAGGATCGGATAGAATCGTGAACATGATTTCGGGAAAAACAGCTCTGTACTGTCTCGTCGGCGATCCGGTCGCCCACAGCCTCTCGCCGCTCATCATGAACCGGGCGCTGGAGCTGCACGGGTGCGACGGCGTCTACGTGGCGTGCCGGGTCGGCGGCGCCGGCGCCCTGCCGGCACTGGAGGGAATGCGGGCCTTGGGAGTGCGCGGCGCCAACGTGACCTATCCGCTCAAGGAAAACGTGTTGGAAGGAGCCGATGAGGTATCCGCCGCCGCGAGCGCGATCGGCGCGGCCAACGTGCTGACGCGTACCGGCGGGCGGATCGCCGCCGACAACACCGACGCGCCCGGGGTGGTCACCGCACTCGAGACGTTCGGGGCGGGGCCGGCGAAGGGGCAAGCGGTCGTCATTTTCGGCGCGGGCGGGGGCGCGCGGGCCGCCGCCTGGGGGTTGCTGGAGAGCGGCGCTCGCGAGGTGGTTTTCGCGGTTCGCGACCCGGTCAAGACACAAGGGGTCTGTGACCGATTCTCGTCCCGTTTCTCCGGGCGGCGAATCGACACCGTCGCTCTGGATGCGCGCGGGGAGGCGCTGGACGAAGCGCTGCACCCAGCCGACATCGTCATCAATGCGACCCCGGTGGGAATGACCGGATTCCCCGAGTCCCGGCTCCCTTGCGGCGACGTTGCCGCGCGCGAAGGACAAACCTGGTTTGATTTTGTGTACCACCCGCGGGAGACCCCCTTCATTGCGACGGCGCGCGAGCGGGGCGCCCGCACGGTCGGCGGCCTCGCGCTCCTCGTCAGCCAGGCGCAAGCGGGCTTCCGGCTGTGGACGGGGCACGAGTTTTCGCTGACCGCGATGTACGAATACGTCATAACCCACGTCTCCGGCGAGAGCGGACGACGGTAGTGGAGAGAGCACATGCGTTATTTGACCGCCGGTGATTCGCACGGCGAGTACCTGGTCGGCATCGTCGAGGGATTTCCCGCCGGTGTGCGGGTGGGGGTGCGCGATATGGAAAAGGATCTCCTCCGGCGCCGGCAGTCCTATGGGCGAAGCGCGCGGCAGAAGATCGAATCGGACCGCGTCCGCATCGCGAGCGGCCTGTGGAAGGGCCGGACTACGGGCGCACCCATCGCACTCCTCTTGCAAAACCTGGGACGGAAGGTCGCCGGCAAGCCGGGCGGCGCTCTCGGAACCATACCGCGTCCCGGGCACGCGGACCTGCCCGGCTGCCAGAAGTACGGCTTCGACGAGGTCCCGCCCATTTCGGAGCGGGCCAGTGCGCGCGGCACCGCCATGCGGGTCGCCATCGGCTCGCTCGCCAAAATGGTTCTCAAACATTTTTCGGTCGAGGTCCTGGGACACGTGGTGTCGATCGGAGGCGTGGACGCCCCCCCGGCCTCCGGCTCTTTCACGAGCCTCAAGCGCCGGGTGGCCCGGTCACCCATCTATTGCGCGGACAAGAAAGCGGCCGGGCGCATGATCGAGGCCATCAAGCGCGCCAAGAAGGAGGGCGATTCGCTCGGGGGCGCGGTGGAGGTGATCGCGACCGGAATGATTCCCGGCCTGGGGACCCACGTCGAGTCCGACCGCAAGCTCGACGCACGGCTGGCGGGGGCGATGATGAGTATTCAGAGTGTAAAGGCGGTGGAGATCGGTGAGGGCCTCACCACGCACCGTCAAAAGGGGTTCGAATCCCACGACGCCATCCACCTGAAGAAGGGACGGGTCACCCGAGACACCAATTTTGCCGGCGGCATCGAGGGTAGCATGACCAACGGTTCGGACATCGTCATGCGCCTCTACGCCAAGCCGCTGCCCACGTCGCTAAAACGCCTGCCGTCGTTCGACTTGAAGACCGGGAAGGCGACCGTGGGCCCGTTCGTTCGCTCGGACGTGTGCGTGCTTCCCGCACTGGGGGTCGTTGCCGAAGCGGCTCTCGCCTGGGAAATCGCAATCGCCCTGACCGAGAAGTTCGGCGGCGACAGTATCGGCGAGATGACGGCCAGCTGCGACCATTACCTGTCGGGGCTTACCAAGCGAGGCCTGCGATGAATCCCCGCCGCAAGTCTGAGACACCGGGTGCGGCGCGCCCAGGTCCGCCGGCGGATGCAAGAACTTGCGAAGCTCCCGTCGTCATCGTCACCGGTTTTATGGGAACGGGCAAGACCGAGGTGGGGCGGGCGCTGGCGGAGTTGCTGGGGCTGGAATTCATCGACACCGACGAGGCGCTAGCGGCGTCGGCCGGCAAGTCAATCGCGGACATCTTCGAGAGCGAGGGCGAAGATCGCTTCCGCGAGATGGAGGCGGCGTTTTGCCGCTCGCTCGGCGGCCGGCTGGGCGTAGTGATCGCCACCGGCGGCGGCACGCTCATGAACCCGGGCACATTTGAGCTCTTCACGAAGCTCGGGACCGTCGTGCTGCTCGAAGCCTCGATCGACGTCTTGTGCGAGCGCCTGGCGGACGACCGCGGCCGTCCGCTGGTGGCGCCGGACGGATCGGGGACGTCGCTGGGCGAGCGCATCGGTGCCTTGCTCGGGGAACGCGCGGGCGTCTACGGCAGGATTCCGTTGAAGATCGATACCTCCGATGGGCAGGCCGAGGAAGCGGCGGCGGCCATCGCGGCCAGGCTCGAGATGCCGCGCGTGACCATGACGGCCAGTTTCCGCGCCGGGCCGGCAGCATCCGCGCCGGGCCGGGCCGGGCGGCCGGCGGCCGCAAGGCGCCCCGGGGGCGACGCCGGTTTGTCCCGGGGACGCTTCGGCGCCTGCGCCGTGGACATCGGGCGCGGGCTCCTGTGCCGTCTCGGCGAGCGGCTCACCGAGATAGGTCTCCACTCCCACGCCTATTTTCTCATTCCCGAACAGCTGCAAGACCTGTACGCTACGCGGCTGAACGCCTCGATGCGGGCCGCGTCGATTCCCTTCTCGATCGTCCCCATCCGCGACGGCGACGCGGAGAAGACCCTCACCCAGGCATCCACCATCCTGGACGCGCTCATCGCGGCGGGGGCGAGGCGAGACGCCGTCGTCATTCCGGTCGGGGGCGGTGTCACCGGTGACATCGGCGGCTTCGTCGCCTCGGTGTTCATGCGAGGCGTGAGCCTGGTGCAGGTGCCCACTACGCTGCTCGCCCAGGTGGACGCCAGTATCGGGGGCAAGGTGGGCGTCAACCACCCGCTGGCCAAGAACCTGATCGGGTGCTTCTACCAGCCGCACCTCGTCGTGAGCGACCCTGGCACCCTGAGCACGCTGCCGCTCGAGGAGGTGTCGAACGGCATGGCCGAGGTGGTCAAGTCCGCCCTGGTGCGTTCGGAGGCCTTCTTCGAGTACCTGGAGTCACAGGTGGCGCACGAGGCCGAGGAGCGGCTGCGCGACCCCGCGTTTCTCGAAAAGTGCGTGCTCGAGGCCGCTCGCATCAAGGTCGAGGTCGTCAACCAGGACCCGTTCGAGCGTGGGCTGCGGCGCATGCTCAACCTTGGTCACACGCTGGGACACGCCCTCGAGGCGAGCGTCGGGTACCGAGGCTTCAAGCACGGGCAGGCCGTCGCCGTCGGCATAGTGGCGGCGGTGCGCATCGCCGCCGCCCGCGGCGTGGTACCGTCCGGCCTGGTGGACCGCACGCGGTCGCTGCTCGAATGGTGCGGCCTCCCCACGACCGCCGGCTCGGTCGACCGGGATCAGTTGGCAGTCACCATGCGGCTGGACAAGAAGATAAAGAAGGGAAAACTGCATTTCGTGCTGCCCGTGCGTGTGGGTGAAGCGAAGATTGTAGACGACGTTTCACCCGAGGAAATACTCTCGACCATCGACGGGGGATAACCATGAAAATCCTTGTAATCCACGGCCCGAACTTGAATCTCCTCGGTACCCGCGAACCCGAGATCTACGGCACCGACACGCTCGAGGACATCAACAAGCGCATCTCCGAATTCGCCGGGACGCACGGCGCGACCGTGACGTTTTTTCAAAGCAACGACGAGGGTGCGATTATCGATGCGATCCAGCAATCGTCGTGCGATGCGCTGGTCATCAACCCCGGCGCCTACACCCACTACAGCCACGCCATCCGCGACGCCATCCAGGCCGTCGCCAGGCCGGCCGTCGAGGTGCACCTGAGCAACATCCACGGACGCGAGCCGTTTCGAAGCCGATCGGTGATCGCCCCCGCATGCCGCGGGCAGATCTCCGGGTTCGGCGCCACGAGCTATCTGCTCGCCGTCGAGGCTCTGTGTTCGGGGAAATAGGCTCTGCGCGCAGCGGGGAGGAACGCTGCTTTCACAAACATTATAATCGGTAAGACGACGGGTACGGTTCTGCCGGTAACGGGATGCACTGGCGCCGCGTGCGCAGCGTCGGCGTTGCTCGCGGATTGCACGTGCGCAGGGTCGCGGGCGGTAGCGCGGTGGGTACGCATGAGCGTACACGATCCACCGCGCGTTCCGCGCCGACCCGTCCCTTCATCACAGCGGACCGGCGCCCGCCGTGCTACTCAAGTACCTTCACGTTCTCGTGGGTCGTCGTCCAGATGTACCAGAACGTATCGTAGCCGTTGAGCTTGACGAGCGTCGCCTGGGCGCCTTCACTCGCCTGGGGCTCGGTGCTCTCACCCGGCTCCGGCGCGGAAAAGCCGCCGCCCTCGGTGAATTCACCCCCGGTCGGGGCGTAGCGCCACGTTCCGTTTTTCGCAACGAATCGGTCGCCGTCGTAGTCGCCGTCGGCGATATACGCGTAGGTCGAGGCGAACATCGACGACCCCTTCTCCCTGAAAAGAAACACCTCGCGGTTCTTGCTGAGCTTGAAAGACCTCCCGCCCTCGAATCGCGAATGGGCGACCGCGTACGGCACGCCGTTGAGCTGGAACGCGTAGATCGATGCCTTGTCGTACATACGCGTGTCCGTCGACGTCAAGCCCCGGAACGTCCGAGAGCTCGTAAAATATTTTGCGTACGGGTCACTCTCATCGTGTTCCTTGCCGTCGACCGAGAGCACCAGGGTGTCGGGATGTCGCTTCTTCCACTCCTTCCACGTGATTTTCTCGGCGACGGGTATCTCCTTGAGCTCGGTCCCCTGCAGCTGCCCGCCGATGGCGTCACCGGTAACGATGGACCACCAGCTGTCCGTCTCGCGGTCGCGCATGACCAGCGAGGCGTTCATCAGCCCCCCGGACGGCTCGAAAGCGAGTGTTTGTCCTGAATAACGACGGTCGTACACGACGCCCGCATTGGCCAGGGGTCACCAGACGGCGGCCAGCGGGTGCCCGCCGAATTCGTCATTCACTATTTCGTGATGATTCAACAAGTTAAGGCTGTAGGCCTTCGCCACGCCATTGTGGTACACCCCCATCACCCAGGCATCGTCGGTGATTTCGGCCTCGTCGGCGGAGACGAATTCAGGCTCGAAAACGGCGGGAATGCCGCCTCTGGGCAGGAGAAGCTGGACCCCCGAGGGGGCGTCTTCCCGGGCCAGCGCGTGGGATACGGCGAATTGGGACGCGCCGGCATACGCCAGCGTCCCGGCCACCCCGGCGAGAATCAGGGCAAAAAACGGTCGAAACATAAGTTTTCCTTTCCGGGGCGACTGTCGTAATATACCATACGCCAACAGGCTGGGCAATGTTTGCTGCGGCGCCCCGCCTCTGTGATTCCCCGGGTCGCGGTACCCGTCGTCCATCGCCGGAGGAGCCTTCTCCACATGCGCATCGAAGTCGTAACCGACGTCAACGCCACCGAATGGCAGCGACTCGTCTCCAAGGACCCCAAGGCCACTTTCTTTCACACCCACGAGTGGGGACAGTGCGTCCAGAGTATCTTCCGGGGATGGAACCGCTTTTTTCTCACTGCGCGTAGTGACGGTGAGCTCCTCGCCGCCCTGCCCGCAATGAGACTCTCCAAGCGCGGCGTCTTCGCCATGATGTCGATGCCTTTCGGCACCTACGGCGGCCCGCTGGTCGCCGAGGGCGCGCCCCCAGGCATCGGGGACGATCTCAGCCGGCGGTTTTTCGAGGCGGCGCGGCCGGCGCGGGTGGCCTTCGCCGAGCTGGTGGATTTCCCTGCACAACTCGCAGGCGTACCGTTCAAACGCATGCGCTCGGTCGAGGACGAGGCGCGCGTGCTCAGCCTCGACCCCGGTTATGAGAACCTGTTCCGGGGATTCAAAGATACGAACCGCAACAAGATCCGCAAGGCGGAAAAATCAGGCGTCAAGGTGCGGCGGGCCGAGTCGAGGGAGGATTTTCTCGCCTACGACGCGGTGCTGAGCGAGTGCTCTCGGCGCTGGGAGGAGCCGACACAGTTTCACAGGGAGTTCTTCGATGCGTTGTGGGCGCTCCACAACGGCGGCATCCAGATGTGGCTGGCCGAGCACGACGGGCGCGTGATCGCGGGGCTCCTCAACTTCGCCCACAACGAGAGCGTCATGAACTGGGGAACGGTCTCCATGCCGAGCGCGCGGCAGCTGGCACCGGTCAACCTCCTCCACGCGCGTGCGATCGAACACGCCGTCGACCACGGTTTCTCCCTGTACAACTTTGGTTCCAGCGCCGGTCTCACCGGCGTCGACAGCTTCAAAGCCACGTTCGGTGCGCGGCGGCTCCGCTACTACCACCACGTGCTCGAGAAACGTTGGTTCCCGATGTTTCGCCGCTGGTCGCGCCGGCGCAGGACCGATTACAAGACCTACCGCAGCAACGCCGGATCGGTGGCGGAGCACGTCGAAAAGCCACGCGAGTCCGTGACCGTCGGCCCCTGACCGGCGTGCAATACGGAGGCACGCGGGCGCAAACATCTTCGCCGATTGCTCCCTCGCATCCCTTCAAACCTCGTTCGTGTAGACGACGAACTCGCCGCCGCCGAACGTGTAACTACCCAACCGCTTGAAGAACGGCTCCTCTTCGACCACGCGCCTGAACTCCGGATTGTGGTAAATCAGCCACACCGTGCGCGCGCATTTCCGGTTGGACGAGACGATGTTGGCAATAACCTTCGCCAACACCTTTCCGTCGAACGGATTGAATAGAAAAAACGTCGTATCGTCGTCACGAACCGGGTAGTCCACGACGTCGCACTCGACGATTTCCACGGTGCCTCCGGCACCGGTCTTGGCCTGGAACCGTGCGAGGTTCTCGCGCGCGCTCCGGCACAGCTGCGGGGAGAACTCCACGCCCACCACGCGCTCGAACCCGTACGCACTGGCGACGAGCAGTACCCGCCCCTTGCCGCAACCAAAATCGATGAACCCGCCGGCCTTCGGAAAAGCCATGGCCTGCAGGAGCCGCCGCAGGGGGCGCGCGCGGGTGGGCTCGTAGCGCATGCCGCTCGCCTTGTTGCCGCTCTCGACCTGGAGTCCCTCGAGCTCGACGATGTCCAGGGTATCGGTGCCGTGGCGGATGTCGAACCACAGGTCGCCGAGCTTGCTCAAGAACACCGAGATCCGCTTCCACACGAGCGCGGCCGTGTGCCGGAGACCTTTTTCTCTTAGATTGACAACAAGCCGTTGAAAGAGGTGCATGGACGGGCGTTACCTCACGAACATTCCCACCACCGCGCCGGTCATGCAGGTGGCGATGGTGCCGGCCAGGATCGACCGGAATCCGAGCGCCACGATCTCGCTCCGCCGCCCCGCGGCCATGGCCCCCATGCCGCCGATCATGATGCCGAGGCTGCCCGGATTGGCGAAGCCGCACATGGCGTACATGAGAATGAGCCGGCTGCGGGAACCCAGCTCGCCCGCGCCGAGCTGGCTGAGGTCGATATAGGCGATGAACTCGTTCAAGACCGTCTTGGTTCCCATCAGCGAGCCCGCCGTCAGGCTCTCGCTCCACGGGATTCCCATCAGCCACACGACCGGCGCCATGACGTAACCGAGCAGCCGCTGCAGGGTCACGGGCTCGCCGCCGGCGCGAACGGCGCCGAGCACGATGTTGACCAGGTGGACGAGGGCGACCAGGACGATGATCATGGCTACGACGCTCAACAGCAGCTGGATCCCCTGAAAGGTTCCCTTCGTGATGGCGTCCATGGATGAGGACGCCTCGTCGGGCGCCGTCAACTCGGCGGCCGTGGGCGCCCGGGTCTCGGGGATCATGATTTTGGAAATGGTGATCGCCGCCGGCGCGCTGATAAGCGACGCGGTCAGGATGTGGCCCAGCGCGTTGGGGATTACGTCCCCCAGGATGCTGGCGTAGAGCACCATGACCGTGCCAGCGATCGTCGCCATGCCGCAGGTCATCAGGCTGAACAGTTCGCTCCTCGTCAGGCTGGCGAGGTACGGGCGCACGAGAAGCGGTGCCTCGACCATGCCGACGAAGATATTTGCCGCCACGCCCAGGCCCTCCGCGCCGCCGATCCGCATCGTGCGCTGCAGCGCCCACGAGAATCCCTTGACGACCACGGGCAGGACCTTCCAGTAGAAGAGGAGCGCGGAAAGGGCGCTCATCACCAGGATCAAGGGGAGGCCTTTGAACGCGAGAATGAAACTCGAACCGGGGACGACCTCGTCGTACGGCAGCGGGCCCCCGGCGAGAAAACCGAATACGACTTTCGCGCCGGCGGTGGTCGATTCCTCCAGCGCGACCACGACCCGGTTGAGCGCGAGGAACCCTTTTTGCAGCGCGGGTATCTTGAGCAGCACGGCGCCCACGGCCACCTGCAGCCCCAAACCGGTGAGCACCATGCGCAGTGAAACCCGCCTGCGATTTTCGCTAAGGAGCCACGCAAGCGCCGCAAACGCCCCGAGGCCGAGCACACTGTGCACGAACATGATGGCCGATACTAACGCCCGCCGGCGCGGCCCGTCAATCCCGGCCGTAGAGCGACTTGAGACGTCCCCACGTGGTTTCGAGGACGGCCGGCTGGCAATTGCAGTTCGCGTCCGCGTTCACCGGGTGGACGAGTCCCGTCCCGAAGGCCAGCGGCCCTCCGCAGTCCACCACCTCGATGCGGCCCGAGGGAGCGTTCGGGTCCGGAACGACGGCGTACATGCAGCACGTCGTGGTCCCCCCGTTGCCGAAGTAGTTGATGGTAAGGACGTGGATGGGGCTCGCCAGGCACACACCGTAGCCGATGGCGACGCCGTCTTGCGAGTTGCCGATAGTCACGGGAAATACCTGCGAATCGGAGAGATAAACTGCCCCCAGCATGCAGGCCGGCATGGGGGCGGCAAACTGCGACGCCGTCGCGCCCGGCGCGATCGTGTGCACGACGTACACCGGCATCAGGCCGGGGACGTTGTCGGTTACGTTGCATTCGATCCCGCCGGGATCCGCGTAGGTGCCGATGGCACCGGCCTGCCCGAAGGAAATACGCGGGCTGCAAATAGTCAGCCCCAGCAGGAGAAAAGCTGTTCTCACCATCGTATTTCCCCTCGTCGCAACGTCCGGCACCTCGTCCCCGCACATCCCGTCCCGGAAGCCGCGGCTAACCGGGGCCGCCCAGGACCGGGTAGCCGTCCAGGGCCGTCCGCCGGCCGAAGAGTTCGGCGAGCCGTCGGCTCACCGGGCCCGCCCCGCCCGATCCGATCGTGCGGCCGTCGACGGTCTTTACCCATGCGAGTTCGCCCATGGTACCGGTGCAAAACATCTCGTCGGCGCCATAGATGTCCGCGGATGTTACGTCCCGCACCTCGCATGGGATCGCGTTTCGCTCGCACAGGTCCAGCACGGTGCGGCGCGTGATCCCCTCGGGGCACGCGTAGGCACGCGGTGTTGCCAACGCGCCCTTTTTCGCAATGAAGACGTTCGTGGCGTTGGTTTCGGCAACGTATCCCCTCGTATCCAGCATAAGGGCGTCGTCCGCACCGGCGGCGCTGGCCTGCACCTTGGCCATGATCGACTGGATGAGATTCGCATGGTGGATTCTCGCATCGAGGCATTCCGGAGGAAAGCGCCTCACCGAGCTCGTAACGAGCGAGAGCCCACCCGTCCCGTAGACGGGATCCTTGTGCTCGGCGAGCACGATCAGCGTGGGCCCCGACTGGTTGAGCCGTGGGTCCATCCCTGAGGTGATCTTTTCCCCCCGCGTGAGGGTGAGCCGGATGTGCACGCCGTCGCGCATGCCGTTGGCGTCCAGCGTGCGGCGAATCTCGTTTATGAAATGATCGTGCGGCGGAATTTCCGCAAAGGAGAGCGCCTCCGCCGACGCTCGCAGACGGTCGAGATGGTCGATGAGGCGAAAGATTCTGCCGTCGTAGAGGCGCAGTCCCTCCCACACGGCATCGCCTCCCTGGACGACGCTGTCGAAGGGGCTGATCCGTGCCTGGTCGCGGTGAACGAGCTCGCCATTTACGTTGACCAGGAGATTGCGGTTCTTTTCGTTGAACGTCTGCAGCATAAGCGCTTCCCCGCACCCGGACCCGGGCGTCACGCAAGCAGCCGGTGTTCGTAAAGCTTGTCGTACGAAACCCGGCACGCTTCGTAAACGGTCTGCACACGCGCGGGCACCTCGTCGGGCTTTGGTGTGTAGGGTTGAAATCCCGTAGACTTCTCGACGGCGTCGTACCAGTACTTCGCCCACACGCCGTCCGTATCGCGTGGGCCCTGCCTCCATGATAGCATCTCTTCCTGGAAGGGAACGCCCAGCTTCGAACAGAGCCGTGCCAGCACGCCGCGCGGGTCGTCGAGAACGTCTTTGGCATCGATGACCGGCGGCGTGGCCCCCACCGCATCCCGCAGCCGCACGAAGAGCTCCCATTGCTGGGGCAGTCCCGTGTCGTCCATCGTCGCTCCGGGGGTTACCTTGATGAGCGAGGTCAGCATTTCACCGGGGTCGCGGATCAAAAAGACGTTGCGTAGCGACTCCACCCAACCGCGGTCGATCCCCGGCAGCAGGTGGTGGGCCATGTGTTTCTGGTAGAAAATGGCCTTGCCCCCGGGGATGTCACCGGTCAGGTATGCGACCACCTTGCGCCAGTCGCTATCCTGGCTGGCCAGTACTTCTTCGCGGCCGGGGTGGTCGACGTCCGTCCGGCTGAGATAGTACGCATAAAGCGGCTCGTCGCAAACGAACGTATCATCACGGCTCTCCCACGAGCGCATGAGTGCCGTGGAAATGTTGCGCGGGCCCGACCACATCGCGATGCGGGTGCCTGGCGAATGTCGTGTCTCGATCGTCAACGGACTCGCTCCTTTGACGCTTGCGGCGCGGGAGGATGAGTATCGAGTATAGAGGAATGGGGGTGAAACGGCAACGGCGCCGGATGCGCGCCGGCGTGTTACTTCGTGATACCCACGATGATCCCGTTGGCTCCTACGGCAAAGACATCACCCGTGCCGCTCACCGCGACGCCGAGCAGTGCGAGCCCCGTGCCGGTGGCCGTGCGGGCCCAGCCGCTGCCGTCGAAGCGCAGGACGTTACCGCCGCTGCCCGAGGCGTAGAGTTCGTTACCCGAGACACCGGCGAGGTCCCACAGCGTGCGGCCGGTCGGGCTGTTCATGGTGTTCCACTGATTGCCGTTGTAGCTGAAAATACTCCCACCCAACCCGACGGCGAAGACGGCGCTCGCCGAGCTTCCCCACACTCCCCACAGGTCCGGTGTTGCGAAGTCCGGCATCCGGCTCCACGCGTTGCCATCGAAGCGCAGCACGATACCCGCTCCCCCCACGGCGACGACGTTGTCCGGCGACGAGCCCCACACGCTCAGCAGCCGTTCGGTCGTGCCGCTCGGGACCGAATCCCACACGGCACCGTCGTAGCGAAGCGTGATCCCGTTCTGTCCCACCGCAAACACGTCTCCCGATGGGAAACCCCACAGGTCGAGGAGCAGCGACCGGGTCGGTGTGGACTGCTGAGCCCAGCCCGTCGCGTCGCGATGCAAGACGGTGCCGTTGCGGCCCGCGGCGAAGACGTCGTCGGCCGACCGTCCCCACACGGCCCACAGATCTTCCGGCGTCGGGCTCGTAACGGGACTCCACAACGCCCCGTCCCAGGAGAGCAGGATTCCCTTGTCGCCCACGGCCCACGCGGCGCCGTCCGTTCCCGCCCACACCGAGAGCAGCACGTCCCCGGTGCCGCCGCTGATCAGCGGATTCCACCCCGTCGGGTCTCGTCGCATGATCGTACCGAGCGTTCCCGTCGCGTACGCGTCGCCGCCCGGACTGCCGGTCACGTCCCTCAGCACGGCCCCCGATCCAGACACCGCGTCACTCCACGCCGCCCCGTCGTAATGAAGGACGGTCCCGGAATCGCCCACCGCGTAGACGTCGTCGAAGGCCGTTCCCCAGACCGCCTCGAGATCCACGGTCGTCGTGCTGTTCATGCCCCTCCAGCGGCTGCCGTCGTAATGCAGGATACTTCCGGCGTCGCCCACAACGTAGACGTCGTTCGCCGCGCTGCCCCAGACGCCGGTCAGCGTTACGGGAGGCACCGTGTCCGCGCCACTCCACACCGACCCGTTGTAGTGTACGATCGTGCCGCCGAGCCCCACCGCGTAGACGTCGTCGCGCGCCGTCCCCCACACGTCGAGCAGAAGATCGCTGCTGGTGCTGTTCATCCCGTTCCAGCGCCCACCGTCGTAATGGAGAATGGTCCCCGCGTTTCCCACGGCGAAGACGTCCTGGCCCGAAGTACCCCACACATCGAAGAGCGGACCAGAGAGCCCCACGCTCATCCGCGCCCACGCCGATCCATCATAGTGGAGAATGGTACCCGCGTCGCCGACCGCGAAAATATCGTTCGCCGCGCTGCCCCAGACGCCCAGGAGGATGAACGCCGTCGTGCTCGCCATCGTCCTCCAGCCCGCACCGTTGTAATGGAGAATGGTCCCGCCATCCCCGACGGCGTAGACGTCATCGGGCGCGGCGGCCCACGCGGAGTGATAGGTCTGCGATGTACGCTGGATGTTCCATACGGCGGCCGTGACCGGGATCAACGCGGCGGGATCGGTCGCGTTGTCGCTACACGCCGGCAGGACGGCGATGGCGAGGATCAGGGATGCCGCGAATCGGAGAGAGCTGCGTTGCACTGTTCCCCGTAGTTGTGGCGAGGGTGCCCGGCCTCGGGAGCGCCGGCCGGTACGGTTTGGGGGGCGAGTTCCCAAGGGATAGAATAGCGGGTTACTGAGTCTGGCGCAAACGCTAACCGCAACGCGTCAAAACAGGAACCACGGGTTCGGCGGGCCGGCCACCGGAACGGGGGCACTAACGTGCTTCCCGCGCCATCACGAGCCACAGGACCTTCTCCGGCCCGGATGCCTCCCGAATCTCGGAGAGCTCCCATCCCGACTCACCGAGTTTGCTCAGCCGCTCCTGGACCGTGCGGCTCGGGCGGGACTCGCCACTGAGATCGAGCTCCACGACCCAATATTCGATCTTCGCCTGCGGCTCGCCGGCAGCCCGCCGCAGCGAACCGATACCGGCGATTCCGAGGAGTAACAGACCGGCCAGAAGTGCCATTCCTCGATGGCGTGGGAAAAAACCAGACATAAACGCCTCCCGTTTCTTGATGGTTGCAAACGATGGTTGTCGGCACATGATAGGGCAGGCGGCTCGATGCCGTCGAGCTTAGTTCTCACCGGGCACACTGCGCCCGGGCAACCGTCAGACCGCCCACGTTGTCGCTGGCGTAGAGAAAGAACGGATCCGCGGCGACACCGGACGCCGACCCCGCCGTGTTGAGGGTGCCAATGAAGCGGGGGGACTGCGGCACACGGATATCGATCGCGTGCACGCCGCCCCCTCGATCGGCGGCATACAGCAGGTCGCCCACCGGGAGGACCCACCACGCCGAGCCCGGTGTATCCACCGTTGTAACGAGCACCGGTGCCGACGGTGTACGGACGTCGACGACGTGCACGCCGGCATCTGCGGCGGCGATGTACGCCCAGGCTCCGGAGATGGCGATTCCCAGCGCCGAACCGGGCGAGCCCGGGAACGTCAGCGATATATCGACGACCCGGGGCCGCGCCGGGTCGCCGATGTCGACCAGCCGCAGGTCGGACGTGCCCGCCGCCACGTACGCGTGAGAGCCGGACAGTGACACGTCGAACGCGATTCCCCCCGGGTTCGCGCTTCCGGCGAACGCTGGAACCGATCCATCTCGTATGACATAGACGCCGATCCCCCCGAATCCGCTGGCCAGGAC
>JBHHVD010000029.1:0-33616 GCA_046754105.1 Candidatus Krumholzibacteriia bacterium
AGGCCGGTAGCTGAGCGAAGCGGGCGACGGGACGGAGACAAGCCCCCGAGCCCGCCCGGATGTACGGAGTGGGATTATTTGAGAAGGGTGAGGCGCCGGGTCACGAAGCGCTGCTCGATCTGCAGCTTGATGTAGTAGACGCCACTGGCCACCGCATTCCCGCTTTCGTCGACGGCGTTCCAGTTGACCGAATGCACACCGGCGAACTCCTGGCGGTCGACGAGTACCGCCACAAGCCGGCCTCTCACATTGTAGACCTTAACACTCGTCTCGAACGCTCCCGTCGACTGGATGCGCGTACCGTCATCCGTTTCTACGACCGAGGGAACTTCGTAGAATATGGTCGTCGCGTCCCGGAATGGATTGGGCGATCCCGTGAGCAGCTCGCGGCGCAGTTTGCCACTGCTCTTCCAGAAGCGCTGGGCTTCCATATCGGAGAGCGACCTCGGGTCCGAAGACAACCCCTTGGGCCGCAAGATTGCCTCGAAGAACTCACCGGAACGCAACCGGCCTTCCAACGTAATGCGCCCACGCCGCTGCAGGATCCCCTCAACCGTATCTCCATGAAGCAGCATTATCGGCTCACCGGTTTGTGTCCTGGCTTGCTCGATCTGGCTCTTCGTCATGCCGCTGAAAAACGAGATCTCCTCGGTGCTCACCGACCCCGGCCCGAGGTTATCGAGTTCGACGGCCAACACCGCTTCCTTGCCCCGCGCGGGCCGGTAGTGCCCCCAGAGGACCCGCGGCGTCATCGAGAGCGGCGGGGGCAGGTACAGGTTGTCTCCATCCCCGCGGTAGGTCTTGAACGCGTCTATCGCGGTATCGTTCACCGACGCGCTGCCGGGGGGTGTTACTACCAGTGCAAACTCAATACTCGCTTCAGCACCGGGCTGGAGCACTGCCACCGGCGGAGACAGGGCGTAGACGTTCGCGTCACCGTCGATTTCAACCTCGGCGCTCCCGAAGCGCCCCGCAGCAGCCTGTCCCCCGCGGACTGCCGTTTCTCGAAGGGCCGCCGCGAAATCTCCCGCGACGGGCACGTATCCACCCAGCCAGCCATTGCCCCTGCCGCGCGCGGGTAGCGCAACCAGCAGGATGCTGCCGCCGCCCGCCGCCGAGCTCTTCCAGCATGGAATCCACGCCGCCACTCCTCCGGGCAAGCGGGCCTCCATGACCGGTTGCGAAAACGAAACGGGACCGCGCACCTGCAGCACGGTTCCGAGTCGAACGTCGTGCAACGGCTCGACACCTTCATTCCTGACGTAAAGACTGACCATCACCGCGCCGTCGATATGGGGCAGTGACCATGCGTAACATTCCTGGTGAAAGACAAGCTCGCCCCCCGGGAACGGAACTTCCCCGGCAAATCCGGTCACCACCATTTCATCTCCGATTGCGGCGAAATCTTCATCGATCTTGCCGTCACCGTCGTTATCGACACCGTCCAGACGATCTTCGTCCGCGCGACCATCGTGGTCATCGTCGGGGTCGAGTGACGGCGCCCGAAAACCGCCGGCCATGCCCTCATGGCACACCCCGGTGCCGCGTGTGCTCTCGCCGACCGCCAGGTCACCGAGCGATGTATTCACGAGTTCGACCAGTTCACCGTCCGGGCCCGCGGCGAACACGACGAAACCGCCGCCGCCGATCACGCTCCGCCCAGCGGTCCACGCCGGCACCAGATCCATCAGACGGCCGCCCCGCGTAAACGACAACCGGACCTTGCCCGGGCCGATCTCCAGGTAATCGGGGTCTCCCGCCTGGGGGCGGCTACCATGACCCGGCCGCGTGGGCAGGAAGAGGCCCTGTGCCGTCGCCAGCGTGGCCAACGCGGCCACGGTGAGGATGGCTGCCACGGCGGCCAGCCCGCCGCGGGCCGCGCGCTCAAATATGGAACTACCACGTGTCATTTGTTACCTTCGTCACCCAGCCCCCTCTTACCTCGACAGAAAAAAGCTCAGGCTCTCCAGCGCTACCGCCAGATTTACGTTTCGCAGTCCCACTCGCTTCGGAACGATGAGCTGTCTCGGGGCGAAATTCAGGATGCCGCTAACACCTGTTTCGACCAGAATGTCCACTACGTGCTGCGCCGTGCTGTTCGGCGTTGCGATAACGCCGATATCCACGGGTTCGGCCTTGAGCAGGTCTTTTGCGTCCTCGAACGGACGAATCTCGACGTCCCGCCACTTGTCCCCGACTTTTTCCGGATCCACGTCGAAGAGATGCGTAAAGAAGAAGCCATCGTCCCTGAATCCCCGGTGAAAAAACAGCGCGTGCCCCAGGCTCCCTGCCCCGAAAAGAGCCATGGTCCATTTCTTGTCCAGCCCCAGGATCTTTTCGATGGCACTTTTCAGATCCACAACCTGGTAACCGAGCCCCCGAGTACCAAAGTTGCCGAAGTAGGAAAGATCCTTTCGAACCTGCGCGGAAGTAACTCCGCACAGCCTGGCCAGCCTGGCCGAAGAAATCGTATTGGTCGACCTCCCCTCGAGATCGAGGAGAATGCGGTAGTAGCTGGACAGTCTCCGAATCGTGAACTCCGATATTTTTCCCACGAGCGACGAGGGCGTCGCCTGGTTGTTACCAGAGCCCCGTCCGCCTCGGCTACTGCGTTGCACACCATACTCCTTCCATTTGCATCGCGGTGCGCCGGCGATTGTCCCGTACGCACATCGGCTTCAATCACCAATTATCACGGCCATCCTCTGTCCTGTCGCGTCGGTCTATTCTTCCTCATCCTTCGCCAGATGCGCGACATCGGTGACCACGTCTTCCTCGTCGAGATTGATGAGACGCACACCCTGGGTGTTGCGCCCGATCACCGACAATTGCGAAATCGGGCAGCGGATGACGATCCCCTTGCGCGTGATTATCATTATATCGTCGCCATCCTTGACTTCGTTTATCGAAATCACCTTGCCGTTCCGTTGCGTGGTGCGGATATTGATGACGCCCTTGCCACCGCGGTGCTTGGTTGCATAATCGTCCAGTGCGGAGCGCTTGCCAAAACCGTTCTCGGTAACGGTGAGCAGCGTGGCGTCCTTGGCGACTACGACCATCCCCACGACCTTGTCTCCCGCATCGAGCCGCACTCCGCGAACCCCCGCAGCCGTACGTCCCATGCTACGCACATCCGTTTCCTTGAAGCGAATCGCCCGGCCGTCTTTCTTGCTGAGAACGATATCCTGTTCGCCGTTCGAGACCGCCGCGGTGATCAACATGTCGTCGCCCTTTAGCGTCATGGCGACGATGCCGCCCCGGCGAGGCCGTGAATAACGGCTGAGCGGGGTTTTCTTGATCTGCCCGTTTCGCGTCGCCGTGATGAGGTACTGATCCTCGTTGAACTCGGAAACCGGTACCCGGCCCGTTATCCGCTCGCCCTCCGCGAGGCCAAGCAGGTTGACGATCGCTTTGCCTCGGGCCTGCCGTCCCGCTACGGGGATGTGATGGACCTTGAGCCAGTGGCAGCGGCCGCGATCGGTAAAAAAGAGAATATAGCTGTGTGTAGACGCGATGAATATGTGCTCGACGAAGTCTTCGTCGCGCATCTTGATACCGGTCACGCCGCGGCCGCCGCGCCTCTGCGCCCTGTACGAATCGAGTGCCAGGCGCTTTATGTAACCGGCATGGCTGATCGTAATCACCATGTCCTCGACCGCGATCAAGTCCTCGGCTTCGAACGAGGTTACGGCCTGGTCCAGTATCTCGGTGCGGCGATCGTCGCCGTATTTCTTTTGAATCTCCGCCAGTTCATTCTTGATGATGTTGAGCACGAGCTGACGGTCGGCCAGTATCGCTTTCAGCTCCGCGATGGTCTTGAGAAGCTGCTGGTACTCGTCCTCGATTTTTTGTCGTTCGAGCCCCGTGAGACGCTGCAACCGCATATCGAGAATCGCCTGTGCCTGGACCTCGGTGAGACCGAACTGGCTCATCAATCCTTCGCGAGCGGTCGCCGGCGTGTCGGAGCCCTTGATCAGGGCCACGATCTCGTCGATGTGGTCCAGCGCGATCCGGAATCCCTCGAGGATATGTGCCCGCTCTTCGGCTTTGCGCAGGTCGTACTTCGTCCGTTTGACGACGACGTCCTCGCGGTGTCGCAGGAAATTATCGATCAGTTGGCGCAAGGTAAGTATCTGGGGCCGGTTTTCCACGAGCGCCAGCAGGGTAATGCCAAAAGTAATCTGCATCAGCGTATGCTTGTAGAGCTGGTTCTCGGTCACGCGCGAGTCGGCGTCGCGCTTGAGAATGATGACCATTCGCATACCGTTCCGGTCCGACTCGTCCCGAATATCGGCAATGTCGGAGATGGTTCCGGCCTTGACGAGCTCGGCGATGCGCTCGATGAGCGCCGCCTTGTTTACCTGGTAGGGCAGTTCGGTTACGACGATCGCTTCCCGGTCGTTCTTGAGCGTTTCGACCGCCGTGCGGGCGCGCACGATGATGCGCCCGCGGCCCGTGCGGTACGCCTGTTCAATGCCGGACCGTCCGAGAATGATCCCCTGCGTGGGGAAATCCGGGCCCTTGATCAGGCCGAAGAGCTCCTCGTCTGGAAAATCGGGATCCTCCAGGACGGCCACGCAACCGTTCGCCACCTCGCCCACATTGTGGGGAGGAACGTTGGTGGCCATGCCCACGGCAATCCCCGAGGCGCCGTTGACCAGCAGGTTGGGCACCTTGGCGGGCAGCACGAGCGGCATGGTGCGCGAGCCGTCGTAATTGGGGCCGAATTCGACGGTCTCTTTGTCGAGATCGGCGAGCATTTCCTCGGCAAACTGGGTCATACGGACTTCTGTGTAACGCTCGGCCGCCGCAGGGTCCCCGTCCACAGACCCAAAGTTGCCCTGGCCGTCGACGAGGGGATAACGGAGCGAGAATTCCTGCGCCATGCGCACCATCGTCTCGTAGATCGCCGCGGTGCCGTGCGGGTGGTAGTTGCCGTTCACGTCACCCGTGACCTTGGCCGACTTGCGGTAGGGCCGCGTGTGAGTGAGGTTGAGATCGTTCATCGCCGTCAGGACGCGGCGGTGCACCGGTTTTAGTCCGTCCCGCACATCGGGAAGCGCGCGCGAAATGATCACGCTCATCGAGTAATCGAGATAAGAGCTCTTCATCTCATCTTCGATTTGAACGGGAACGATTCTTTCGCCATCAATGGCCATGTTTATCTCCCTGCTTTGCAGTTACCGGTGCTGTTGATATCCGCTCCACTATTGCGCGTTAAATGTCCAGGTTCTTGACGTTCAGGGCGTTCTCCTGGATAAACTCCCTGCGGGGCTCGACCTGATCCCCCATCAGGATGTTGAACATCCGATCCGCCTCTATACCGTCTTCGATCCGGACCTGCAGAACGGTCCGGGTCGCCGGATCCATGGTTGTTTCCCACAATTGTTCCGGGTTCATTTCTCCGAGACCCTTGTAGCGCTGGATGTAGATCCCGTCGTTGCCCCCCCAGTCCTGGATGATCCGCCCCTTGTCCGCATCATTGAACGCGTAGACTTCCTTCTTGCCCTTCTTTAGTCTGTACAGCGGAGGCTGCGCGATGTACACGTAACCCGCCTTGATCAGCTCCGCCATGTACCGGTAGAAAAGCGTGAGCAGCAGCGTGCGAATGTGTGCTCCGTCCACGTCGGCATCCGTCATCAGGATTATCTTCTTGTACCGGATCTTGCCCAGATCGAATTCGTCGTTGCGCCGTTCATCGCCGTTATCGGCCGTCTCCCCTGAAGAACGCCTGACACCGGTGCCGATGGCCGTAATGATCGTCCGGATCTCTTCGTTGGAGAGAATCTTGTCGAGTCTCGCTTTTTCGACGTTCAAGATCTTGCCGCGCAACGGCAGCACCGCCTGAAAATCGCGGTCACGCGCCTGCTTGGCGGAGCCGCCCGCCGAATCACCCTCTACCAGATATATCTCCGACTGGTCGGGGTCGCTGCTCGAGCAATCGGCCAGTTTTCCGGGGAGAGAACTCGATTCGAGCGCCGATTTGCGGCGGACGAGATCGCGTGCCTTGCGCGCTGCCTCGCGCGCGCGGCAAGCGGCGAGACATTTTTCCACCACTTGTTTGACGACTGCGGGGTACTCTTCGAAGAACTCGCGCAGGCCGTCACCGACCGTGGCTTCGACGATCCCCTTGACCTCGCTGTTTCCAAGCTTGGTCTTGGTCTGGCCTTCGAACTGCGGATCCTTGAGTTTGACGCTGATGACGGCGGTTAAACCCTCACGCACGTCGTCGCCGGTCAACGTGACTTTTTCTTTCTTGAATACGTTCGTGCCCTGCGCGTAGTTGTTCAGGCTCCGCGTGAGCGCCGATTTGAAGCCGGACAGATGCGTACCGCCCTCGATCGTGTTAATGTTGTTGGCGAATGCGAACACGCTATCCGTGTAGGCGTCGGTGTATTGCAGCGCCACTTCCACCTGGACACCGTCTTTTTCCGAGTTGATGTAGATGGGTTCTTCGATGATGAGCTTGCGGTTCTCATCGAGGTACTTGACGAAAGAGACGATGCCGCCGGCGTATTCGAATACCTGCTTTTTCGGTTTCTTGCCGCGACGGTCCTCCACGGAAATCTTCAGGTCGCGGTTGAGGAACGCGAGTTCGCGCAGGCGCTGGGTCAGCGTTTCAAAGCTGTAATCGATGTCGCCAAAGACCTCGCCGTCGGGAAGAAACGTCACCTTGGTGCCCATCGTATCCGATTCACCGCGGTCTTCCAGGTCGGTCTTCGGCTTGCCTTTTTCATAGCGTTGAAAATACCGCTTGCCGTCGCGCCCGATTTCGACTTCAAGGGACTCGGAGAGGCCGTTCACCACGGACACGCCCACTCCGTGCAATCCACCCGAGACCTTGTAGGTCTTGCCGTCGAACTTGCCACCGGCGTGGAGCGTGGTCATGACCACCTCGACGGCGGGCCGGTGCTGGGTCGGGTGCATGTCCACCGGTATACCGCGGCCGTTGTCCTCGACGCTGACCGAGTCGTCTTCGTTAATGATCACTTCGATTTCGGTACAGTAGCCGGCGAGCGCTTCGTCGACGCTGTTGTCCACGACCTCGTAGATGAGGTGGTGCAGCCCGTGGATATCGGTGCTTCCGATATACATTGCGGGCCGTTTGCGCACGGCCTCCAAACCCTTGAGAACCTGAATTTTCTTCGCGGTGTATTCCTGGGTCATCCGGTCCCTTTCCTTATATGGGGTCTACTGGCCCGACCCGAAGTGAATCCTGTGAAACTCGATTTCCGGCGCGCGCTCCCGCAGCTTGCCGTAGATCTCCTTTTCCATAAAATACAGCTCCTGCAGCCACGCGCTGTGGCGAACCTCCACGTGAAGGACGCCGCGCTCGACCCGGACGGCCCGCGTCCGGGCCGCGATTTCCTCTCCCACCACGGTCGGCCACAGCGAGAGAAGCTCCCTCTCCTTTAGTTTCTTATCTAGTCCGACGGATTTGAGCACGGCGGGGAGGATGTCGCCGATACGCGAAAACCGGTTGTGGTTCATCTCTCAAAGATACCCGTTTTGATACCCTTGTGAAACATGTTTTTTGTTATTTTTGGAGATGTGCAGCTTCATAAGCAATTGTACATACGCCACTTACAAGGACGCCCGTCGGGCACTTCCCGTGATTTGCCAAGTGCGGAACGGTCCGTCCCGCGGCGGTTCAACGTGCCGGCGGTCCGGTTTCGGGTCCCAATGGCGCGGTCGTTGACGGCGGGTCGCGGGGGGTGTTACCTTTCCCAACAGCGCCCCCTCGAAGATGTCTCAAGACATGCGGCCTGCGACCTCCCGATTCCTTCTTGCCGGACTCATCCTGTCCGCCGCCTCGCCGGCACGCCCGGCGGAAGCCCCGTGGACCTCACTTCTGCCCACCAAACTGGCCGCGATTGCAAAGCGTCTCGTCGATACGGGAAAATGCCCGTGCCGCTGCGGCAATTATCTTCCCGGGAGCACGCAGGCGCCGACATGTTTTGGGTGCAGCGTCGGCAAAGCCGAGGTGAGCCGGATCGTCGAAGGCCTCGCCGCCGGGCAGTCCCGTGGCGACGTGCTCCTCGAAGTGGGCGAACCCCTCCTGATCAGCGTGTTCGCCGATTACGCCGACCCCGGTTTGCGCGAGACGTGGGAGCGCGTCGTCCGTATCGCCGCACAGCGCGGCCTGCACCGCGTCGTCCTGCGGACGCCGGCCCGCACCGACGGGGCTCGCCGCGCGGTGGCGCTTGCCGAATTCGCCCGCGACCACGGCCGGTTTTTCGAGATGCAGCGCATCCTCATCGATCACGACGGCCCCTGGGATCCCCCATCCCTCTCCGGTCTCGTGGAGCGGATCGGGCTCTCGAGTGGCGATGCGGAGCGTTATCTCGGGACGGCCGACGTCGGCCGCCAGATCCACAAGGACCGCCAGCACGCCGAGCTCGACGGGATCCACTTGTTCCCGACCATCGTAATCCAGAACGAGATCGTGGCGGACTCCGAAGCAGCGATACGCCGGGGGATCCAACGCGCGTTACTCGACGACAGCATGTAGGTCCGCCGGGCGATCGCGCTCACAAAAGGAGACTTCAAAGACACAAGACTACGATGCGAGCACGGGCAGCACTCGCTTCTGTGGATTGCCCGTGACGTGGACCTGCCCGCCGGCGTCGATAAAGACGTTGACCTCGCTGCGGACGCCGAACTCCGGCAGATAGATCCCGGGCTCGACCGAAAAGAGCGTGCCGCGGAGTATGCGCCGCTCGTCGCGGGTCTCGAGGTTGTCCATGTGGGTGCCGTTGCCGTGCAGATCCTGGGCGATATTGTGGCCGGTGCGGTGCACGAAGTACTGCCCGTATCCGGCGAGTTCGATCACGTCTCTGGCGGCATCGTCGACCTGCCACCCGTGTAACGGCCGGTCTTCCACAAACGCCTCCCGTACACAATCCACCGCGGCGTCTCTCGCCCTCGCCACGATACCGAACACGTCGCCGTAGAGCGACGGGACGGCTTCACCGACGAACATCACGAACGTGTAGTCGCTGTACACCGCGCCGGGCCGGTTCAACCTGGCCCACAAATCGATCAATACAAAATCGTCCTTCTTGATCTCGACGTCGGTAAACGGCGACGGCGCGTAGTGGGGATCCCCGCTGTGTGGTCCGACGGCGACGATCGGCGGGTGGTCCGTGAAAAGGCCGTTGCTCTCGAAGTAACCCATGATAGCAGCCTGTACTTCGGTTTCACGCACCGGCTTGTCGCTGGCCACCCCCTCGGCGATCATGGCGACGCCGAGCTCGTAGGCGGCCAGCACCTGCGTTTCGGATTCCTTGTGGCTTTGCCATTGCTCGTCATCCAGGGTCGCCTCGAAGCGCTGGATCAGGTCGCCGGAGGATACCACCTCCACGCCCAGGCTCTTGACCAGCTCCACGGTCCCGGCGTCGACTTTGGATACGTATGGAATGGCGTTGCGCGGCGAGTATTCCATTGCGATTCGTTTCGCTCCACCCACGAGGCCGGCCAGTTCTTTTTCCAATTCTTCCCAGCGCAGGTATACGCGCTTCTTCCCCGGCACGTGGTCGAGCGCCGCCTGCTCGATACGGTGCACGAGCTTGCCCGGCTCACCGCCGGCGGGCACCATATAGAACCAGCGCCGCGTGTTCATCGAGCTTTCGTCAAAATCCAGGATCCGCCGGGCGAGCACGTTACTGCCGTGAAAGTCATAAAACAGCCAGCCGTCGATACCGAATTCCCCGAGGGCAGCCTGGATGGCGCTGAGATCGAACATCATGAAGCTCCTGTTTTTGGGTTGTCAATCCGATTTGCTTCAACATTCTAGTTTCCGTGTCACCATTTGTCAAACTCCGTAAGACCCACGGGCGCTCGCCTATATTGCTCCAAAGACACCGACGATACCAAACGTCGCAATCGCAGCACCGCCGGCAAGGTTCAGATACGCCACGATGCGCGGATTCTTCAGGATGCTGCGCAACGACGAACTGAAAAGAGCCAGCATCGTTTGCACCAGCAGGCTCCCCAGAAAAACGAAGAAGGAGAAATATGCGATCTCATACCACGCCCCTGCGTAACTCGCCTGTCCGGCAAAGCCCATAAATGCCACGATCGTCAACGGGTTCGCCGCGGTGAGTCCGTAGGTGGGCCAGTAACCGAATACTCGAGCGCTTCGAGCAGCCGCGTCCGGCACCCCGGCCGGGTTGCGGAAGCCCGCGTTGCGAATCATCCACAAGCCAAAGAGGATTAGAACCACCGAGCTTAGCAATGCAAACAATGCCTGATGCTCGTCGAGCACCCGGTTCAACTGTGCGCCGATGCTGAAGGCAACGAGTGAAAACGTCAGGTCCGCCGAGGCGGCACCGCCGGCACTGCGCATGGCGGCCGCAAAGCCGTGTGTGATTCCGTTCGTAATGACGAGTATCGCGATCGGACCGATGGCAATCGCCACTGCGATGCCGAATAGAAACGCCTTCAGTGCCTCCATGCAGGCCCGCCCCCGGTGTACCCGGTTAAGCAAATGCGTTGACGACCATCCGTGCGGCAAGGAGCGTGATAATGATCCGAACCGTCACGCGAAAGACCCGTTCGGGGACACGCGGCCGCAGGCGCGTGCCGGCCCACGAACCAAGCGTGACCGCCGCGATCATACCGGCGAGTATCACGATATACGGGCGAAAAGCAAAGCCGAGGAAGCCAAAGGCCAGCACCTTGAGGATATGAACGCACGACATGAACACGGCTTCCGTTGCCACCAGGCGATCTTTTCGAAAACCCTCCCGGAGCAGAACCGGCGGCCCCAATGCTCCCGTCGCCCCCACGAACAACGAGAGAAACGCCTGCACCCAGCCGAGCACAAAGAACTTTCCCGGAAGCCGCCGCGATGCCTTCGCCGCCGGCGCCCACGTGATCACCAGGATGAATGCGGCCGGAACCAGTCACTCATACGCGGCCGCCCGGGGCCGTCAACGACCGGATCTCTGCCATGGTTACGCCCCGCCGTCCCCGCGCACCTGGCGGTGGCGGAAGCAATCCTTCGTGTGATCGTTCACCATACCCACGGCTTGCATGAAGGCATAGCAAATCGTGGGGCCGACAAACTTGAAGCCCCGTTTTTTGAGGTCCTTGCTCATCGCTTCGGATTGCGGCGTGCTCGCCGGTATCTGGCTGAGATTCCGCCACCGGTTTTGCACGGGTTTGCGCCCAACGAATTGCCAGACGTAGTCATCGAATGACCCGCACTCGCGCCGTACGTCCAGAAACGCGCGCGCATTGACCTTGACCGATGCGATCTTGAGTTTGTTCCTCACGATTCCCGGGTCTTGCAGGAGCCTTCGCTGCCCCGCATCGGTCAGGCGCGCGAGTTCCTCGGGGTCGAACCCTGCGAGCGCCGCGCGGTAGTTCTCCCGTTTCCTGAGAATCGTCGACCAGCTCAGCCCGGCCTGCGCACCCTCGAGAATCAGGAATTCGAAGAGCCTCCGGTCGTCGTGTTGCGGCACCCCCCATTCCTCGTCGTGATACGATACCATCAACGGGTCGTCGCCGGCCCACCTGCAGCGCGTCTTCATACGAGCGACCGGTAATAGTCGATTGTCGACTCCGGACCGATGCCGCCGATGATGCCTATCGTTTTTCATGATCAGGACAAGAACCGTCTTACCAGATGCAACACGAGACTCAGCGCCACGGAGACCACCAGCATCGACGCCAGTGGAAAATAGACACGTACCTTGCCGCTCTCAATACGAACGTCGCCGGGCAGGTGGCCAAACCATTTGAACACTCCGGCCCATATGAGAAACCCGGCCAGCACGGCCACGACCCCGGCCCCGATGACGAACAAACCGATGTGCTCGCGTGGCATGCCCATGAATCTCCCCGTATCTACCATGTACCCGCGTAACGGCTGGAGAACGGCTCCGCGAAATGCTGCGTGTAGTCGAAGTGCAGGCGTGCCAGCTGGCGAAAATGCAGGTAATCATGCGAGAGCCACGAGGCCATGAGGTCGCCGGCGCTCAGTTCTAAAGTCGGGTGCTCGAGCCTGGCGTTCCAGTCCACGTCGTCGAGGCCGGCGAGCCAGGCGAGCGACTGCCCGCGCTCTTGCGCGAATCGCTCGAGCGACTCACCCAGGCCCTTCGTATTGTACTCACGCTCGATACGCCATTTCTCGGTGTCGAACGGCGGGGGCTGCTTGCCCGGGTGGTGAAGCGCCAGGTCGAGCCGCGGCCGGAAGTCTTCGCGTTCCTCGTCGTAGAGATGGTTTACCACCTCGAGGATCGACCAGCGCTCCGGTGTGGGTTTCCAGCGAGCCTGCTCGACGGGCATGTGGGCTGCCAGGCTTCGGAATGTGTGCTCGTTGTTCGACATCGCATTTATGAAATGGTGCAGGTCCATTCTCTTCACCCTCTCATCTCATTGAGTGAATCGCGGCGCCACGCCCAGGTCCTCGCCCCCGTTCTCGCGCGGCGAGAAAACCACGGGTCGATTGTATGGATTTCCGCAGTGTGTTTCAACCGGGTTGAACGGTCCGCCGCCGCGGCATGATCCTCAGCCGCCGCAACGTCCACAGCAGTATGCGTCCTATGCGGTCGAACAAGTCCTCGATGAGGGAGGCACTCGTGGGGAGCAGCACCGCCGTCAGGAAGGTCGATACCACAAGCCCCCCCATGATGACCAACGCCATCGAGTAGTAGTAGACCCCGCCCAGCGAGGGTTTTTGCACGACCATGGGAATGAGGCTGATTAACGTCGTGATCGCGGTCATCAGAATCGGCCGCAGACGCTCGCGGCCGCCGCGGACCATGGCTTCGAAACGTTCCATGCCTTTGCGGCGGTAGCTGTTGATGTGTTCGATCATGACGATACCGTTGTTCACCACGATTCCAATGAGGAGCAATAACCCCACGGCTGCGGGTTGGTCGAAATCCGTGCCCGTCGCATAGAGTGTCCACACGGCTCCGGCGAGTGCAAAGGGCAGCGCGACCATCAGTGCGATCGCCTGGCGCACGGACTCGAAGAGCCCGGCCATTACGGCGAACACGAGCATCAATGCCAGCAGCAGGTTAACCATGAACTCGCGCGATTTCTCCTTGGCCCGCTGCTGCCAGCGACCGAAGGTCCACGAGTAGCCGTAGGGAAACTCCATTCCGTTCATTGCCGCGGTGACGAGCGGCATGTATTCCTGGCGAGTGCCTTCCTCGTAACGCGCCCCTACCCACAAGCTGGTGAGGCGGTCGTCGCGCTGTATGCGCTCGGCGCCGGGAACCTCATGAAAATCCGCCAGCGCTGCCAGTGGGACCTTTTCGCCCTCGGAGGTCCACAGCGGCAGGTTTGTCAGTTGTGCTACCGATTCGGTTTCCCGTTCGTCGAGCGTCATGCGCATCTCGCGCTCGCCGTCGAACGTGCGGAATCGCTGCAGCCGGCGCCCGCGATACGTAAGATCCACGACATCCGCCGGCTGGGTAAGAAAAACCCCATACCTCGCCGCCAGCTCGCGGTCGAGTTCGATGTGCAACTCCTGTCCGCCTTGTTCGTTGCTCGAAAACGTCTCGCCGAGACCCGGAATGGCTTCCAGCCGTCGCCTGGCTTCTTCCGCCAGGCCGGCCAGGACTTCGGAATCTTCCCCGACGAGTTGAAACGCAACGCGTTTTCCCCTGTCCTGTCGCCAGAACTGGCGGTTCTCCATGACCTCGAGCTTGACGCCGGCGATCTCCGGCAGGACTTCGCGCAGCTTCTTGCGCACGGCCGCTATATTGTCCTCGTCGGCTTCACCCTCACGCAGGTACACCCGCGTGAGCGTCCAGCGATCGCTCCAGAAACTGTAGATCGCCCGGGCTTTCATCTGATCGCGGTGCGGCTCGAGCACCGCCTCGACCCTGTTGACCAGCTCTTCCTTGCGCTCCAGGCTCATTTCCTCGCTGATGTCGTAGCGCACCTGGACGAATAACTCGCTCTTATTCGTGTCGAAATTCTTCTCGATCTTGATGAATGGGTACACGGCGGACGCGACGATCACGATGCCGATGACCGGGGTGAGCCACCGGTGGCGCAGGTTGAAGCCAAGGATTCGCACGTACCGTTCCTCCATCCACGTCATCAGGCGCCCTCGCGGCCGCGGTTTCGACTTGATAAACCACGACGTCGCCAGGGGAATCAACGTCTGGCTGATGAAAAGGGAGGCCAGAAGCGTCAGGCACACCGTGATACCGAGCTCTTTGAGGTAGATGTTCATCTCGCTCGGCTTGTTGAAGATCAGGGGCAGGAACACGATGACCGACGTCAGCGTGGCCGCGATCACGGCGGTGGACACCTCACGCGAGCCGAGGCGGGCCGCATTGCGGCGGTCGTACCCCAGTTCGCGGTGCCGGAATATGTTTTCCATGACGACGACGGCGTTGTCCACGAGCATACCGATACCCACGATCAGGCCCAGGAGGGTCAGCGTGTTCAGCGTCTTGCCCTGCGCCCAGATGAAACCGCAGGTGACGATCAGCGAGAACGGGATACACAAGACCGACACCAGTGTCGTCGTGACACGCCGCAGGAAACCATAGAGAATGACCGACGCGAGGATCGCCCCGAAGATGCCGGTGAACATGAGGTCTTTGAGGGTCTTCCGGATCTCCCTTCCCTGGCTGAACCACACGAGAAAGTTTACGCCCTCCAGCTCCGGGTCCTCTCCCATGGCGGCGATACGATTTTCGATCTCCTCGCACACCTCCACGGTATTGGCCTTCGCCTCCTGGCTGACGGTGATGCCGATTGCGAAGTTGCCGTCGAGATGACGGCCGTACTCGAGGGGAGGCTCCTGGTAGACGACGTCCGCAATGTCCCGGAGCCGCAGGCCGTCGTCGCGCAGCACAAGGTTGATGATTTCGTTTACGTCCGAGAGGGTCGCCACCGTGCGCAGGGCGTAACGGGCGTCGCCTTCGGTTATCTTGCCGAGGGACTGATCGAAATTCGTGTCGCGCAGCAACCGGGTGACGTCGCGGACGTCGAGCCCGTGCGCTTCGAGGTCAGCCACACGCAGGTTGATCCGTACTTCGCGCGGGTTCACGCCGTCCAGGCGTACCTGAGCCACACCGGCGATTCTCTCCAGCGGGCGTACGATCTTGCGATCGAGCAGATCGTAACTCTCGCTGAGGTCGCTGTTCGACGAGAGCCGCCCCTCGACAATCGGCATATCCGCCTCGCGCGCGTTCCAGTTGCTGCTGACCGTTATGTCCCCGATATCATCGGGCAGGTCCCGGCGGGTGCGGTCGAGCTTCTCCCACACTTCCACCCTTGTTAGCCGCATGTCCATGGACCAGTCGAACTGCAGCCGCACCATGCCGCCGTCCTCGTTGCACTGCGACCACATGCTGCGCAGACCCTTGACCGACCCTAGCGCGTCTTCGACGGGCCGCACGATCATGCGTTCGATTTGCTCGGGGGAGGCGTTCGTGTACGGCACTCGTACGAAGAGATGTGGTTCGTCGACGTCCGGCAGGAACGCCAGCGGCAGCCTCACCAGCGCCACCCCGCCGAGCACCACCAGGCTCACGAGGATCATCAGGGTGGTCACGTGTCTCTTGATCGCCAGTTCCGGAAGCGTCATGGGGTAGTGTCCTTTTCGGGTTCGAGCCCCTCCTCGGTCGTCATGCGCGAGGGCACGATCATGTAGGCGGCGGGGATCACGACCAGCGTCAGGAGCGCGCCCAACGCCAGCCCGGACGCCACCGTGATCGCCAGCGGCGAGCGCAGCTCGGCGCCTTCGCCCCAACCGATGGCCATCGGCACGAGCGCCAGTATCGTCGTCAGCGTGGTCATTAGAATCGGGCGCAGGCGAATGTGGCCCGCGCGGACCACAGCCTCGAGTTTTTCCACTCCCGCCCTTCGCAACCGGTTTACCGCGTCGATGAGAACGATCGCGTTGTTGACCACGATACCCACGAGCATGATGGTCCCGATGAGTACTATGACGCTGATCGTGGTGCCGGTCGCCAGCAGGCCCGCGACGACACCGACCAGGGCCAGGGGTATTGTGAAAAGCACGATGAACGGGTGCGCGAACGACTCGAACGTCGCCGCCATCACCAGGTATACGAGAAAGATCGCCAGACCCAGCGCAAAGCGAAGGCTGGCGAACGACGTTTGCATCTCGCGGTTCTGGCCGCCGATTTCGGTCGTGATACCGGCCGGGGGCGGAGCGCCGCCGATGACACCCTCGATATCGGACACGACCGATCCCAGGCTTCGACCCTTGAGGTTGGCGGAGATCACGGCGGCCCGCTGCTGTTGCAGGCGATGGATTTCGGCGGGGCCCCGGTCGAGGTTCACGTCCGCGACGGCGAGCAGCCGGATCGGGCGGCCTTCCGGTCCCGGCAGTACGAGATTGCGAACGTCCGCGACCGAGGCCCGGTGGTCCTCGCTATTGCGGATACGGATATCGATCTGCCGGTCCTCCTCCTTGAAACGGGTGGGCACCACTCCCTGCACCCGGTTCTTCAACGTCTCCGACAACGAGCCCATGTCCAGCCCCATCGACGCCAGCCGCCGACGGTTGAAGACCACCTGCAGCTCGGGGTTGCCGGCCTCGAGCGACGAGTTGACGTCGACCAGTCCCGGCACCGCGGCGAGTTCCTGCGCCAACTCGAGCGAGTAGCCGCGCAGTTCGTCGAGATTGTCGCCGAAGAGAATCACCTCGACCGGCGTTTTCAGGCTGAAATAAGAGGGGCGGCCGAATTTGACCTCGAGGTCGGGGATGGCTTCGAACCGTGCGCGGAGCCGCTCGACGGTCGTTGTCTCCGCCTCGTCGTCCGTTCGGTTCTTCATGACCATGTTGATCTGCCCGAGGTTTTCCCCCTTCGTATTGAGTGACATCCCGCCTGCGACCAGGCGGCTGCCGACCGTCGCGTAGTACCGTTCGATCCCGCCCTGCGCCTTCGCCTCGCTTTCCATGACGTCCATGATCCTGTCCGTCGCCGCGAGCGAGGTGCCCTCCGGCATGTTGACTTCGAAGAAGAACTCTCCTTCGCTGAGCGGCGGTATCAACTCCGTCCCCACGAGACGAAGCGAAGCGAGTGCGGCGAAAAAGAGCGCGAACGCCACGCCCAGAGTCACCCACCGGCGGCGTATCGCCGTGCGAACCAGCCCGTCGTAAATCCGCGAGAACCTCCCCATGGTCGGCGTCTGTGCCTCGGCCGCCGCCGGCGCGGCCGCGGGCCCCAGCTGTCCCCCAAGCCCGCTCAACATCGGGATTACCGTCACCGCCACCACGAGCGAGGCGAGCAGGCTTATCGTTACCGTCCACGCCTGGTCCTTGAAGAGTTGCCCCGCCACACCTTCCACGAAGACGATCGGCAGGAACACGGCCACCGTCGTCAGCGTCGACGCGACGACCGCGGGGCCGACGTCGGTCGTGCCCGCAACCGATGCCCGGGCCAGCGGCAGTCCTTCCTGCCGCCTGCGAAAAACCGATTCCAGCACCACGATCGAGTTGTCCACCAGCATGCCGATGCCCAGGGTCAGGCCTCCGAGAGACATTATGTTGAGCGAGATGTCCATGCGGTACATCAGCATGAAAGTGGCGATAACAGACAGGGGGATCGAAGTCGCAATGATGATCGTGCTGCGAACGTCCCGGAGAAACGCGAACAGCACCAGGATGGCCAGAATACCCCCGATGACGGCCGCGTTACGAACCTCGTTGATGGACTGCTTGATGAAATGGGACTGGTCGAAGAGAACGGTCAACGTGTGTTCCGGGGGCAGCTTGTCTTGCCACTCGTCCTGCCGCTCCCGCACCAGCCGCGCCACCGTAACGGAATTGGCGTCCCCCTCCTTGAATATCGCGATTTCCACGCATTCCTCGCCGTTGACCCGGGTTATTTCTTCGCGCTCTTTCGTCCCCTGGATCACTTCCGCAACGTCAGCCAGCCGGACGATCCCCGATTCACTCTGCGACACGATGAGGTCGGCGATTTCATCGACGGTGTCGAATTCGTTTACCGTCCGGATCAAGTATTGACTGTCTTCGCCGCGAAGTGCGCCACCGGGCAGGTTGATGTTGGAGACGCCGACGATCTGGCGAACGCGGTCGAGCGGCAGCTCCAACGCGGCCAGGCGCTCCTGGTCGACGTTGACCTGAATTTCCTCCTCGAGACCGCCCTTGATCTGCGCGGCCGCGACACCCTTAATTGTTTCGAATTCCTGTTTGAGTTTGCGATCGGCGAGGTGTCGCATGTCGACCAGCTCGCCGGGGCCCGACAGCGAGAGCCGCATGATGGGATCGAGCGAGGGGTCGAAACGCAATACGATGGGGTCGTCCGCCTCGTCGGGCAGAATCAGCCGGTCGAGTTTCTCGCGCACTTCCATGGATTGTGTATCCATGTCGGTGCCCCAATCGAATTCCAGGGTGACCTCCGAGACGCCGGGGCGCGATACCGAGTGAATCGTCTGCAACCCCCGTAGCACGCCGACGGCCTCCTCGACGGGCCGCGTGACCAGATTCTCGACTTCCTGCGGGGCGGTATCGGGGAAATCCGTCTGCACGGTTAGTGACGGATAGGTGATGTCGGGAAACAGCTCCAGCGACAGGCGCTGGAAACCGACGAAGCCGAAGGCGGCAACGGCCAGTGCCGTCATCGTAACGGTCACGCGGCGCCGCACTGCGAGCGCGACCACCGAGCGCATTAAGAGCCTGCCTGTTTCGTCCGTGCGGTCCGGGGTCGTTGGGTGGGTGAGTCGGAGAGTATCTTGATCGGCGAGCCGTGCTTGAGGGAGCGTTGTCCCTTGACGACAACGTGCTCACCCTGCTCGACCCCGCTGAGAATCTGAGCGCGTTCGCCGTCCTCGAACCCGGTGTCGACCACGCGCCGTTCGGCCGTGCTGTCGGCCGCCACGTAGACCACCTGGTCTCCCCGGTCGGTGAACACCGCGATCTTCGGCACGAGTGTCACGCCGGTGCGGCGCTCGGTCACGATGCTCACCTCGGCGAAGTCGCCGGGGCGGGTACCCTCGGGGTACTCGGGAATCTCGACCGTGATTTTGATGGTGCCGCTGCCCGGGTCGATGACCGGGCTGACGAGCTTGATACGGCCGTCGAGCCGTTGCTTGTTGCTGTCGAGGACGATCTGGACGTTCTGGTCCGGCTTGAGTTTCTTGAATTCCTTCGAAGGCACGCGGACGATGGCCAGCAGCGGATCGAAATCGGAGACCAGAAAGAGCGGCAGGCCGATGGTGACGTTCTGCCCGACGTCCACCCGCCGGCTCACCACGCGCCCGCTAAACGGGGCGGTTACCGTCGTGTACGACAGGTTCAGCCTCGCCAGGCCCTCCGCCGCCTCCGCCGCCTTGAGGTCGTTTCGCACCCCCTGGAACTCCTCAGCAGACACTAACTGCTGTTCCCACATGTTTTTGAGACGGTCGTGACGATCCTTCAGGCTCGAAGTCCGGGCCTCGGCCTCGGCGAGCCGCAGGCGGTACTCCGCATCTTCGACCCGCAGCAGGATCTGTCCCGACCGGACCCAGTCGCCCTCCTCGCACCCCAGCGCGAGCGCCACACCGGTGGCTCGGGCCAGGATCTCGGCCTCCTTTTCCGCGGTCAGCGTCGCGGTGGCGGTGTAGTAACTGGCGATGTCGCCCTTGCTAACTGCTTCTACTGCAACAGGCACTGGCGGTTGCGACGGGCCGCGCCGCTGGCCCCCCGTTTGCTTCCCCTTCTGGCCGGCACGGGCCGTCCGGGCTCCGTTTCCCTTGTTGGCTTCCTCCCCTCCCCGGCCACAACCCGCCGAGACGAGTAGGAGGAGCGCCGCCGCGGCACCGGCGGCGAGCCAAACGTGTAACCTGTTTTTATTAAACAAACTGGGAACCGCACGCTCGCACGCGCCGCTCGCACGCGCGGGCCGCTCGGGCCGACCGTACCGGCGTGAAATCAATGTCCTCGGCATGGCGCCTCTCTGTGGAAAACGTGTAATGGGCTCGGGGCGCAGAAGAAGGGCGAGGCGGCAGCAGCATGGACGAATGCCGCCGGCCTGTCGATACCGATTTCTACGTATTCCCGGCGTCGGGGTTCCCACCCAAATCGCCGCTCTGCACCGGGTTTCACGACCGGCGCGGTGGCAGCGCCTCGCCGGCGCGCGCGTACTTTGCGTACACCACCCGTACCCTGTTCGACCCCACCCGCGTTGTTTTGGTTGTGTCCGCTTTCATTCTACCACCAAATCCAACGCCATCCAATGAGGACGACCGGCGGCCGCGAATTCCCCGCCCCCCGTGCCCCGATCCGGTGTGGCCCAAGACGCCTGGACCGGGATATACTCGCCCATCGTTTCGTGCGGCGTGTGGTGACGCCCTCTCGCCGATGGGCCCGCGCCGCATGCCGGGCTCCGGTTCAACCGTCGAATGAAAGGCGCCGTGCAAGACCCGAACATCTCCCTAAGCCCCCGCCCCGCCCCACCCCACCACCCGGGGATCGTCGCGATGCGCGAGGCGCCCGAGAACACGCGGGCGGCGTTCGACCGGGCGTTGTCCGGTCCACTCGACGGCATCGAGCTCGACGTGCAGTTGACCCGCGACGGCGTCCCCGTCCTGCATCACGATCGAACGCTGGCCAGGGTCGGCGGCGGCCGGAAACGGATCGCGGACCATAGTTATTCGATGCTGCGCCAGAAGGATTGGGGTGGTTGGTTCTCGGAGGCTTTCGCCGGCGAGAAGATACTGAGCCTCGAAGAGGCGCTGCAACGGTACGGCACGCGCACGCGGCTTCTCATCGAAATAAAATCGCGAACCCGCGATCGTGTGGGCGGTCGCTCCGCAGAGCTTACGAAACGGGTTCTCGATCTCCTCGAAGACAACATCCCCGAGGAGAAGCGCAGTAATATCTTCGTGCTGTCCTTCGATCCCGAGGTGCTCGCCCTCGCCCGGCGGCAGTCTCCGGGATGGCGTTACGTACTCAACCTGTCCGGGCCGCGCCCCGGCCTCGATGCGCATACCTCGCAATTTCTCGCCGCGCGCTGCCTTGCGGTGCGAAAACTCGATCGCGCCTTCGTCGAGGAGACACGCGGGGCGGGTCAACTCGTAATGACCTACTCGTGCAACGTTCCGGCGCAGGTGAGGAAGGCGGTCGGCCTGGGCGCGGACGTCGTCATGAGTGACCGGCCCGGCTGGCTGGCGAGACATTTGCAAAGGGGCGGAAATGATTCGTGACGGCGGTCGTCTGGCGGGCGCTTTCGACGTACTCGTTGTCGGTGGCGGTATCTACGGGGCGTGGACCGCCTACGATGCAGCGCTGCGCGGGCTCCGTGTGGCGATCATCGACAAGGGTGACTGGGGCTCGGGGACGTCCTCGGCATCGTCCAAACTCATCCACGGCGGCCTGCGTTATCTCGAGCAGTTACGGCTTGGTCTGGTGCGACGTTCCCTGGACGAACGCAGGAGGCTCGCCACGCTCGCCCCGCACCGGGTGCTCCCCCTCCGCTTCCTGATCCCGGTGTACCGCGGGGGCCGTGCAGGATCTTTTCGCCTCAAGTTGGGACTCACACTCTACGACGCGCTCGCGGGCAAACACCAGCCGGTGGCGGCGCATCGAGTGATGGACCGGGCCGCGGTTCTGGAGGCGTTTCCATTTCTCGAACCGAACGGGCTGCGCGCGGGTTTCACATACGGCGATTGCGGGATGGATGATCACCGCTTCGTGCTGGAAATCATCGCGGGCGCAGTGGATGCCGGGGCGGTCGCGGTCAATTACGCCGAGGCCCTGGAGCTCCTCGCCGACGGTGGGGGCGTGGCCGGTGCCGTGGTGCGGGACGTGCCGGCAAATCAAACGATGGAGGTCCGCGCCGGCATGGTGGTCAATGCGGCCGGCCCGTGGGCCCCCTCGCTGGGCGTGAACTCGGCGCCCGCCGCGAGCGTTCGGCTCATAAAGGGGGTCCACCTGGTGATGCCGCCGCTGCCGACCCCCGACGCGATGCTGATCATGACGCGTGGGGGGCGCGTGTTCTTTCTCATCCCCTGGTACGGCCGGACCCTGCTAGGCACGACCGACACCGACTACATCGGCGACCCGGACCGTGTGCACGTCGAAGAGGCGGACGTTGCGTATCTGCTCGACGAGGTAAACCGTGTGCTCGGTTCCGTGTCGTGGACGCCTTCTGACGTGCTCGCCGGGTTCGCCGGTATTCGCGCGCTTCGCAAGCGCCACGGCGGTCCCGCGCATCTCGTTTCACGCGAGTGGTCGCTGGAGCAACCCGCCCGCGGTTACCTGGTCTCGGTCGGCGGCAAGTTCACCTCCGCTCGCGCGGACGCTGCGTGTATCGTCGACCGCGTCTCGCGCGCGTTGGGCAGGGAGGCCGGATCTTCGACGACCGGCTCACGCCCCTTTCCCTGGAGTCCGGGCCGGGATCATTACGACGTCTGGCGAAACATCGCGCTCAATGAGGCCGCGCGTGCCGGCCTCGACGCCGACACGGCCGCTGCGGCAATCGGTCGTTTTGGCACCTCGATTGCGAATCTCCTGACGCGGATCGAATCCGGTCCCGCGCTGGCCGAGCGGCTCGTGCCCGACGCGCCGTTTTGCAAAGCGGAGGTCATTCACGCGGCCGAGCATGAAATGGTGCTGCATCTCGACGATCTGCTACGCAGGCGATTGCCGTTGTTGATCCTGGCCCGGATAGATCGCCGCACTCTCGAAGAGGCGGCGGCGCTTGCCGCGCCCGTGCTCGGGTGGTCGGCCGAGCGCTGCCGCGTGGAAGTCGACACCGTGGCCGGACGATGGAATTGTCGATGACGCCCCTCGCCGTCGCACTCGACCTCGGGAGCACCCGGATCAAGACCGGCGTGCTGGGTGATGCCGGCAACCTCGTCGACATCCGCTCGGCCGACGCGCCCCCGCTTGCCGGAACCGGGCTGGTTCGCGAATGCGACGCCCGAGAGTATATCGATACCTCCCGGCGGCTTCTCGAGCGGACGCTCCGCGGCACGGCCCCGGACATTCCGGTGGGCATTGCTTCGCAGCGGTCATCGTTCTTGCTGTGGGACGCCGCGAGCGGTGTCCCGGCCACGCCGTTGATCTCCTGGCAGGACCGCCGCGCCCACGAGTGGTGCCGGGCGCACGCGCGTTATAATGAAAGGCTCTCCCGCCGCACCGGTCTTCGATTGTCCCCGCATTATGCAGCCCCCAAACTGGCCTCACTGCTGGCGGCCGATGCTTCTTTGCGCCGGAACGTGGCTGCGCTCCGGTTCGGCACTCTCGAAACGTATTTCCTGTGGTGCGCCACACGCGGCCGGGTACATGAAACCGATGTCACCATGGCTGCACGCACGCTTCTTGCCGACCCGGTCACGGGCCGGTGGGATCCGGAATGGCTCGACGTGTTCAACGTGCCGGAAGGTTGCCTGCCGCGCATCATGCCGACGTGGGGGCGCGGTCACGAACTGGAGGACGGCGGTCTCGTTACCGCAACGGTCACCGACCAGGCGGCGGGGGTGATCGCCCTGCTTGCCACGACACGCCGGGGGCTCCTGGTGAATCTCGGCACCGGCGGTTTCGTAACGGTTCCGACGGGAAAAAAGATGAAACGGGTGGACGGGTATCTTTCCGGCCCCCTGGTACGGGCCCCGGACGGGAGCACCCGCTATACGACCGAGGGAACCATAAACGGCATCGGCACCTCGCTCTCGCAGGCGCCGCGGGTCGTGGGTGAGTTGGCAGCGTGTGATCCGCTACCCGGCGTGTTCTGCTCGCCGGACAGCTCCGGTGTCGGCGCCCCCTATTGGCGGGCGGATGTTCCGCTGGTGTTGTCACGCTCGCCGGACAGTATGAGCCCCTGGGATCACCGCCGTGTCATTCTCGAGGGCATTATTTTTCGTATCGCCGGTATCGTCGGCGCGCTTTGCCCGCGGCGACTTCCCGACGACCTGTTGCTCTCCGGTGGGCTTGCCGCCGAGCCATTCATCGCACGCGGCCTCGCAAGTTGCCTGCGCCACCCGGTGCGTGTCACTCGCGAGAAGGAATCCACTCTGCTCGGCGCCGCGCGGCTCGCCGCGGGCGCGGCTCGCACGTCAACTCCACCCGATGTGACACCCGTGTCTCCAGCGCACCCGAGTTATCTCCCTGAGAAATTTTCGCAGTGGGTGGCATGGATGGACCGGATGCTGGCCGCACAATCGTAACGGAAAAAGGGCGGTGACCCCGCGTGCTACCCGCCGGCGTTGCTCTCGACCGTTCCGCGTGACACCCGGAACCGCTGCGCGATACCCTCCCACTCGACCTCGACGGGCGAAGTGACAAAGATCTGGTGGGTGCCGTGGAGCTTTTCTTTCAACGCACCGCTGGCCGCTGGATCCAGTTCCGAAAACACGTCATCCAGCAGCAGGACACACGGTTCTTTGAGCACGGTTTCCAGGTACGACAATTCGGTCAGCCTCAGGAGAATTGCCACCAGGCGGCGCTGGCCCTGCGAGCCGTACCGCCTCAAGTCTTTTCCCCCCGCGTCCAGGCGCACGTCATCCCTGTGCGGGCCCACCAGCGTGGTCCGGCGCCGGGTCTCCTCGCTTTCTGCCCCGGCCAGTAGTGCTGCGAAATGTTGTTCGCCGGTCACCTGCTCCGGCCGGCCCTCGATGAGCGCTGATTCGTATTTCATTCTGACAGCCCAGGGAACGGAGAGCCCGCGGATGTTGGTTTGTAAGTGTTCATCCAGCGCCCGCAGCAGCTCCGCCCTGCGTTCAACCAGGGCACATCCGCGCTTGAGAAGATCCCCTGTCCACACACCGAACGCGCTCGCGAAGTCGCCGCTGCGCAGGGCCGCGTTGCGCTGCGCGAGCACCCGACGGTACCCTTTCAGCTCTTCCAGGTAACCGCGGTCGGTCATGCTGCCGACCATATCCATGAACTTGCGGCGCTCGGCGGGAAAGCCCGATACCAGAACGAGGTCCTGCGGCCCGAACAAGACACACGGGTAGCGGCCGACCAGGTCGGAGAGCTTCTCGACCGGTTTGCCGTCGACCTTGATGTGCTTACCGCCGCCGCGTTCGAGAGAGACGGCGAACGTTTCGCGCGTATCATCCCGGTAGACGCTCGTGATCTCGAACCGGCACAACGGGTGCTCGAAACCGATAAGGTCCGCGTCACGCGTGGTCCGGAACGATCGCCCGAATTTGAGGAAATGGATGGCCTCGAGGATGTTGGTTTTGCCGTGGCCGTTCTGTCCCACGAGGATGTTGACGCCAGAGGAGAAAACAATCGACGCGTCGTCGAGGTTGCGTAGTTGCGTACTTGAAAAACGATCGATGCGCAAGGGCTGTCCCTGGACGGGTTGCCGCTAGTCGTTGAGGCGCAAGGGCATGAGCAGACAGCGGTTTTCCAGTCCTTCCGGTTCCGTTGCCGGTATCAACATGCCCGCTGTATCGTTGCGATCGAGAAGAAACGTTACGTCTTCCGAATCCATCGTCTTGAGAATATCGAGAAGATAACGCGCGTTGTACCCGATATCCATACTCTCACCCTTGAAATGGCAGTGTACTTCTTCGACGGCTTCTCCGACGTCCGGCGTGTTAACGCTGATCGTCAGCGCGTCCGACCCGACGGCCAGCCGCACCTGGTGTGTAATCACACTGGAAAGAATTGCCACCCGTCTGCAAGCTGACGTGAACTCCTCGCGGTTGACTACCAGTTCCTTGTCGTTACCCTTGGGGATCACCTGGCGGTAATCCGGGAACGGGCCTTCCAGCAAGCGGGAATAGATGATGCTGTCATCGAGGTCGAATGTGATATGATTCTCCGCCAGGGATACACGAACTTCTTCTTTTTCCTCGAGCAGCGACCGCAGAAGGTTGAGCGCTTTCGGGGAAACGATGAAGTTGCTGCCACCCAGGTCCTTGAAACTACCACTCAGCACGATCTTCGACAGCCGGTGGCCGTCGGTTGCGACCATTGTGAACGTCTCCTTGGCAACTTCCCACAATACTCCACACAGGGCGGGCCGCGTCAGGTCGTTCGACACCGCATAGATAGTCTTGACGATCATGTCGTTGATCGTCTTCGTCGCCATGTCGAAAGTGGCCAACGCTTCCTGCTCCGGCAGGCGGGGAAACTCCTCGGCGCTTTTGCCAACCATTTTGAAACGGCTCTTCCGGCATGTAATGGATATCCTGTCCGCGCTGGCCTGGATGTCTATTGGATCCTCTGGCAGCGAGCGCACGATTTCAAAAAATTTCTTGCCCGGCACCGCGACCCGTCCTTCCTCTTTCACCTCGCACTCGATCACCGTTGTGAGCGATACGTCCAGATCGTTCGCGGTGAGGTACACTTTGCCTTCCTTCGCCTCCATCAAAAACGTAGAGAGAATCGGTAAGGACGTCTTGGTGGGGACCACCGCGGAAATACCCTGTAGCTTTTTTGAAAGCAGCTTCTGATCCAACGTGACTTTCACACCCAGACCTCCTCAAAAATGATTCGATAACCTCGCGTTGTGCCGAGCAGTATACGTCAAAAAAGACGCGCCTTCAAGCCTTTTGTAAACGATGGGAGCCCGGGGCCTTGAGGCGATATTATCCGTGTCACAGGTGCACTACAAACTAATACTAGTATTTAAAAAAGAAAAAAAGTAGTAGTAGTAGAGCATGTTGATATGTGGTTAATCTCTGGTTGTCTCTTGTGTGACAAACACTTCAAAGACGGTGCTGCTGTGCATTTCTCCGGGAATCTCTGTCGAAAACGAGTTGTTTATCCCCACATGCAGACCGGCCAACATGTATTCCACGGGACTTATCGACTCCTCTGGATAACTCTCAGGTCAACTCCTTGCGCAACTGCTGCAGCGTTGCCTTGAGCGAAACATCACTCTCACTTTTCTCCGCAATCTTCTGGCAGGCGTGAATCACTGTAGTGTGGTCACGCCCACCGAAGCGCTGCCCGATCTGCGTCAAGGAACAGTGGGTGATCTCGCGGGCGAGATAAATAGCGACCTGGCGCGGGTAGGCGTACGCAGCGGTGCGAACCTTCGATTTCATGGCGTCTACGGGGACGCGGAAATATTGAGCAACGACTTTTTGAATTACAGCGATGTTGGACTTCCTGGGGCGACGAGCGATGAAGTCCTTCAAAACGTCACGGGCAATATCGATTTTGATATCTGTACGGTAGACGCTCGCGTGGACGAGTAGTTTGACGAGGCTTCCCTCCAACTCGCGGATATTGCTCGTCACGTTCTCGGCGATAAAGCTCAAAACGTCGTCGGGAATATACACATGTTCCTTCTCGACTTTCTTGCGCAGGATCGCGAGCCGGGTCTCGTAATCCGGAGCGGAGATGTCCGAGATGAGGCCCCACTCGAAGCGGGATACAAGACGCTCTTCAAGAGTAGGGATCTCTTTGGGTGGACGGTCGCTGGTGACGACGATCTGCTTGTTGGATCCGTGCAGCGCGTTGAACGTGTGAAAGAACTCCTCCTGTGTGCTTTCCTTGCCGGCGAGGAACTGTATGTCGTCGATCAGGAGAACGTCGACGTTACGGTACTTTTCCCGAAACTCGTGACTCTTGCCCTGCCGTATCGCGGAGATGAGCTCGTTCATAAACATCTCCGCGGAACTGTAGTGGATACGCAGCCGCCCGTTGTTTCCCAGGATGTGGTGACCGATGGCCTGCATCAAGTGAGTCTTGCCCAGGCCGACGCCGCCATAGATGAACAACGGATTGTAAACAGCTCCGGGTTTCTCGGCGACCGCGAGGCAGGCCGCATAGGTCATGCGGCTGTTGGCGCCCGCGACGAATTCGTCGAAGACGTACTTCGGATTGAGTTGTTCACCGCCGCTGCCGTTCTTCTTCTTGACGGTGGGCGTGCGCACGAGCTCCGGGCGGCGTGTCAGCAGATCATCGGGTGAATCGTTACCGTTGGCGAAGAGGACCTCGCGAGGCTCGTATTCGAGAATGTCCTTGAATACGTAGCGAATCTTGTCCTTGTGGTGCTCGGCGACCCAATCCATGAAGAACTTGCTCGGACATTCGATCGCAATCCTCTTGTCTTCGATGGAAGACAGGCGCATCGGTTTGAACCAGGTCTCGAGAGTCTGTTTGGTGACCATCGTACTGACCTGGGTGAGAAAGTCCGACCAGATGCGGTCATAACCTCCGTCGCTGGGGGAGATAGACATACCCGTACCCTTCCTCGGTTGTCTAGCGCAGAGAGCGTAGAGACGTCACACAAAGGGCGTCGAGAGCGACAGTGAGTCCCGTCTCTGTAAACTGGCGGGGTCCGGTCACGGCCAGCCCCGGGTTGTTCTGGCTGTGCTTATCCACATTTGGGGATAAGCCGATAAACAATTGGCACAAAACGGCTTATGTAAATGCAAACGGCGAGCGGTGAAAAGTTATTCACAAGTCTCCCCGAGGATGCGCAGGCGTCTCAGGATGTAAGGAAAAAAGTATTAAAACGAAGATGTCACTCGACTGAGCGTTGGTGAAACTAGCAGAATTGGCCGATGCGGTTCAAGGTCAAAATAGAGTTACCCACAACATTCCCCAACCACCTGAAAAATAGCAGGTTACACCGGTTTGACCGGTGGATTATTCGGGGAGACAATTCGCTTGACTTTGGTGGGGGCATGGGCTACCTTGACTCATTTGAAGACCGGGCGGCCGCCAACAGGACGCATCGGACCAACATATTGATTTATTGGCAGTTAGAGCCCCTCGACCCACCGGAGAAACGCGATGAAGCGAACCTTCCAACCCAAGAACCAGCGCCGGGCCAGAGTGCACGGTTTTCGACAACGCATGCGGACCAAGGCCGGCCGTCTCGTTCTGAAGCGGCGTCGCAAGAAGGGCCGCAAGTCACTCTCCGCCTAACAGGCCGCGGTGCCCCCGCAGTTGGCGAGTAGAATGATGGCGTTACGCATTCTACAAAAACCGTGGCAGTTCCGGGACGTTTATCGCAATGGCGGCAAAGTCGAGGGTAAATGCGCGATCGTTTTTTATTACGGCGGCGGTGAGGTCGGAGTAGGGGCGGAATTTGGTTTTGTGGCCAGCAAGCGGGTGGGCAACGCCGTAGAGCGCAACCGCGCGAAACGGCTCCTCCGGGAGGCGGTCACACACACGGCGGACCGGCTCGAGGCCGACCACCATTGGGTCGTCCTCGTCGCCCGAAGCGGTATACTTAATACGAGCTATCAGGGACTGCTCGCCGAGCTCGAGGGACAGTTCGAAAGGGCGGGCCTGCTGCGCGCCGGCGCGGAGTCATAATTATCATATCGCCACGGCGTCCGGACGGCGCCGTAGCGATTCACGGTCGGAACGGACGGCTGCGCCGTCACCCCGGCCGTGAATATCTCGAATGATGACGATATTGACCCGACTACTACTGGCAGCGATTGCTGCTTACCAGAAGATCGTTTCCCCATTTCTCCCCAACAGCTGTCGCTTTTATCCCAGCTGCTCGCAGTACGCCTTGCAGTCGATCGAGACGTACGGGGCGTGGCGCGGTACGGCCCGCGCGATCCGGCGCATCTCCCGGTGCCACCCGTGGCACGAGGGAGGCCTGGATCCAGTGGAGAAACCCTGACCCCGGAGCGCTGACGTGGAACGCCGTTTGTTACTTGCCTTTCTGTTGTCGACGATCCTCATCGTCGGATATCAAACACTCTATAATGGTCCACGGATGCGCGAGGCCGCCCAGCAAAAAGAGGCGGCGCGAGTGGCGGAGCAACGGGCCGACTCGATCGCGGCTGCCCAGGCCAGGGTGCCAAGTAAAGGGGAGGAAGTACCCGAGCGGACACCCACGGCGGTAGAGCCGCCGGTGGAGGCAGCCGCACGGGACGACGACCTGACGCGTGCCGACGCGGGGAGCGCCACGGAAATAAGCATTTCAACACCCCTCTTCCGGGTCACGCTGTCGAGTGCCGGTGGGGAGATCGTCTCCATCCGCCTTTTCGGATACGAAACCGCCGGTGAAGCGGTCGAGTTGATCGCGGCCCGCGACGATCCGGCGGGTGGGGCGCTGGCCCTTCGTCTGGCAGGGGAGGAGCGGGCGCTGCGGTTGGGCGACGTGCGCTTCGAGCCCTATTTCGTCGGCGGGACCCAGGTGATACCGGCCGGCACCGATGTTAGGGTCGACCCGTCGGCGGGAGATAAGACAATCCTTTTCCGGGTGGAAGCGAAGAACGGGAAACGGATAGAGCGCTACTACACGTTTTCTCCGAACGCGTATCTGTTCCGTACCGGTGTGCGCTACGCGGCGCGAGACTACCCGTTCGTGCGACAGGTGGAGTGGGGGATGGGCCCGGGAATGGCGCCGACCGAATCCAACCAGCAAGACGACTATGCGGCCTTCCGGGCGAACCTTCGATTGGGCGACGAGTTTCATAAGAAAAAACGCGGCAATTTCACGGAAGAGTTTTCCGGCGTGGTCCAGTGGGCCGCGTTGAAGACGAAGTATTTCGCGACGATTCTGCTGCCGTTGGAGCCGACCGGGGGCGAAGCGCAGGTAGCAAGCAACAAGGAAGATTTCATGTCGGCTGCCATCCGCCTGCCGGCCGTCGAGCGGCGGGGGCGGGTGGACCAGGCCATCGACGTTTACGCGGGGCCGCTGGATTACAAGGCGCTGAAAGCGATGGACCGCGGCGGCCTCGAGAAAAACGTCGATATTGGCTTCGACCACGTCAAGATCTTCAGGCCGGTCAGCTGGGCGGTCCTGTGGAGCATGCTCGCACTGCACAAGTTCATTCCGAACTACGGGATCGTCATTCTTCTCATTTCAATCTTTACCAAGGTGGTTTTCTACCGGCTGACACACAAGAGCTTCAAGTCCATGCGCGACATGCAGGCGCTGCAGCCGAAACTCCAGGCACTCAAGGAGAAGTACAAGGATGACCGGCAGAAGCTGAGCGCGGAAACCATGCGTCTCTACAAAGAAGGCGGGGTCAATCCGCTCGGCGGTTGCCTGCCCATGTTGTTACAGATGCCCGTGTTCCTGGCGTTGTTCAACGTGCTGCGCAACACGATCGAAATCCGGCGAGCGCCGTTCTTTGGATGGATAAACGACCTGTCGCAGCAGGACGTGCTCTTCGAGCTGCCCGTGAGCCTGCCGGTCATCGGGAGTGCCGTCAGCGTGCTGCCGATTCTCATGGGGGTCGGAATGTTGCTGCAGTCGAAAATCGGCGGATCGATAGCGGGACCGTCATCGACGACGACACAGCCGAAGGCGTTCACGTACATGATGCCCATTGTGTTTACGTTTCTTTTTTACCGGATGCCTTCCGGGCTGGTGCTCTACTGGCTGGTCAACACGGGACTGTCGGTGGCGCAGCAGTATTACATCAACAAGGGCGCGGCCGAGGACGAAAAAAAGAAAGCCGTGGAACGCTCGCGAAAAGAGCAGCCGCCCAAGCCGAATCGGCCCAAGTCGAAAGCGAAGAAAGGATAATCATGCCGCCCTCGGTTGAAAGCTCCGGGAAGACGATCGAGCAGGCGCTGCAGAAAGCGCTTCGGGAGCTCGACGCACAACCAGAAGACGTCGACATCGAGATTCTGGAGGGCAGCAGTAAGGGATTTCTCGGCGCGATCTTCGGGGCCAGGACGGTGTCGATCCGGGTGACGCTGCGGGAGACAAGACGCACCGGCAATCATATCGGGGAGTTGAAAGAAATTATCCACCGGGTCCTGACGCTGATGGGTGTCGACTACAATATGAACATAGAGGAGATCCCCGATACCACATTCATCAACGTAAGTACCTCCGGTCTCGACGGGCTTCTCATCGGACGCCGCGGTGAGACGCTGAGCTCGCTCCAGCACGTGGTCAACCGGATCTTCACGAGCCGTACCGGGCAGCACAGCAAGATCACACTCGACGTTGGTGGATACGTGAAGCGCAAACACCGACTCCTCATCGAACGGGCGCGCAAGTTTGCTGAGCGTGTGCGAAAAACCGGCAAGGACTTTGATTTCGAGCCATTGAAAGCCTCTGATCGCCGGATTATCCACCTGGCGATCTCCGACCATAACGACGTTACCACCTACACGATTGGTGACGGACTGCTCAGAAAAGTGGTCATCACTCCCCAACGCAGCGATTTTTCCGAAGAGTCCGGGACCGAAACCTAGCAAAGGAATCATGCGGGTCGCGAACGAAGAGACCATCGCGGCGCTCTCCACGCCGGTGGGCGAATCGGGCATCGCCGTGATCCGTGTGACGGGCCCCGAGGCGCTTGCCGTTGTGCGCCGCGTGTTTTCGCCCGCGCGCGCGCACAGGAGCGACGGTGACCTGGAGCACCATCGCGTCTATCACGGCTATGTGGTCGGCGGCGATGAGATCGTCGACGAAGTGATGTGCGCGGTAATGCACGGCCCTGACTCCTATACCGGCCAGGACACGGTTGAGATTAGCTGCCACGGCAACTCCGCCCTGGTCTCCCGGGTTCTGGAGCTGTTGTACGGCGCGGGCGCTCGGGCCGCCGAGGCTGGAGAGTTCACCAAGCGGGCGTTTCTCAACGGCAAAATGGACCTCATCCAGGCGGAAGCGGTTGCCGATCTGATCCACTCACGCAGTGAGCTGCAGCGGCGGGTCGCGCAGGCACAGCTGGCCGGTAATCTCTCGAAACGCATCAACACGCTGGCCGCGGAGCTGCTCGATCTTCTCTGCGTGATCGAGGCAAACATCGACTTTATCGAGGACGACATCGACACCCTGGACGTGGAGACCTCGGTCGAAATGCTGCGGCGGCACGGCGAGACCCTGGACGAGCTGCTGGCCGGGGCCGAATTCAGCCGTCCGTTTCGCGAGGGCTACCGTGTCACGATCGCGGGGGCCGTGAACGCGGGCAAGAGCAGCCTGTTCAACCGCCTGGTGGGGGAGAGCCGGGCCATCGTTACCGAGATTCCAGGCACGACGCGGGACGTGCTGAGGGAACCCCTCGTCTTCGACGGGTTGCTGTTCATACTCCAAGACACCGCCGGCCTGCGTGGAACGGAAGACCGGATCGAGAGCATCGGTGTCGAACTGGCCAGAACCGCCATGAGCGAGGCGGACATCGTCCTCTACGTGGTGGACGCCACGGTACCACCGCCGGGTGATTTGGACCGCACCATCGAGGCGCTGGACAGTGACCGCGCGGTGGTCACGCTGAGCAAGACCGATCAGCCGCGCGGCGTCACGGAGGCAAACCTGAGCGCGCGCTATCCCGGCCGGCGTATCGTCGAGACTTCGGCCGAAACGGGAGCCGGCGTCGACCTCCTCAAGAAATCGCTGGTTGAATGCGTCGGGCGCGATCAACTAAACTGGGTCGCCCGGGAGCGTGTGGTGCTCAACACGAGGCTTCTCGCGACCCTGCGCGAAGCGGCCGCGCAAATCGCCGTGCTGCAGAAGGCGCTCGAAGAACGCGCGCCGCTCGAGATACTTGCGCTCGACGCGCGCGAGGCGCTCGGGCTTTACGAAGCGGCCACGGGCAAGCGCTATTCGGAAGACCTGCTCGACCGCATCTTCTCGCGGTTCTGTATCGGCAAGTAGGTCGGCGCCGCCCTGCCGGCGGCCCGTGCCGGTAGAGCCATCTTCCCGCCCGGAGGACCGGTCCTGTGTTTTCCAGCCCGTGGCGGGAACGAGCGAGGATCACCCGAGGCCCGATGCGGGTCCTGTCAGCGAACAGCCCACCCGTGCTCGAAGCCTGCGCGCGGGCGGGC
>JBHHVD010000030.1:0-32875 GCA_046754105.1 Candidatus Krumholzibacteriia bacterium
CACGCACGAGAGGCCATCTCGGAAGCGCTCGGCATGCCCGCTTCGCCGCAGCCGCCCCTGGAGCACCCGGTTCTCGGCGAAACACGCGGCGTCTTCGTCACGCTCAAGAGCGCCGGTCGCCTCCGCGGCTGTATCGGCAATGTCGAATCGGACCGCTCGCTCCGGCGAACGGTAGCGGAAATGGCGCGGGCGGCGGCGTTTCACGACCCGCGTTTCCAGCCGGTGACCGGCGAGGAATTCGCGAACGTGACGGTCGAGGTATCCGTACTGACGCCGCTGCACCGGGTCGACGACATCGGCGAAATCAAAGTCGGCCTTCACGGGCTGGTAGTCGACGACGGGGTCAACCGCGGCCTGTTGCTGCCACAGGTGGCGGAGGAATACGGATGGGACGTGGACACGTTTCTCGAGCATACTTGTGAGAAGGCCTCGCTGCCCGGTGGGGCGTGGAAAAAAGAGCGCACGCGCATATACATCTTCAGCGCCCAGGTGTTTTCCGAGTAGCCGGCCGCTTACGTCTCAATGCCGGATAGGAGCCGCACGAGGTGGGAAACGAGCGTGCGGAACGACTGCATACTCATATTGGAGGCGCAGGGGCGCCTGGCACCGAGGTTCTCACCCACGGTGAAATGCCGCAGGCTCAAGCGGTAACCGCCCCGTAACACCAGCTCGAAATACTGCGCGCGGTCGCCGCACGGAGGCGGCGTGCGGAGGACCGCCACCAGGGATGCCGTGTCTTTCTCGATCAGCTGAAACTCCCCCGACAGGCAGCGAATATCGCTCGTAACCCGGTCGACTTGGTTTTCCAAAGAGGGGCGCGCATCGGACTCGATGACGCGGTCGGCGCCGCGGACCTCTACCGTGCTGAGCATGACGCCGAGGCGGTCGAAATCCTCGACCTCGACGCGCAGCTGGACACCGTCCTCCTCAACGTCCACACGATATGGGCGGCTCACCGGCCGGCGGGCAAAACCAAAGGTCAACTGGCTTTCCCTCGCCTTCTGCGCCTCCAGCCCCTGTATGAGTTTTTCGCTGGATACCATTCGTACCACCGAGCAGGCACAATGCAAGTATCGTTCCCACTCTCCGGCCCGATGGCTCAGGCTACGGATTCTTCGGTGATGGTACGTTCCTTGTGGGAGGAGCCGTCGAAAGAGTGCAGGTTTACCGTCTCTCCGACGAGGGTCTGCACGTGAACCGGGCGCGTCCAAATCTTGAACAGCCGCTCGAGCGTTGCCCTGGCATAGTCCACGCGCAGGTCGGCCCCGTCATGACGGTGCTTCAGGTACAATTCGCCCCGGTTCTCGTAGTTGGCATCGACGACGGTGATATAGGGATTGCCCATATTGGTGAGTGAGAATAGGAGCTTCTCCTTTATCTTCTCCATGCTCCGGTCGTCGATCTCGTACATTCCTGTCTTTTCGTTCAACCTGTACGAAAACAATTTGTGCTCGCGGCAGAAATCCTCCGTGAGAAAATCGTCGATGAAGTTCATGTCGTTGTAAATGGCTCTCACCTGGAAGATCTTCTCCAGCCCCTGCCCCAGCTCGAGATCCCAGTTCGTGCGCGTTTCCAGATCATCGCACTCGTCGTATTCCTTTCCGAAACGGCCCTTGTTCCACCGCCGCTCGATGTCCTTGTAGAGCTCGTACCCGAGCTTATACGGGTTGATCTGCCCCGGCTGCACACCCAGCGTACCCGACTGGTGGTCCGCGTAATCGATCAGCTCGGAATCGTCCAGGCATTTCCGCGTCATGATCTTGGTGTGCCAGTAGGTCGCCCAGCCCTCGTTCATGATCTTGGTTTGGCCCTGCGGCGCGAAGTAGTAACTCTCTTCGCGGATCATGGACAGAATGTCGCGCTGCCAGTTGGCGATCGGGGCGTACTGGATAAGAAACATCAGGATGTCTTTCTCCGGTCTGGGAGGAAACTTGCTCTCTCGCTGCCTCTCCTCCTCCATTTCCTCCTTTCGGCGCAGGAGATACTCAGGGGGATTGATGTAGGGTTCCATGTATCCCTTGCTCTTGAGCCGCGGCACCGCCACCGCGTCGTCGGCACCTCCCGACGCCGCGTCGTCATCGCCGTTGCGCCCGGCGAGGAACGCCGACTCGGGGTCGATCAGGTTCTCCAGCGAGAAACACGTATCCAGGAAATCCTCGACCGCCTCGTACCCGTACTTGGCCGCGTAGCTGCGTATCCTCATCCCGTGGTTGGCCATTTCGTCGATCATCCTGCGGTTGGTCACGGAGAAGTACGCGTTGTTCTTGAAAAAATCACAATGCGCGTAGACGTGCGCGACAACCATTTTTTGGTCGATCATCTTGTTATTGTCCAGCAGGTACGCGTAGCAGGGGTTGTTGTTGATCACCATCTCGTAGATCTTGTGCAGTCCATACTTGTAGCTCTTTGCCATATACTGGTACTGCATGCCAAAGCGCCAGTGCGGGTAACGTACGGGGAAGCCACCGAAGCTGGCTACTTCGTTCATCTCGTTGAACGCCACCATTTCGAAGACGACCGGGTAGAAATCCAGCCCGTAGCTACGCGCGTAGCCCTCGATCTTCTTGATCCAGCGTTTGAGCTCTTCGAGATCGATCATTTGCCTTTTCCCAGGAATTCCTTGATCGACTTGTAAATATCCTCGCGCCTGTTGATTTCCGACAACACCAGGTTGTCCTCGTCCGTGAACGCCTTGGACAGGTCGGTGATGAAGGCGCCGCTGCCGTACGGGCTCGCAACCTGCCCGTAGCAAAACAGGTTGACCGCGGGCAGGATGTCTTTGCGCAGCATCTCCAGGCACAGCTCCGTGTCGCCCCCGCCCCAGTTGTCTCCGTCCGAAAAATGGAACACATAGATGTTCCACTCGCTCGGCGACAGCTCCTCCCCAATGACCTTGCGGCACAGGTCGTACGCAGACGATATTCGCGTTCCTCCGCTCTCGCGCGTGTGGAAGAACGTCTCCTCGTCGACCAGCTGCGCAGCGGCGTCGTGGATGATATACCGTGTCTGCAGGCCCTTGTATTGGCGTTTGAGCCAGGTGTCGATCCAGAAAGACTCGATGCGGACGACTTCCTTTTGTTCGTCGCCCATCGAGCCCGACACGTCCATTACGTAGATGATAACCGCGTTGGTCTCCGGTGATTTCGTCGTCTTCCACGAGCGGTAGCGGCGGTCTTCCTTGACGGGGACTACGACGGGGCGTTTCGGGTCGTAACTGCCCGAGGCGATCTGGCGTTTGAGCGCCTCACGGAACGTACGCTTGAAATGGCGCAGGGACTCGGGGCCGGTGCGGCTGATGGTCGTGTAACGGTCCTTATCGGAGACAATGGAGCTCTTGTTCTTGGGCTGAATCTTGGGGAGCTCGAGCTCTTCGCCCATTATGTCGGCCAGTTCCTCGAGCGTGATGTCGACCTCGAGGATATGGCGTCCGGGCGCGTTGCCCGCCGCCCCGGCGCCCTCCTGGCCGTCGTCGCCCGTGGCGATGGGTGTGCCAACGTCGCCCTCACCCTGCCCTACTCCCCCGAGCTTGCGTGTCTCATATCTGAAATTGGGGATTTCTATCTGGTTGATGGGGATGCTGACCAGATCCTTGCCCTTCTTGCCGATCAGCTCACCGGTGGTGACGAACTTCTTGAGCTCCTTCTTGACCACGCCCCGGACGATCTGCCGAAACCTGTTCAGGTCTTGCTCTATGCGCTGCACCATCGGTGGTGCCTCCTCGAAATGCGTTACGCCTGCTTTGAATCGCCGCGCGCAAAAATGCTCGCAACGAAATTCAAAACGTCGGTAGCGCAGATGTCGCAGTAACCCTGGTTTCGGATGAGGCGCTGTTTGACTACATCGATCTTCTCCTGGGTTTCCTTGTCGATCACGCTCGAAACGAGATTGGTGAGCTTGATCGAGTCTTTCTGGTCCTCAAAGAGCTTCAACTCGAGGGCCTTCTGAAGACGTGAATTGGTCCGGTAGTCGAAGGTTTTCCCCTCCACGGCCAGGGCCCCGATATAGTTCATGATCTCCCTCCTGAAATCGTCCTTGCGATTCTCCGGGATGCCGATCTTCTCCTCGATCGAGCGCATCATTCTCTCATCGGGCTCCTCGTCCTCGCCGGTGTACTTGTTCTTGACCTTTTCCTTCTGGGTGTACGCTTTAATGTTATCCACGTAGTTCGCGCACAGCTTCTTGATCGATTCTTCGTCCGCTGATATTGCCCTTTGTACCTCGTTCTTGACGACATCCTCGTACTCGTCCTTGGCGAAGCTGAGCAGTTCTTTGAAGTTCTTGCGAAGGTCGTCCGACGTGATGAGCGAGTGGTGCTTCAGCCCCGTCTCGAGCTCGTGCAGCACCATGAACGGGTTGATACAGCCCTCCGCCTGTTCGTCCACCAGCGAGTTCGAGATCTTGTCCTGGATGTACCGCGGCGAGATCCCCTCCATTCCCTCGCGGATCGCCTCGTTGCGGAGTTCCTTGATGTTGTCCTCCGTAAAACCCGGCAGCGTCTGCCCGTTGTACAGCTTCATCTTCTGCACGATGTTGAGCGAGGCCTTCTTGGGCTCCTCGAGCCTGGTCAGCACCGCCCACATGGCCGCCATTTCCAGCGTGTGCGGGGCGATGTGTTTGCCCTTGATCCGCGAATCGTTGAAATCCCGCTCATAGATTTTCACCTCGTCCTTCAGACGCGTGTTGTACGGGATATCGATTTTCACCGTCCGGTCGCGGAGGGCCTCCATGAACTCGTTGTTCTGCAGCTTCCGGTACTCCGGTTCGTTGGTGTGGCCGATGATGACCTCGTCGATATCGGTCTGTGAAAACTTCTTCGGTTTGATCTTGTGCTCCTGCGAGGCGCCAAGCAGATCGTAGAGGAAGGCGACGTCGAGCTTGAGCACCTCGATGAACTCGATCACTCCGCGGTTGGCGATGTTGAACTCGCCGTCGAAGTTGAACGCGCGAGGATCAGAATCGCTCCCGTACTCGGCGATCTTGCGGTAGTTGAGGTCACCCGTCAGCTCGGTCGAATCCTGGTTCTTCTCGTCCTTGGGCTGAAACGTGCCGATTCCAACGCGGTCCTTCTCCGACAATACGAAGCGCCGTACCTTCACGTGGTCTATGACTCGCGGCCAGTCGCCATCGTAGCGCTCCAGGAGTTCGGAGAACTGGTAGCGGCAGGAGGGACACAGTTCGCCTTCGATGCGTACCTCTTCGTTCGACTCGCCGATAACCGCGTTTATCTTGGCCGCCACCTCCGCTCGAAAGCCATCGGGAATGAGGTGGAGCGGCTCCTCGTGCATCGGGCAGTCGATGAAAACCTCACCGTCTGATTTCTCGTCCTTCCATCCGAACGTAAACAGCCTCCCGTCCTGCGTCCTCGAGTACTGCTCGATACCCTTCTTGAGCAGGCGCACGATCGTGCTCTTGGCGCTTCCCACCGGACCGTGGAGCAAGAGGATCCGTTTCTCCGTGCCGTAGCGCTGCGCGGCGGACTTGAAGATGTTCACCATCTTCATCAGGGAGGTCTCGAGACCATAGATCGCGTCGACACCGCCGGCGCCGATATCGTCAAAAAACTTGTACTTGATGATCTTTTTCTTGTGCTCCGTGTACTCTTCGACGCCGTGCGACAGAATCATGTCGTACATTCTCTGAAACGCCGAACGTACGATCCTGGGATCCGAGATCACGGCGTTCAGATACTCTTCAAACGATCCCTTCCAGTTCAGCTCTTGAAAGTGGTTGACGTCCTGTTTGCTCTCGATCAGGGAGATGATATCCTTTGCCCCTAACATGTGTCCTCCTCAACAGGGTCGTGTGAAAGTAACGCTTGTTACCCTCTTCCCCACTAAAAATATAGTGCTTCCCGACTCACCGCGCCAGCGCCCCGCGCGCGACGTACGCCAAACCGCGTTGAAGCGCCCCTTCTTGATCACGCAAAAAACATACCAAGGGCACTTCACCGGTGTCGTGGATAACTGTAATGATTTCAGCGCCTAGTGACGGCCCCCGTCAACCAAAACTTTCATTTTTTTGGCCGTGCCGTAGTAGCTGGCAAGAAATCTCCCGGACGGGTCGAAACCTCCACGCTGCGGGCAGAATATGTTTTTCCCGCATGAAACGCCCCCTGCTATACTCACCGGCGTACCCGGGTCAAGTTCCGTTCACCAGGAGGGGGTCGAAAAATGTCAGATTGCATCTTTTGCGGGATCGCCGACGGCAAAATCCCGGCTGAAAAAGTCCACGAGGACGACAGTCTGGTCGCGTTTGCGGACATCAACCCGGTGGCACCGGTTCACATCCTGATCGTACCCAAAAAACACATTGCGACACTCAATGATGCGTCATCGGCCGACGAGGCGCTGCTGGGGAAGATACTGCTTTGCGCGAAACAACTGGCGGCCGAGCGTGATTTAGCCGAGGAGGGGTACCGGACGGTCGTGAATTGCATGGCCGGAGCCGGGCAGTCGGTTTTTCACATCCACGCCCACTTGCTGGGCGGGCGCGTGTTGCAGTGGCCGCCGGGATGACCGCCGGGGTCACTCGAGGTACTTGTCCTCCAGGCGGGTGGTGAGGTCGTAGTCGATGTCGAAGTCCTCGAGACGATCGCTCTCCCGTCTCGACAGGATTTGAGCGTTGACCAGTTGAAATACCGCGCGCCCCACGTCCCTGCCCGACGAGATGCCCCAGTTTTCGAGCACGGTGCCGGCCAGCAGGCCGAACCTGTGCCGGGCATAGCCACAGAGGCCGTCGAGCAGTTCCCGCGCCGTGACATGTCGGCGCTCGCCGAGGGTCCGCATGGTGAAATCCAGCGTCTCCATCATGAACGGGTACGCCGCCGGTTTGAGCCGGTCGTCAGCGGCCCGAATGCGCTCGATCGCCTCCCAGAAACCCGGTTCCCGGTTCATTGCCGCTGCCTCAAAGAAACTCCTCGTAGAGTCGTAAGTACTCGCCCACGATCTTGTCCTTGCCGAAGTCCTTGCGCGCTCGCTCGCGTGCCTTTAGACCGATGCTCTTGCGCCACTCGTCGTCCTCGAACAGACGCACGATAACGGAACTCATCCCGGCGACGTCGTGGGGATCGTGCAGAAACCCGGTCTCACCGTCGTGTATGACCTCGCCCAGGCCCCCGATATTCGAGGTCACCGCCGGCAGCCCGCAGCTCATCGCCTCGAGCGCCGCCAGACCGAAGCTCTCGTGCTCACTGGGCAACAGGAACACGTCGCCCACCGGCAGCACGTCGGCGATGAACTCCTGGTCGCCGAGAAAACTCACCGCCTCGGACAACCCCTTCTCGGCCACCCGGCGCTCGACCGCCTCGAACTCCGGCCCGTCGCCGATCAGCAGCAGGCGGCACGGCACCGATTTCCTTACTTCGGAAAATACATCAACTACGGTTGGTATATTCTTGACTTTGCGAAAATTAGACATATGAATGATCAGGCGCTCACCTGGCCGCGCGTAGCGCTCGCGCACGGCGCTGTTCGGGTTGGGCCGGAATTCGTTGCAGTCGACGAAATTGTGAATGACGCGGATCGGCTCGTCGGTCTTGAAGGCGCGCTCGGTCTCCCGCCGCAGGAAATCGGAGACGGTGGTAATGGCGTCGCTCATGGCGATGCTAAAGCGGGTTATTTCATAAAAAGAAGGCATCACCCCGACCAGGGTGATGTCGGTGCCGTGCAACGTCGTGATGCTCTTCAATTCCCGGTTGGACGTCTTGAGCATTTCCTTGGCGAGGTAGGCGCAGGTCGCGTACGGGATGGCGTAGTGCGAATGAACGACGTCCAACGAGTACTGCATGGCCACTTCGCGTATCTTTACGGCCAGGCTCAGCGAGTACGGCGTGAACTGCTGGAAGAGTGGATAATCGCCGGGGTCCACCTTGTGAAAATACAGGTTTTCGTCGAAGTGGTTCAGGCGCGCGGGCAGCCCGTAGGTGATAAAGTGCACCTTGTGGCCGAGGCCGGCGAGCGATTTGCCCAGCTCCGTGGCGACGATACCGCTGCCGCCGGGAGTCGGGTAGCAAACGATTCCAATATTCGCTTTTCTCATCGGTCTTCCATGAAAACGAGCGGAGGATCAGGCGCCGAAGATCGCCAGGTTTTCCAGTTTGATCGGTCGCAGTGAACGGAAAGGCTCACCGTGCGACACCCGGATCTTCTGTCCGTAGAGCCGGCTCCGGGCCTCGACCGCCGAAAGAAAATCCGGCGCGTTGAGCGGGGTCGGTTTGCTGCCGGGCCCGCCGGAGAATTGCGACTCGTGGGCACGAATCGCCTCGATCTTGGTGTCCCAACTGGCGGACACGTCCACGATGAGGTTCGCATCCAGCTCGTTGCGCCCCGGGTACACCATGGCGTTCTTCACCGGCCACGCTTTGCCCCGCGCCTCGTAGCCGTGCACGCCCGAGAGGTACAACGCCTTTTCGACCAGCGCCGCGCCCGCCACGTGGTCAGGGTGGGGATCCTCCCCCGAGGGAACCAGAACCAGGTCCGGCACCGCATCGCGAACGGCACCCACGACGATCCTCAACTGGTCGGGGTCTTCCCCGCGGAGCGCGGCGTCCGGCAACCCGAGATTCACCCGCCGGTGGATCCCGAGAATGTCGGCCGCGCGCGCCGCCTCCGCGGCGCGGATCTCCGGAGTGCCGTTGCTCGACGCCGCTCCGTCGGAAAGGTCGGCGATGACGATACGATGCCCCTGCCCGACGGCGAGGACCAGAGTGCCGGCACAGCCGAGTTCGACGTCATCGGGATGAATGCCGATCGCCAGGATGTTCATGACCGGCATGAATATACTATATGCTGGGGATGTTCGTCCATGAGTTCGTCCACGTGGGTACGTGCCAGATGCGTCAGCGCCCCGCCGGTTGCATCACTGCCGTACAGAAACGGGAAGAGGCTGGAGAGCCATCGTTCCTGCGCTTTGCCGTTCGGCCTGATCAGCTGTTCGACGCGCCCGAGGAACGGCCAGCGCTCGAGCGCAATGACCTTGCCCGCCTCCATCGCGGTGCGCCTGAGATCGTCCACGCGGTTTTCCACCTCACCCATGCGCGCCCGAATCTTCTGCCGTGTCCGGGAGGGGAGATCGTCGATCGCTTGCGCGGCGAACTTCTCCAGGGTCTGGGCGATGCCGCTCTTCACGTCGGCGATCGCTGCCTCGAGCCCGGCGGGCACACTGCGCCCATAGCAGTCCCTGGCGAACGCCGACGGGTTCTCCACCAGCGCCGCTGCCCCACCGCTGTCGTCTACCAGCGCTGCCAGCGGCGGCGGGACAAACGTCGCCGCCATGCGGGGCAGTTCCGCGGGACGGGGGATACCGAACTTCTCGTACAGTGGACCGATTTGCGCGCGGTAGGCCAGCTCCGCGGGGCCCAGCACGACACAAACGGGGTCGAATACATAATCCTGAACCAGGTTGCGCAGCACGACCCCGGGAGAACATTTTTCGACGTCGTTCGCGACCGCCTCCTCCAAAAGCGACCGATTCGCCGCGGGGACGTTCTTGCGCAGCCCCCCTTCGATGAGAAATACGCCGGAATCCTCTCCAGCGGCCAGCTGCGCGTGGTACCCCTTCTTCACGAGCCGCTCCCCTTCGCCACGTACGAGCCGCTTGACCGCATCTTCATCGTTCACGTATTCCCTGAACACCGGTTGCGCGCACCTGCGGAGGCATCCCATGCGGCCGTCTACCACCGCGATACGCCCGCCGAAGAGACCGACCAGTGTAGCCGCCGCCAGCTCGCCGTGGTCATCGGCCGCATCGAACGCCGCGTCGACACAGCTCGTGGCCCAGACGGCCCCGCGGAAACCCCGGACGAAATCGCGAGCGATCCGCCACAGGGTCGTCAGTGGCGAGAGCGGTATGTCGCCCACCGGCATGCCGCTGCGGTGGGCGCTTTGCGCGACCGCGGCGGACACCGGATCGAAGGTGTCGGTCAGCAGGCTGAGTTGGCGAATCTCCCCGAAATCGGTGTCGTCGGAGCCACACCAGTAGAGCGGTACGACCGGTCGTCCCGTGCTCTCCTCCACCCGCGCCGCGACCGCGATGGCCGTCGCCACCTTGTAGGCCGTGTGCAGCGGGCCGCCGAGGGTGCCCGGCTGTTGGCCGGTGACCACGAAGCTGGCCGCACCCGTGGCCGCGCCGCGCACCTTGCCCAGTATTTCTTCGCGGGTGCCCAGCTTGCGGCTCAGCCCCTCGACGTCGTCGGCGACGCTCTTCCAGAGCGACTCGTCCCGACGTCCCACCACGCCGCCGCGCTCCGGGCGGGTCTCCCAAGAACTGCGGTCGGGGCGGACGCCGTCGATAAACGAGGGCAGCCCCTTGCGCGGCGAGGCCAGATAATCGAGAAGCAATCTCGATGGTTCTCCAACCGACTCCCAGGCTATCTTCGCAACAATCTCTGCCATGCGACTCCGTTCCAGGCAGCCTACGGTTTGGCCGACAAGATGATAACCCGTTCGGACACGCCCCGCGCAAAGGCGTTCCCCATGTAGTCCCCGTAGAACTCCCGGGGTATGAGCCCCACGCTTTCGAACATCATCACCAGGTCTGCCAACGTGTACAGCCGCAGGCGTTCCTCTATTTCTTCCTTGTCATTCGTCCGCTTGTTCGTTACCTCGGCGCGCTTGACGAGGTATTTTCCGTGGCCCTCGATCCGTCGCCTTTCGTGAATCTCGTAGCCCTGCGACTCGCGCGACGATTCTTCCAGCAGCTCGTTCGCGATTCTCTCTGCGTTGATGAAATCGAACAGGAACACCCCGTCGCCCTTCAGAACACGCTGGACCTCCCGGAATACGAGCAGGTTGTCGGTGTCGACCGAAAAGTATCCGAAGCTCGTGAACATGTTCAATGCGCCGCCGAACGACCCGTCGCAAAACGGAAGGTGACGCATGTCGGCCTGCACCAGCCTGCCCCCGTGGCCCCACTCCGCGGCGGACCTCGCCAGCAGGTAGTGCGACAGATCGAGCCCATAGGCGTCTACTCCCCTTTGCAGCAGCGCCTCCAGATAGCGCCCGTCTCCCGAGGCCAGGTCGAGGACCGGTGTCTTGCCCTCGAAGCAGCGGCCGAAAGAATTCAGCGCCGTTTCCGCCTCCCTGCTGTCGCGGTGACTGTACAAGACCGGATACAAGCGGTCGAAAGCAGCCTCGTACCATTCCATGCCGTTACCTAACCTCCATGCGTCAAGACAGGAACCGCGGGTTCGGCGGGCCGGGCACCGGAAACGGGGGCACTCCGGATCAAACAGTCCTCGCGCGCCGACGGGTTCCGTAATTCTATCCGCCACGGATTGTGGCCGGCCGGCGCGCTGCGAAACTCGCCGTCGACCCCCATTCCCGCGCGCGCGGCCCAAACGGTCGTATGCTGGTCTCGACGCATTGAGGCTAACTCTCCTGTTCTTCCGCCGGGCGCATGACCCAGGTATCGCACGCGAATGTCTTGTCGTCACGATGCGGGTAGCTCTCTGTATAGTGCAGGCCGCGGCTTTCTTTGCGCTTCATCGCGCAGAGGACGACCAGGCGGCCGACGAGAATCACGTTTCTCAGTTCGAGCAGGTCTTGGGTCAGCCGGCATTTCCAGTAGAGAGACTCGACGGTGCTCTCCAGTTCCTGCATTCGCCGGCGGGCGAGGTCCAACCGTTCGTCGTTGCGTATGATGCCAACGTAGTCCCACATGATCCGGCGCGCCTCGTCCCAGTCGTGATCGAGGATCACCGATTCCTTCAGCGCCACCGTGTGATCTTCCTGCCACGGTAACGGATCCCGGACACGCTGCCGGTCGAGCCGGTCGTCTTGCTCCAGCACGCGGGCCGCGCGGTTTACGTAGACTACCGCCTCGAGCAGCGAGTTGCTCGCCAACCGGTTGGCTCCGTGGAGGCCGGTGTGGCTGACCTCTCCCAGCGCCAGCAGGTTCGTGAGCGACGTCCTGCCGTCCATATCGACGTCAATACCGCCGCAGAAGTAGTGCGTGGCCGGCACCACCGGTATCGGATCCCGCGTGATGTCGATGCCGAGTTCCAGGCAGCGGCTAGAGATATTCGGGAAACGCGCCCGCACGTGGGCGGCATCCAGATGCGTGAGATCCAGGTACGCACACTTTGCGCCGGTCCGCTTCATCTCGCCGTCGATCGCCCGGGCCACCGCGTCACGCGGCGCGAGGTCCTTCTGGGGATGATAGTCGCCCATGAATGCGCGACCATCGTCCCGTCTCAATATGCCGCCCTCACCCCGCAACGCCTCGGTCAACAGGAACGACTTCGACTCGGGATGGTAGAGGCAGGTGGGATGGAACTGGACGAACTCCAGGTTGGCGATACGAGCCCCGGCGCGGTACGCCATCGCGATGCCGTCGCCGGTTGCGATGTCGGGGTTGGAAGTATACAGGTAGACTTTCCCCGCGCCCCCCGTGGCCAGGATCGTCCGCTTCGCGGCAAACGCCTCGACCTCCTCTTGCTCGACGTCGAGGACGTAGGCACCGAACACCGCGGTGCCGTCGGTATCCGGATTCACCAGGTGACGCGCCGTCACCAGCCCGACCGCCATGTGGTTTTCATGGAGGGTGATGTGGTCGTCCGCCCTTGCGCGTTCGAGCAGTATCCGCTGGATCTCCCGTCCGGTGAGATCGTGGCTGTGGACGATACGGTTGACCGAGTGCCCGCCCTCCCGCCCCAGCGAAAGCCCGTCCCCCTCCCGGGTGAACCGCACCCCGATGTCGATCAATTCCCGCACGCGCGCCGGTCCGTCGCGGATGATCATCTCGACCACCTCGCCCCGGCACAACCCCGCACCACACTCGAGGGTATCGCGGATGTGCAGGTCGAAACTGTCCCGCGGACCCTGTACCGAGGCGATGCCGCCCTGGGCCAGGTTCGTGTTGGAATCGGCCATGCCCCGCTTGGTCACCACGCGGACCGTTCCGAAGCGGGCCGCCTTCAAGGCGAAGAGAAGACCGGCCACGCCGCTGCCTACCACCAGGAAATCCGAGCGTTTCATCGACACGTGTCGGGGAATGAAAACATGGGGATCAAGAGCCTGCCCGTGCGGAGTCAGAAGGACCGAATTTCACTATAAGTAAGCGGTTTCACGATTGCAACACCTAATGGGACAAACGGTTGCAGAATGCACGGGGGCGGCAGCGATACGGGCACCTGTCGCGGCCCGAACGTCTAATTGTAGTAGCGAAAGGGTGATACGGCCGCTTTTCGCCGGGCGCTACTGGCATATACATTGCGTAGCGGTTGCGTTGAGATTCTATATCCGAACCGGATCTTACTTTGAGGAGGTTGCCTTGATGAACCGGAAACTGGTTGTATTTACTTTTGTTATGGCGCTCGCCATGGTCGTGGTGGCCAGCTGCCAAAACGACCCGGAGGACAACCGGGCCGTGGTGACCGTGAGCTCGATCAACAACAACGCGCCGTTCTTCAGCGACGTGCTGGAACAGGGGGACACACTCTTTGTCGGCGGCGCCCCTTTCACCCAGGACGATTTCGTCGAAGAAGACTTCATCCCCGTGATATTCCACAACCGGCCGTTCCATTCCTTCGTTACGACCGGGCCGGGCCAGCCGTTCAACGATTTCCTGATCACGCGCTACCGCGTCGAGTGGCGGCGCGCCGACGGCGGACTGGTCGTGTTGCCGACGTACGACGGCGCGACCAGCGTCATGGTACCGTCCAACGAGCTCGTGACCGCCTCTTTCCTTCTCGTACCCTTCGAGCAAAAAAACGGTGCGCTCTTGTCGGCGATCAACTATCTGGGGTTGAACTTCCCTGACGAAATCCTGATGATCGCCCGGCTGACCTTCTGGGGTCACGAAACCGGGTCGGACCGCGAGTGGTTCTTTACCGCCGAGGTATCGGTCGATTTTGCAGACCCGGTGGTGAAATCGCAGTAACGAATGCCTCCCATGGTGGATCAACCTCCCGCCGTGTAAGGAACAGGATCCGGATATCTACCCGTCACGAAGAAGCCGCAGGCGTTGCCTGCGGCTTCTTCGTTATCTCCCGCAGGACGGCTTCGTCGACCGCCAACACGAGACGGCCCACCAACACGCGCGTGAACGAGAGGTCGAAGCCACACAGCTTCACCCAGTCCTTGTCGGTTGTTACGAGGGTCGTGATGCCGCGCTCGCGCAGTGCGTGCCGGATATCGGCCAGATCGCGCTCACGATACCGGTGATGATCCGGGTAGCGCAGCGCCAGTGCCAGGCCGCCGGTGTGCGGACCGAGCGAGCGCTCGAAGCCGCCGGGGCGGGCAACCGACGACAGGGCCGCTACGCCGCCGCCGACGTTTTGCGCCACGGGGCCTCGCTCGCCCTTTCCCAGGTCCACGATAACGACGCTCCGCTCGATGCCGAAAACCGGTACGTCCCTGCCACACGCCCCGCGCACGGCTTCGGCGTAGCGCGCCGGCGCCTCGCGACTCTCGCAGCCGTTTATACCGATTACGTCCGCGCGGGCCAACGCGCCCGGTGGTTCTCGCAACGTACCCGCGGGAACGACGCGCCCGTTGCCGAACGGGCGACCCGCGTCCAGCAGCACGACGTCGCGGTCCCGCGGCACCCGCCACGACTGGAAGGCGTCGTCGAGGATGATGTGGGTGGGGCCAAACATCCCGCGGGCGAGATCGATCGCTCGTAGTTTGTCCCGTGAAAAGAAAAGCGGTGTCCCGGGACAGCGCATCGCGACCATGGCACCCTCATCGCCGACGTCGCCCGCCCCCAACGGCCCCCGCGCCGGGAGCAAGCGCAGGCCGTCCGCGCGCACCGGGCAGCGCCCGCCGTCCCACGCCGCGCGCACGGTGACGGCGGCCAGCCGCCCCGCCGTGCTCGCGAACCCCCGGCTCACATAGACCGGCCGCTGCCCGGTGCGCTCCAGGAACTGCAGGAGATGGACGGCGAGCGGGGTCTTGCCGTTGCCTCCCATTTCGAGGTTGCCCACCGCCACGACGGTCGTATCCTCCCAGGGTGCCGGGCGCCGGCCGGTACGACGCCGGCGCAACCCCTCCGAAAAGGCGTGGTAGAACAACGCCGCTGGCCGGCCAAATAGTGCCGGCGGCCGGCGCAGCACGGCCACCCCGCCGCGCGGGTAGAGCACCTCGTGGGGCGTCGGGTCAGCGGTCCGGGTGGGAGATGGATTCATCGTTCATCCGGGTGAGGTCCGTGAGCGCGCCTTCCGCCTCACGGCGTTTCGCCTCGATTGTCTCTTCGTCCGCGTCCGGCGGCACGACGATCGGCCTCCCGAAACGGACACTGACTCGGGCAAACGGCCTGGGCATCTGGAACGCGTCCCAGGACGAGAGCACCCACGGATTCGGGGTGGATGCGGTGATGGGGATCAGCGGGGCGCCGCTGAGCTTGGCGATCTCGATGGGTCCCGGCTTGAAGACGTACGGGGGACCGACGGGGCCGTCGACGGTGAGGCCGAGGTGATACCCCGCTCGCAGCCTGGCAACCAGCTCACGGATCGCGCGCGCGCCTCCGCGCGTGCTCGAGCCTCTCACGTGTCCGTAGCCAAGACTCCGCACTACCTGGCCCATCAACTCGCCGTCCCTGTGCTCGCTGGCCAGCAGTTGGATGCCCTGCTCGCGAAACGAGTAGCTCAGCGCCAGCATCCTGCCGTGCCAGAAGCTGTAGACGTGCACGGGGGCGTGTCGGCACGCGTCCTCGCGGAAATGCTCGCCGTGGAATTCGATGCGCCACGTACTTCCCCACGCGCGTATCAGGCCGGCGCCCAGGTAGCCCCCGAGACGCAAACGACGCTTTACACGGAACTCAGTAGCCGCTGAGAAATCTCCGCTACGCGGCGGCATCCTCCACCTCCGGAGAGCATCGCCCGAAGGTCCCCAAAACGGGCGAGCATCGCTGTTCGTTGCGAGGGGTCCTCGAGCAGTGTCAGCGCCTTACCTGCTATCGTCTTCGGCCTGGCCTCGATCTGGATGAACTCGGGGCATATCTCTTCACCGAGTATAATGTTGACGAGGCCGATGTGATCGATCTTCACCACGGTGCGTGCGAACAGGTAATTGACAAGTGACATACGGTAGACGATGATCAACGGAGTCTCGAACAGCGCCCCCTGCAGTGTTGCGGTACCCGACGCGACCAGCAGCAGTTTCGCCCTCGCCATGACGTCCTGTGCGTTGTCCTCGAACATTACGTCCAGCGCGTAACGCGACAGGATCTTGCGATAAATCGACTTCGGTACCGAGGGACTCAGACCGATGGTGAACGTCTCGCGCGGCCGTTCGCGGTGGATCATGTGGGCCGTCTCGAGAAGAACGGGCAGGATGCGCCGCACCTCTTGCGCCCGGCTTCCGGGGAGCAGCCCGATGCCCTCGCGTCCCTGCTGGCCACGCGGGGCGGGCAGTGCGTGGTCTTCCACGAAAGGGTGTCCTACGAACTCCACCGGAATGCCCTCATCGCGATAGATCTTCTCCTCGAACGGGAGGATGACCGCCATGAAGTCGACCAGCCGCGTCATCTTTTCGACCCGGCCGCGACCCCAGGCCCACACCTGTGGGCTGATATAATAGAGAACCGGTACGGCGAGCTGTTTGGCGCGCGCGGCCAGCCTCAGGTTCAAACCGGGATAGTCCACGGGGATAAACAAATCGGCGTCGGCGAGCGCTCGCTTCAAGTTTCGCTCGAGCCTGGCCAGCCGCGGCAGGTTGGTCAGGACCCCCGACATACCCACGATCGCCGAGTAATCGTCGATGTGATAGAGGAGTCTCGCTCCGGCCGCGCGGACGTTGTCGCCGCCGAACGCCACGATGTTCGCGTGCGGTATCCTGCGCCGGAGTTCACCGACGAGGTGCGCCGCGTGCAGGTCTCCGCTGGCCTCACCACAAGTGACGAGTATGGTTGGATCGTCCTTCATCGGTTCCGGCTATCGGATCGGTTTCTCGGACACGATGCGTTGTACCGCGGTGGCGATCTCGAGCGCGCGGAGCCCATCCTCACCCGTTACCGGTGGCTGCCTCCCATTCATGATCGTCTGGCAGAATGACTGCAGCTCGTCGAAGAGGGGTTCTTCGCCCTCGATCGCCGACTCCTCGATTTTCAGGAAATCGCGGAGCGAGACACTCCCCAGGTCGGTATCGTTCCGCTTGATGCGTGCGACACCGGCGTCGAAGGCGTCGCCCTTCTGCAAATGCTTGACGGTCCCCTTCAGCAAATCGATAGACAGGTAGTTGCGCCGCGAGAAGATCCGGATCTTGCGCATCGGCTCCATCGACACGCGGCTTGCCGTCAGGTTGGCCACGCAGCCGTTCCGGTACTCCAGCCGTGCGTTAACGATGTCGGGGCGATCGGTGAGAATGCCGGCTCCCTTGGCGCGGATATCCGCCGGCGCCTCCCCTAGAAAGAGCCCCAGCAAGTCGAGATCGTGTATCATGAGGTCCATGATGACCGATACATCGATACCACGCACGGTGAACGGCGCCAGGCGGTGGATCTCGATGAACGACGGCTCTTCAATATGCGGGTAGGCCTTGCGAAGCGCCGCGTTGAAGCGTTCTATGTGACCGATTTGAAGGACCCTCTCGCGCCGGCTCGCTGCTTCGATGATCTGTCCCGCCTCCGACATCGACGCCGCGATGGGCTTTTCCACGAACAGGTGGGTGCCCTTCTCCAGAGCCTTCAGGGACACTTCCTTGTGTTTGACGGTTGGAACCACGACGCTGACCGCGTCGACCTGCCCCAGCATCTCGTTCATATCCGTGAAAACCGTGGCGCCGAAACGACGTCCGGCATCCCGTGATCGCTCCTCGACGATGTCGTAGCAGGCGACGTCATCGACCTCGGGGAGTCGCTTCAATACCCGGACGTGCTGGGTGCCCAGCCGACCGGTGCCAACGACACCAACTCTGATTCCCACAGCTCTCCTCTCCAGGCGCGTTCGTCCTTCGGTAATGTCAGGTGGGTTTCCCGGCAACCGGGGCTTATCCGGCGATCCCGCGCTGGCTGGACTCCAAGAAATCCACGAGAATGCGCCTCTCTGGATCCCCGAACGTGCCGTTCCTGAGGTGGGCCAATGCCTGGGTCACGTTGAGCCGGCGGCGGTAGAGGACCGTGTACATGCGTTTGATCGCGGCACGCTTCTCCGCGGGAAACCCCCGCCGCTCGAGCCCGACGGTGTTGACGCCAAAAGCCCGTGCGGGGCTGCCCGCCGCCTTGACGTAGGGCGGAATGTCCTGCGTCACCCGGCATCCACCACCGATGATCGCGTGCTGCCCGACGCGGACGAACTGGTGAACCACCGTTCCGCCACCGATGATGGCGTATTGATCGAGGGTCACGTGCCCCGCGAGGTGGACCGAGTTCGCCATAACCACGTGGTCCGCCAGGACACAATTGTGAGCGACGTGGGCGTACGCCATAATAAAACAGTCGGAACCCACTTTCGTCTTGCCGCCCCGGTCCGTCGCCCGATTCACCGTACAGAATTCCCGAAATATGTTGCCGTCGCCAATCTCCACGTAGGCAACGTCGCCTTCGCACTTCAAATCCTGCGCGGGGGTCCCGATCGTGGCTCCGTGGAAGAACTCGTTGTTCTTGCCGATCGTCGTTCTACCCTCGATGAGCACGCGCGGCCCAACGACACAGCCGTCCCCCAATTCAACGTGCTCCCCGATGATGCTGTATGGTCCAATCTTCACACCCGCGCCAACTTTTGCCCACGGGTTCACGATCGCCGTCGGGTGTATCTCGGTTTTCAGGTCAATACTCGTCAGTTTCGTCGGATCTTGCATTATCGCGAATTCCCCCTCATCCGTCGACGGCCGCCGGGCCTTATCTTGCAACGATGTTCGCCACCATCTCCGCTTCGGCGACCAGTTCGTCGCCCACGAAGGCGTGCCCCCGCATCTTGCGCACCCCCAGCTTTAGCGCGACCAGCTCGACCTCCAGGCGCAGCTGGTCGCCGGGTCGCACGGGTTTCCGGAAGCGGGCATTATTCAACATTGTGAAGTAGACAAGGTAGTTCTTGGGGTTGTCAACAGTATTCAGAAGCAGCAGGCCCCCTGCCTGCGCCATCGCCTCGATGATCAACACGGCGGGCATAATGGGGTGACCGGGAAAATGCCCCTGGAAGAACGGCTCGTTGATCGTCACGTTCTTGATGCCCACAACTCGTTTCTTGTCTTCCAGTTCGATGATCCGGTCCACCAGCAGGAACGGATACCGGTGCGGCATGATCTCCTGGATGATATTCGCGTCCCACAGGGGCCCAGCCGGTCGCGACGGGCTGCGCTGCTCCTTGATATCCCATAACTTCTTTACGAACTGCAAGTTAGAGGAGTGGCCCGATTTCACCGCGTGAATATGGCCCTGAATGGGCGCGCCGAGCAGGGAGAGATCGCCGATCAGGTCGAGCACCTTGTGACGCACGCACTCATCCGGGAAACGGAGCGGCTCGTCATTTACCATGCCGTCGTCGTTGAAAACAATGGCGTTCTCGAGGCTGCCGCCCTTGATCAGCCCGGCCGTGCGCAGTTCATCGATGTCCCGGCCCAGGACGAAGGTGCGGGCGGGGGATATTTCTGTTTCGAACACGTTCGGTGTGACGTCAAAGCTCGCATACTGAGTCCCAATAAACGGGTTCTCGAACTGTATCGTAAAACTGACACGAAACCCGTCCCACGGGGTGGCGTAGACCTCCACGTCGCCCTCTCTGTGGCTGATGAAGCGATCGACCTTGAAAAGGTTGGCCGGTGCGCCCTGGTTCGCGAACCCGGCGTTCTTGAAGGCCTGCACGTACGATTCGTAGCTGCCCGACCTCGGCACCGGCGGTTCGTTCGCCGATATCTCGATCAGCACGTTGTCTACCTGCAGACCGTAGCACGCGGCCAGAAGATGTTCCACGGTGTGGATCACCGTGTCGCCGTTGCGAATCGTCGTGTTGCGGGGAGTGAGTTTGTCGAGTACCACGCTGGTGATGTCGGCGGGAATCTCCACTTGCTTGCCGCCGTGCCGGCGGACGAACCGAATGCCCGTGTCCACCGGAGCGGGCTTGAAAGACACGACCACCTTGTCGCCGGTGTGCAGGCCGAGGCCCTCGATCGAGAATTCCTTATCGATCGTCTTCTGCTGGCGTATCATGGCCCTTCCCCTTCTCCAGCTGTGCTACTTTTCTGGCTAGTTCCTGGATCTTCCTGTACAACTCCGGCAACCGCGTCGTGAATCCGTAGAGCTTTCGGGCCTGCGCGTGCTCGCGCGCCGGGTAACCCGATACCGTCGTTCCCGCCGGTATGGACTTGGTCACACCGGCCTGTGCCGCGATCACCACACCATCGCCGATAACGATGTGCCCGACCAGCCCCGCCTGACCGCCGATCACGACGCCCTCGCCCAGCTCGGCACTGCCCGATATCCCCACCTGCGCCGCCATGATGCAGTTCTTACCCACGGTCACGTTGTGCGCGATCTGGACCAGGTTGTCGATTTTTGTCCCCCCTCCGATCCGCGTCACCCCCGTGGTGGCGCGATCGATCGTTGTGTTCGCACCAATTTCCACGTCGTCTCCGATGACCACGATGCCGATGTGTGGAATCTTTCTTTGTGTCTCGCCGTCTTTCGCAAAACCGAACCCGTCAGAGCCGACAACCGCGCCCGGATGGATAATCACGCGGCTGCCGATCTCGCACCCCTCCCGGATCGTCACATTGGGATAAATGAGACAGCTTTCACCGATGGCGGTGTTCGCGCCTACATACCCTCCCCGCAGCACGACCGAGTTGTCCCCGATTCTGGCGCCGGCCTCGATCTGACAATAGGGCCCGATGCTCACGTTCGCTCCCAACCGGGCCCCTTTGTCAACAATCGCCGTCGGGTGCTGTCCGCGGGGGTACTGCGTCCGCGCCCTTTCCGCGAACATGGTCACGACCTTCAGAAAACCCAGATACGGGTCCTCGAGTCTGATGGAAGGCAGGGCGCACTCGATCTCGCGCGGACCGATTACGGCGGAAGCCCGGGTGGACGAAAGGAACTGCCGGTATTTCGTGTTGGCGAGAAACGTAATCTCGCCGCTCCCCGCTTCCTTAATGCCCGCAACCCCGGTGATGCGCGTGCTGCCGTCCCCGCTCAGGGCACCGCCGACGAGCTCCGCCAGTTCTTTAAGGCTGTACGATAATGTACCCAAGGCACGCACCTACTGTCCCGGTTTGTTCAACTCCTGGAGAACCATGTCGGTCAAGTCAAAATCCTTGTTTGCGTACACGATATTCGCGTTCGAGATATCGAAAACCAGCGTGTACCCTTGCTCTTCCGACATTCGCTCCAGAATCTGATTAATCTTGTTGACGATCGGCTGCGTTAGCTCCTGGTTGCGCTTCGCCGCCGTTCCGTTCTCGCCAAAGACGTCCGCCATGAAGCGCTGGTAGTCGGCGAGCTTCTTATCCAGCGCCAGCTTTTTCTCTCTCTGCTTTTCCTCCGAGAGCATGAGCGCCTGTGCGCGCAGCTCATCCTGGATTTTTACGATCTCTTGTTCCATCACCTGCGCCTGGGCTTTCCACGCATCCACTTCCTTTTTGTAGAGCCGCTCGACGTCCTGGGTCTCCTTGAATTCCGCAAAAATCCGCTGCGAGTCGATGTAGCCGATCTTGAGCTCCACCTGCGCCGTTGCCGTAACGATACTTCCCGCAACGATACACCCAGCCAGCGCAATAAGTCCAAGTGTATTCCGTAGCATAAGAACCACTCCTTTTTTCAAATAATCTGCGACAGGGGTTAGAATCCAGCGCCCAGGGATATGTGCGGTTCCCAACCGGCTCCGCCGATCTTGTCGAAGCCGTAGCCATAGTCGAAGCCTACCGTTCCGAGCGCCGGAAGTTCAAGCCTTATGCCCAGCCCCAGACCCTTCTTGAGGTCGAAAATGCTGGACCCGCGGAAGCTGTTCCACGTGTTGCCCGCGTCGAAGAAACCCACGGCGAAGACGGTCGGCGCGATGGGCAAAGTGATTTCATACGAAAGAGTTTGCATGTAGCGGCCCCCGAGGAACTCGGGGTTGTTCTCGGGCACGATCTCGAAGAAATCGTACCCGCGAACGGCATTGCGGCGGTTGCCGCCCAGCCGGTACAACTCGTAGTCCGGCACCTGGGACGGCGAACTGTATCCGTCCAGCACCCCGGTTTGGTACTGTATGGCCAGAGACAGGTTCCAAAAAAGCTTCTCGTACCATGCAAAAGACGCCTCGTAGCGTTGAAACTCGACATCGCCGCCGAGCGCCGGTCCGCCGTTGGCCTCCGCGGTAAAGCTCGCGCGCGTGCCGGACGTGGGTCGAAAGGGGCTGTCCGTCGAGTTGCGGGTAAACGTGATCGCCGTCGAGCTCGTGACTTGCGGCCAGAGAATGTCCCGCAGAGGCCCCGTGTAGGCCGGCGAAAAATCGTCCAGCGTGATCGACTCCCACCGGTAACGCCAGAAAACCGTCGTGTAATCGAACCATGGGAACGGCCGCCCGATACTCAACGAGCCTCCCCGGCGCTGGTCGTCCCAGAACTGCTGGCGCACCTGGTCCTGGTCCCGGCGGAAGGCATTTATGCTCAGCGTGGTCGGCGTCCCGAAAAGCCACGGCTCGGTAAAGCGCAGGTCGACGTTCTGGCGAAACCTCGAGAACTCCCAATCGATCCCAACCCGTTGTCCGCGTCCCAGGAAATTGGTTTCGGCCAGGCCGATGAAACCGCTGATCGAGTTGAGCGCGGAAAAACCTGCGCCCAGGCGGAACTGCCCCGTCTGCTTCTCGGCAACTTTCAGGTTGATGTTGATATCGCCGTCCTCGTTCGCCGTCGTCACCTCCGGTTCCGGCGGTGCCTCGAAGAACCCCAGGTTGAACACTTCACGCAGGGATCTCATGAGTTTCGGGCGCTGAAACACCTCCCCGGGAATGAATTTCAACTCGCGACGGATCACGGTCTCGGCCGTCTTCGTATTGCCGCTGATGCTGATCTCGTGGATGTGCGCCGGGTTGCCCTCGGTGATGTCAAAATCGAGATCGATGACGTTCTTCTTCACCGTCTTCCGCGGGCTGACCGAATTGTAGATGTATCCCCGATCCCAGTACAGCGTGCTGATCGCGACCTGGATATCCGTGAATTCCCTGTCGTCGAACACGTCCCCTTCGTCAAAAGTGATCAGAGACGCGATTCGCGGGTCCTTGAAAATGGTGTTCCCCGACCAGGCCACGTTACCGACCACATAGCGGGTCCCCTCATCGAGGGTGACGAAAACGTCGAGCCCCTTGCCGTCCTCCGAAAAAATCAGCTCCTTGTTCGTAACCTGTGCGTCCAGGTACCCGTGCTCGCGGTAGAGCAACACTATCTTCTCCAGATCGCTATCGAGTACCTTCGGTTTGAACTCCGCCCCCCGAATCCAGTTGTCCTCCTTGGTGTCCATCGCCCCCCGCAGATCCTCCGAGTCCAGCGAGCGGTTGCCAAAGAAATCGACATGCTTGACCGAGACCTTCTCGCCTTCGGCGACCCGGTAGACGAGCACCCTGGTCCTTTTCTTCGATTTCTCGTCCTGTGCGGAGACGACCTCGTCGCTCACCGCCGCCCGGTAGTACCCTTTTTCCCTGTAGATTTCCTCGATCGCCCGGAAGTCCTGCCGGATCAGTGACGGCCTGATGAAGCCCCCCTCCCGAACCCGGATGGCCTTTCGCAGTTCCTCCTCCTTGACGTGCTTGTTACCCTCGAACTTCACCGTGTCGATCTTGAGGTGCTCGGTCACCACGAGGGTGACGACGACCCCGTTCCCCCGGTCTTCCTCGTAGGCCCGGATGTCCGCAAATTCTCTCGTCGCATACAGCCGCTTTACCGCCTGGCTGACCTCGGACGGCACGAAGGGGTCGCCTTCTTTGAGACGCACGATGCGCCGGATCTTCTGTTCGGAGACAGCGACGTTCCCCTCGATGCGCAGCTCGGCGATCGGCTTCTGGGCGGACGCCTGAAGAGCGGCGAACTGGAGCAGCAGCGCGCACCCGATTATCTGCAACCGTCTTTTTTTCATGGTGTTCCGGTGAAAAATCCTGCGCATCCTACCACACTTCCGCGGGACGTGTAAACGGCAGGCCCGCTCACACGGCAGAGGAATATATAACCTAAAGTAGAATAATCAATTAAATAACGCAGGGGGCTGTGGGGTGGACTCTAACCGAAAATTACTTGGTCTTGGTGCCCACGTCAAAGGACAAACCGTCTTTCTTCACTCCGACGTGGATTCCCGCGTCCTTCTTGAGTCCCTTCTTGAGCAGAAGCTCGCTCAGCGGGTCTTCCACGTAGCGCTGGATGGCCCGGCGCAGCGGACGGGCACCGAGGTCGGGGTCGAAACCCCGGCTCATGAGGAATTCCCTCGACTCCTTGCTGAACTCGATTTGCAGATCGAACACCTTCAGGCGGCCGACGAAGTCCTCGAGCATGATGGTGACGATCGTTTCCATTTCTCGCTTGCCGAGGGGACGGAACACGATGGTGTCGTCGAGCCGGTTGAGGAACTCCGGATTGAAGGATTTCTTGAGGTTTTCCAAGAGCTTCGCCTTGATATTCTTGAATGTGCTTTCGGCCCCGCCCTGGGTAAAACCAAGACTCTTGCCTCCCTTGGCCTCTACCGTCCCCACGTTGGAGGTCATGATCAGCACCGTGTTCCGGAAATCGACGCGGCGTCCGTAGTTGTCTGTCAAGGCGCCGTCGTCCATCACCTGCAGCAGGATATTGAACACGTCCGGGTGGGCCTTCTCGATCTCGTCCAGGAGGATGACCGAATAGGGCTTGCGGCGGACCTTTTCGGTGAGCTGCCCTCCCTCGTCGTAGCCGACGTATCCGGGAGGCGCCCCGATGAGGCGCGACAGGGAAAACTTCTCCATGTACTCCGACATGTCGATACGCACCAGGGCCTCTTCCGTCTCGAACAGCACCTCGGACAGGGCGCGGGCCAGTTCCGTCTTCCCCACACCGGTAGGACCGAGAAACACGAAGCTGCCGATCGGCCGTCTCGGATCCCGCAAGCCGGCGCGATTGCGCCTGACCGCCTTGGCCACCGCCGCGACCGCTTCCGCCTGTCCCACGACCCGCTTGCTCACGTCTTCTTCGAGCCGGAGCAGCTTTTCCGTTTCCTCCTCTTCGACCTCGGAGACCGGGATGCCCGTCATCGTGGACACGACGCGGGCGATATCCGCTGCCGACACCACGGTTTCCTTGACTTGTTTGGTCTCGTTCCAGGTACGCCGCATCTCCTGCAGCTTCTTGCGCATCTCCTTCTCTTTATCCCTGAAACCGGCCGCCTTTTCGAATTCCTGCGCCTGGATCGCCGATTCCTTCTCCCGACACAACTCCTCGATCTCCTTCTCGAGGTCCTGCAACTCCGTCGGGGCGGTCACGACGGCGAGCCGCGCTCGGGAGCCCGCCTCGTCGATCACGTCGATGGCCTTATCCGGCAGGTAGCGGTCGTGAATGTATCGCTGCGAAAAGTACACCGCCGCGCTTACCGCCTCGTCCTCGATCTTTACACGGTGATGCGCCTCGTACTTGTCGCGCAGCCCCAGGATGATCTCGACCGTTTCCTCCTCGCTCGGCGAGTTGATCAGGATCGGCTGGAATCGCCGTTCGAGCGCGCCGTCCTTTTCGATGTGCTTGCGGTACTCATCCAGTGTGGTGGCGCCGATGCACTGCACCTCGCCACGGGCCAGGGCGGGCTTGAGCATGTTGGAGGCGTCGATCGCTCCCTCCGCACCCCCGGCGCCCACGATGGTGTGAATCTCGTCGATGAATATCACGACGTCATCGGACTCGCCGATCTCATTGAGTATCGACTTGAGACGTTCCTCGAATTGTCCTCTGTATTTTGTTCCTGCCACGACAGATGCAAGATCGAGAGTCGCGATGCGTTTGTCCTTGAGGATCTCGGGTACCTTGTTGGAGACGATGCGCTGCGCGAGCCCCTCGGCGATGGCGGTCTTGCCCACCCCGGGCTCGCCGATGAGGATCGGGTTGTTCTTCTTGCGCCGGCTGAGCACCTGGATCACGCGTTCCGTCTCCGATTCGCGGCCGATGATCGGATCGAGCTTGTTCTCACGGGCCATGCGGGTGAGGTCGCGGCCGAACTGGTCGAGGTTGGGCGTCTCGCTGCGCTCCTTCTTGGTCTTCCGCGCCTTCATCGTGGCGGAAGGTCCGAGAAGCTTCAGCACTTCCTCGCGCACGCGCTTGCGGTCCACGCCGAGCTCGGCGAGCACCTGCGCGGCGACCCCTTCCCCCTCGCGGATGAGACCGAGCAGGAGGTGTTCGGTGCCGACGTAATTGTGCCCGAGCAACCGCGCTTCCTCGATAGCCAACTCCAGCACGCGCTTCGCCCTGGGAGTGAAGGGAATCTCGCCGATGGTGAGCGTGCCGCCGCTGCTCTTCACCATGCTCTCTACCGCCTGCTGGATCTGCTCGAAGTCGAGATCCAGCTTGCTCAGCACTTTGGCGGCGATCCCTTCGCCTTCCCTGACGATGCCGAGCAACAGGTGCTCGGTGCCGATATAGTCGTGCTGCAACCGGCTGGCTTCGTCTCTCGCGAAGTAGATGACGCGTCTGACCCGATCGGTAAAGCGATCATGCATCGGTGTTTACTCCTCCTGTGCACTGGATGCGCCGAGTGTTTTCCGGATGAAATCGGCCCGCGCCGTGTCCCGTCCCGGTGTTTCCATCTGGTTGCCGTGAAGCATCTGCAGATGGGCGGGCTGGATATACACCAGCAACTCGTTCAACGTCCGTATGGAAAGATCCTGGATGATCCCGACGCCGACACCGAGCCGGACGGCCGAGATGAGGCTGAGGGCTTCCTTCGTACTGACGCTCCGTGAGTATTTCAGTAAGCCGTATGCACGCCAAACCTTATCTTCAAGCAAGCTTCGTGCCTTGCGAAACAGCATGTCCCGGGCCTTCCGCTCGAAACCGATTACCTTGACCGCCATCTCCTTGAGGTTGCCAATGATGACGTCTTCAGACGTACCCAACGTCGCGCTGTTGGAGAGCTGGAAGAAGTTCCCCATGACGTCAGTACCTTCCCCGTACAACCCGCGGATGGAATGGTTGAGCTGGCGCAGGCTGTCGAGCAGCTTGTGGATCTCCTTGCTGTGAACCAGGCCCGGCAGATGTATCAGCAATGACGCCCGCAGGCCGGTCCCGAGGTTGGTCGGGCACGCGGTCAGGTAGCCCAGCCGGTCGCTGTAGGCAAACCCCAGCCGCGGCGACAGTTCGCTATCCAGGCGATTCGCCCTCTCGAACGCGCCAGCGAGCTCAAGCCCGGAGCGATACGACTGGATGCGCAGATGATCCTCCTCGTTGATCATCACGCACAAATCCTCGGCACCGGTCACGATCAAGCCCCGATTCGACGAATTGAACAGGAATTCGCGGCTCACCAGGTGGCGTTCGGCGAGGAACTGGCGGTCGAGCGACGAGACGTTGCCCATGGGGAAATAGTGCCCCGGCTTGAGGAGCACCGTCTCGGCCGTAGCCGCCCGAGCCTCATCCAGCACCGACGCCAACTCCTCCTTGTCGGCGCTCTGTGTGAAACGGCGGTTGCCGATGTTGCGGGCCATGCGGATGCGGGTCGAGAGCACGACCTCGCTCTCCGCGCCCGATCCATCGAGCCAGCGAGCCGGCTTTCCTATCATGTCCTTGATTTGCATATCGTTACTTCTTTTCGGCCCCGGCCTCGAGGGCGCGGATCCGGTCGCGTATTCTCGCCGCTTTTTCGTATTCTTCCTCGTCGACGGCCCGCGCCAACGCCTCTTTCAAGTCCGCCAACTCCTTGCGAATCAGCGCCTTTTGCCCCAGCGCTTGCGGAGTGTTCCCCTGGTGCTGGGTGCTGCCGTGAATCTGGCGCAAGAGCGGCATGAGCTGGGCCTCGAACGCCTCGTAGCACTCGGGGCAGCCGAGCCGGCCACTCTTCTTGAAGTTCGAATAATCGAAACCGCAGTTGGGGCACCGCACCTTGCCGATATGCTCCGTCTCCGTGCGCGCCGAGTTGTCGATCAACCCGGCCACCAGGTCGCCGAGACCGTAACTCCCCGCTCTCTGAACGTCGATGCCGCGAGCCTCCGCGCACTCCACGCACAAATCCATCGTCACCATGTTGTCGTTGACGATCTCGGTGTAGTGGATCTTCGAGGGGCGCACCCCGCATTCTTTGCACATGACCGGCATCGATCTCCTATGCCTTGTGAAGCAATCCGTCCCGCAACACGAGGTGGCGGTTCGCGTACTTCGCGAATTCCTTCTTGTGGGTCACGACCACGAAGGTCATGCCCTCCTCGGACGACAGCCCTGCAATCAATTCGTGCAGCCCCTCGCTGGAGGCATCGTCGAGGTTGCCCGTCGGCTCGTCGGCCAGCACTACCTCGGGTTCGTTGGCCAGCGCGCGCGCCACGGCGACACGCTGTTGTTCGCCTCCGGACAACTCGCCGGGCTTGTGGTGCAGCCGGTTCTCGAGCCCTACGCGAACCAGCAGCCGCTCCGCCCTCCCGGCGGCGTCTTCCCACGCCCGACCACCCAGCAGCCCGGGCATGACCACGTTTTCCACGGCGCTGAACTCGGGCAGCAAGAAATGGAACTGAAAAACAAAGCCAAGCACCCGGTTTCTCAACTCGTTCAACTCGCGGGCACCCAAGGTGTCCACGGCGCGCCCCTTGATCGCGATAGAACCGCGATCCGGCCGGTCGAGCGAGCCCAGTATCTGCAGCAGGGTGCTCTTGCCGACGCCCGAGGCGCCGACGATGGACAGCACTTCGCCCCGGCGTACGGCAAGATCCAGACCGCCCAGCACCCGGATCGTGCCCTTCGTCCCTTCAAAGCTCTTCTCGAGCCCCCGCGCGTCGAGCACCACGTCCGTATCCATTAATGTAAGCCGCCGTGACCGAAAAGACAAGCTTCAACAAAAGTCATATAACTCATTGTCCTTCATCGCGTTCCAAAATGACTACGCTCCGCCCCTATTCGCTGCGGATCGCCTCCGCCGGCAACAGCTTGCTGGCCTCCCAGCTGGGATAAACCGTTGCCAGAAAACAAATCAGGATCGCACTCGCGCACACGGCCACCAGGTCGGCCCACTGGACCAGCACGGGCAGCGTCTTGATGAAATAGACGTCTCCCGGCAGGTCGAGCTGGACGCGGTCCAGGACTACACACGCCAGGAACCCGGCCGCGAGCCCCCCCAACGTGCCCAGCACTCCGATCACCGTTCCCTCGAGCATGAAAATCGCCATGACGCCGCGGTTGGGCGCGCCCATCGCCTTGAGGATACCGATTTCCTTCCGCTTCTCCATAATGACCATGGTCAGCATGCCCACGAGGTTGAACGCCGCCACCAGGATGATCAACGTCAACATGAGAAACATCAGTATCTTTTCGATCTTCATGTAACTGAACAGATTACGATTCATGTTGATCCAGTTGTTGGTCCCATAGTCCTGGAGCGGCAGTTGGTTCTGGATCGCCGCGTCGACTTCCTGCGCCCGGTAGATATCATCGAGCTTGACGCTGTACCCGCGCAGCGCGGTCTCGAAGTCGAACATTCCATCCGCATCCTCGATATCGACGTACACGAAGCGGGAGTCGAACTCATACATGCCGCTGTTGAAGAAGCCGAGGACCCGGCACGGGGTAACCAGCGGTTCGACCTTCTCGGCGTGAATCGTGGCCGGCGCGGTGACGATGCTCACGGCCTCTCCGAGACCGACGCGGAGTTCCACGGCGAGGTCCAATCCGAGCACGACTCCGATATGGGGCTCTTCGTCCTCGAAAACGCTGGCGTCGAATGACTCGATCCGCGGTTTAATGCTGTCGATGACCGTGGAGACCAGCGCCTCCTCGCGAAGATCGATCCCCTTGACGACCACGCCGCGGATGCGCGTGCGGCGGCCCGGTATCACCTCGTAGGAGAGCAGGGCCTCGGATCTGACGAACGGCGCGATGTCGGTTACGTGGTCCTGCCGCGCGAGTATCGCGGCGAGCGTATCTACGCGCGCCCATGCGGACGGGTTGCGCGTGAAGACGATCACGTTGGTGTTGAAAGCAACGATGCGCTGCCTGAGCTCGGTCTCGAACCCGTTTATGACCGAGAGCACGATGACCAGCGTCATCACACCCACGAAGACGCCGCCGACGGCGATCGACGTGATACGCGAAACCAGGGCAGACCGGCGCTTGGTTTGCAGGTAGCGTTTGGCGATGAAGAACGGGTAGTTCATTCCGGGTTCTGCTCGGGGCGCATCTGGGGGAAGAACAGGACGTCCCGGATCGAGTGACTGTCGGTGAAGACCATGACCAGGCGATCGATCCCCAACCCCAGTCCCGCCGCGGGCGGCATGCCGTACTCCAGAGCCCGTATGAAATCCTCGTCCACCACGTGCGCCTCCGCGTCCCCCTGCGCTCTGAGCTCTGCCTGGGCCTCGAACCGCCGGCGCTGCTCGACGGGATCATTCAACTCGGAAAAAGCGTTGCCGACCTCGAAACCGCAGATGAACGGCTCGAATCTCTCGACGAGGCCCTCGTCGCTGCGGTGGTCCTTGGCCAGGGGGGAGAGCTCCTTGGGGTAGTCGTAGACAAACGTCGGCTCGATCAGCGTCGGCTCGACCAGCGCGCTGAAGACCTCATCCAGCGCTCGCGACGGCGGCGTGCCCTTGTCCACGTCGACCTTCAGCCCGGCCGCGGCTTCCAGGATTTCGCCGGGCGCCATGCCGTGGAAATCCAGCTTTGTCTTGTCCTTCAACGCATCGAAGAAGCGAATCCGTTTCCAGGGCTTGTTGAAATCGACCTCCTCGCCCTTGAAGGTCACCTTGCCGTCTCCGGTCAGGCCGCCGGCCAGGTGACGCATCATCTCCTCGACCATGTCCATAAAGTCCATGTAGTCCTCGTAGGCCGAATAACATTCCATCATCGTGAACTCGGGGTTGTGCGCGCGGTCGATACCCTCGTTGCGGAAATCCTTGGCGAATTCGAACACACGCTCGAAACCGCCTACGAGGAGGCGTTTCAAATAGAGCTCGTCCGCGATCCGGAGATAGAGATCGACGTCCAGCGCGTTGTGATGGGTGGTAAACGGGCGGGCTGCCGCCCCACCGTAGATCGGCTGCAGGATCGGCGTTTCCACTTCGAGGTAGCCACGCGCGCTGAGAAACTCGCGGATCCCCTGCACGAGGCGCGAGCGCTTGTAGAACACCTCGCGCACGTCACCGTTCATGATCAAATCCACGTACCGCTGCCTGTAGCGAATTTCCTTGTCCTGCAGGCCGTGCCATTTCTCCGGCAGCGGCCGTAGCGCCTTGGCCAGTACCTCGAACTTGCTGACCCGCACCGTCACCTCGTCCGTCCTGGTGCGAAAAACGTAGCCCTCCAACCCCACGACGTCGCCCACCTCGAGCAGCTTGAAGAGGTCGTAGCGGTCACGGCCGATCTCGTCCCTGCGGACGTAGAACTGCACCTTGCCCGTCCGGTCCTGGGCGTGCCCGAACGTGGTCGCTCCGTGCCCCCGCACCGCCATGATGCGACCGGCCAGTGTCACCGCCGTCTCGGACCGGGTCAGCTCGGATTCGTGCTCGAGGATCGCCGAGACGGTGTGCGCCGCCTCGAAACGGTAGGGATACGGGTTCGTACCCCCCGCGCGCATCGCCTCCAGCTTCTCCAAACGTATCGCGCGAAGCTTATCCAGTCCGTCCATGCACGTTCCTTTGTTGGCTGCCGTCAAATCACGCCAGATTAGAAATGGTTCTGGGCGTTGTCAAGCGCTAGTTGGCGCCCGAGAACTTGTGGAGATACGCCTCTATGAACTTCTCCAGATCGCCGTCGAGGACCTTCTGCGCGTCGCCGACCTGTACGGCCGTGCGGTGGTCTTTCACCATCGTGTACGGGTGCAGGACATAGGATCGAATCTGACTGCCCCAGGCGATGTCTTTCTGGCTCTCGAGCATCTTGTCGATCTTCGCGCGCTCCTCCTCGAGCTTGCGGTGATAGAGGCGCGCGCGCAGGATCTTCATCGCGTTCTCGCGGTTGCGGAACTGCGATCGTTCGCTCTGGCACTGCACGACGATGCCGGTCGGACCGTGGGTGATGCGCACGGCGCTGTCCGTCTTGTTGACGTGCTGGCCACCGGCTCCGCTCGCGCGATACGTGTCGGTCTTGAGGTCATCCTCCCGGATCTCCACTTCGAGGTCGTTCTCCATTTCCGGATACACGAACACGGACGCGAAAGAGGTGTGCCGCCGGTGGTTGGCGTCGTAAGGCGAGATACGTACCAGGCGGTGCACCCCGCTCTCGGATTTCAGGGTGCCGTAGGCGTTGTGACCCTTGATTTCAATGGAGACACTCTTGATCCCGGCCTCTTCGCCCGGCGTCAGGTCCAGCACCCGTGCCGCGAACTCGCGGCGCTCGAAGAAGCGGTTGTACATCCTCATCAACATGTCGGCCCAATCCATCGATTCCGTCCCGCCCGCTCCGGGATGAATCGAGAGGATGGCGTCCCGCTGGTCTTCGGGGTTTGCGAACAGCAGCGATAGTTCCAACGTGGCCAGCTGCTTCTCGAGAACTCCGAGGTCACGGCGGATCTCGTCCAACACCGCCTCGTCCCGCTCGTCGCCGGCCAGCTCGAGCAACTCCCCGCACTCCTTGAGACCAACCGTCACCCGCCGTATCGGCTCAAGTTTCGACTTGATGGCACTGACTTCCTTGAGTGTTTCGCCGGATCGCTTCTTGTCCTGCCAGAACTCAGGGTCGTTCATCGTCTGCTCGAGCTCCGTCAGGCGTTTTTCGAGCGCATCGAGGTCAAAGAAACTCCTTGAGTTTGCGGGCCTGTTGTTCGAGCTCTGCTATTTTCTGGGGCAACTCGTTGTCTTGCACCAATGGAGCCTCCTTGGAACGCGGTCCGG
>JBHHVD010000031.1:0-32746 GCA_046754105.1 Candidatus Krumholzibacteriia bacterium
AACAATTCTATTCCCTGGAAGGTCCAAGAAGTTCCTAATCGTTCCTGCCATATAGACTTCGCCGCGGAAGTCGTCACGCTGAGCGACTGCGAGACGGACGGGGGCGCCTCCCTGGGGTTTGCCTACGCCTTTCTGCGCGCGGGCGCGCGGTGTGTAGTGGTCAACCGCTGGCGCGTCGCCGATGAACCGACGCGGATCTTGATGGAACGTTTCTACGAGAATCTCGCCGAACGGCGGCTGGACAAGAAAGGTGCCCTCGACGACGCCACCGAGTGGCTGCGGCACTTCACGCTGGGCTCCGGTGAGCGGCCCTACGATCACCCCTCGTACTGGGCGGGTTTCACGCTGATCGGCGACCCCTACTGGTCCACCAATTAATCCCCCGCGGGGCGCCGGGACCACCCGCGGCAGCCCCCGGGGCGCGTACCCCCCCTGCGGATGAACGCATCGTGTTTGCCCGTGCTCCCGCGCCTTCAACCGGCGGCGGAAGCCGAGACTCCGAGGTAGGCGAGGTAGGCTCGCGCCAGCTCCTTTGTAAAGGCCGCGTCGGTGATCGGCGTCGGGCTCTCCGTCATTTCCGGGAAGAGAATGCGCTCTTCGAGGGCGCGTGTGACCATGAGCGCGCCCAGCGTCGAGGCCAGTTGCGGGTCGGGATGATCCACCCGCCTGCGCGCGGCCAGCACCGGCGCCACCAAAAGCGCCCGCTCGCTCTCTTTCATGCGCTCGCCAAACCGCGTGCGCATGCGCCCGCGCTCTCGCACGCGCAACGCGCGAATGACACCGGCCCGACGGCGGTACAGTCCCACGTAAAAGCCGACCGCCGCTTCGATCCGCTCTTCGAGGTCTGCCGCCCCTGCCCCGAGGCCTACGACATCACCTCGGCCGGCCGCCGCCAGCTCCTCCGCGCACAAGCCGTCCAACTGCTCGAGCAGCGCGTCCTTGTCCTCGAAGCGAGCATAGAACGCGCCCACCGACGACTTGGACCGGCGCGCGATCTCGGCCACGGTAACGGCCTCGAAGCTCTGCCGGTCCAGCAGCTCGCCTGCCGCCTCGAGGATACGCCGGTGGCTCTCCCGGCTCCGGGCCTGAAGCGGCGGGCGAAACGGCTCGTTGGTGGTGGCGTACCGTCCCTTGCGGGGCATCGAGCCCTCCTTATATTAGAACCCATATTCGTATTCTATTATAATGAGAGATTTATCAAACGAATAGAATTCTGAATGATCGGATCCCGAGACGATCCTGTTTGGGTATCTCTGTATTAGAACCTGAATACTGGTTCGCTTATAGGACGGACGCGATGCCCCTGTCAAGCGAAAGTCACCAACGCCGTAACTCTCTTGAACAATATTGCTTAGTAGAGCCGGGAACCCGGGGCATGGAGCATGATCAGGCCGGCGAAACGGCCGGTCGTGCCCTGCTCGTGGCGGTGGGAGTAGAAGAGGTCCGGACGGCAGGCCGTGCAGCTCTCGGTGACCTCGATGTGGTCGGCGTCGATCCCCGCCGCTTGCAGCTGCGAGGCGTTCAGCCCCCACAGGTCGAGGTAACAGGTTCCGTGCATGTCTTCCCGGATGAACCGCGCCGCTTCGCTACGGCCGAATTCCTTGCCGAACGCCTCCAGCACCTCCCGGCCCACTTCGTAGTGGCCCTTGCCGATGGACGGCCCGATGCCGGCGTGGAGATCGCCGGGGCTGGAATCGTATTCGGTCTGCATGGCCTCGACCGTGCGCTCGGCGATCCGGCCGAGAGTCCCCTTCCAGCCGGCGTGGGCGAGACCGATGGCGGCCCGCCTCGGGTCGTAGAACGAGATCGCGACGCAATCGGCCACCAGAACGGTCAGGGGCACGCCGGGCGAGCGCGTGATGAGGGCGTCGGCCCCTTTGACCGCGTTGTCCGCGGTAACGGCCCCACAACCCCGCTCCTTACCCCCCACGGCCGCCACGACATTGCCGTGAATCTGTTCGGGAAAGGTCAGCGCCTCGGGCTCGATCCCGAGCGCCTGGCTCGCGAGCGCGCGGTTCTCGAGGACGTCGTCGGCGTCGTCGCCGACGTGCAGCCCCAGGTTGAGGCCTTCGTACGGCGGCTTGCTGGTGCCTCCCACGCGGGTCGTGACGACGTTGGTCAGATACCGGAACGGCTCGAAGCTCCGGTAGGAAAAGAACCGCAGGTTGCCGGTTTTGTGCTCGCGCATGTTGGCTCCTCCACGTGTGGTTTCCGATCGTAACGGCTTGCAAAGGGCGCTGTCAACCGGCGGCCGGGTCAAGAGGCGGCGCCCGGGCGGCGGCCGAGTAGCTGCGATGACCGGCCCCGGGCCGCCGCCGGGGTCCGCGCAACTATTGGCCGCCCCGGGCCGTATAACTCCTATGTCGCCCGCGGCGTCACGGAGGCCGGGGCGGCCGCGACCGGGCCGGCGAAACCCACGCCAACCCGACCGCCCCTCACGTCCTGCGACACCCTGATGGAGGAGGCTCCCCTATGAAAACCAGATTCATGGCACTGCTGGCCGTCGTGTCCGTCGCGATACTGGGCGTATCATCCGTTCTCCCGGTGATGGGGCAGGAGTGGACCGTTACCGGGGACGACGAGTGGTGCGATCACGATTCGAACGAACGCTACTGCGAGGTTCGCGAGATCACACTTGCCGCCGACCGGGCGGTCATCGCGGTGGACGGCGAACCAAACGGCGGCATCAAGGTGCGCGGCTGGGACAAGGACGAGATCCTGCTGCGGGCCAGGGTCCGCGTGTGGAGGGGATCGAGAGAGGCCGCGCGCGAGGTGGCGGGCGAAATCGAGATCGTGACCCGCAAGCGCATCTTCGCGAAAGGGCCCAAGCAGCACAGGCGCCGCGGGTGGTCCGTCAGCTACGAACTCATGGTGCCGAAAAAATCGAACCTTTCCCTCGAGACTCTCAACGGCGGCATTTCCATCGACGACGTCCAGGGGGAAATAGATTTCGATGCGACCAACGGCGGCGTTCGCCTGACCGGCTTGAGCGGTGACGTACGGGGCCGCACCACCAACGGCGGTTTGCACATCGAGCTCGGCGGTTCACACTGGGAAGGCGAAGGTCTGGACGTCAGCACGACCAACGGCGGCGTCAATCTCTACCTGCCGAAGGGCTATTCTGCCGAGCTGGTGGCGGGTACGACCAACGGCGGGATTCACGTGGATTTTCCGATCACCGTCCAGGGACGCATCGGCAAGAAGCTGCGGGCAAACCTGGGTAAAGGAGGCGCCACGGTCCGCGCCATGACAACCAACGGCGGTGTGAGAATCCGGCAGGGTTGACGGCGGGCCGGTGACGCGGCGCAGGCGCGCCCGCGCGTATCGGTCCGCGCACCTACACAAGCAGCCACGATGCCAGCCAGTAGAGCAGGATGGTCATCGCGGCAGTGGCCGGAACGGTGGCGACCCACGAGGTAAAGATACTGCGTACGGTTCTCATCTGCAGTGCGGCCAGCCCACGCGCCAGACCCACGCCCATCACCGCACCGACGAGCGAGTGCGTCGTCGAGATCGGCAGCCCGATCTTGGAGCACACCAGCACCGTCGTCGCGGCCGCGAACTCGGCGGAAAAACCTCTCGTGGGCGTCATGTGCGTGATCTTGTTGCCGACCGTTTCCATGACCCGGCGGCCGAACATCCCCAGGCCCAGGACGATTCCCGCCGCTCCGACGAGAAGGATCCACACCGGCACATCCACCTTCATGGACACTTCGCCGGTCGACTGAACCGCGTAGATGGCCGCCAGCGGGCCGACCGCGTTGGCCACGTCGTTGGCGCCGTGCGCGAAAGCGACGTAGGACGCCGTCGTGATCTGCAGGTACTTGAAGATGCGCTCGGTGTAGTCGAATTCCTCGGTCGGGGGCAGCTCTTCCGTGCGCGGGACGGGACGCGGCAGCAGCAGCTTCGCGAGGACACCGAAGACGACCGCAACCGCTGCGGAAGCAAGCAGCGCCGTCGACATGGGCCAATCGAGGTGAAGGTTCTTCAGCCCCTTGAATATCAACGCCATGCTGAGAATAAACCCTACGACCATAACGAAGAACGGGGCGTACCTCGCCGCCGCCTCGTCTGGCCGCTCGGCGGCGAGTATCTTTTTCTTGATAAATACGAAGGTCACAAACCCCAGGATGCCGCTGACCAGGGGAGAGATTACCCAGCTGGCGACGATGGCACTCATCTTGGCCCAGTTGACCGCGCCCCCGGCCACCAGCCCAAAACCGAAAATCGCGCCGACGATCGAGTGGGTGGTCGACACCGGCTGGCCGAAGAAACTCGCAAGATTCAGCCACAGGGCCGCCGCTATCAGCGCCGCCAGCATCCCGTACAACAGCAGATTCGGTTCCGCGGTGAACGCCGCCGGATCGATGATGCCTTTTCGCACCGTGTTGGTGACGTGGCCGCCTACGAGGACAGCGCCGGCGAACTCGAAGATGCCGGCCACGATCACCGCGCGCTTGAACGTCAGCGCCCTCGACCCCACGGACGTGCCCATGGCATTGGCCACGTCGTTGGCGCCGATGTTCCAGGCCATGTACAGGCCGATCGCCACCGCCACAAACAAGAGCACCATGTGTGTGCTTCCTCCTATTCGACCCGCAGTGTGACCCGTCGCCGTACCCGACCGCCGTGGGTGGCCATCGGGCGCGGTCGCCGCGCCATCGGCCCGGCTGGCGTTGTTATTTCTTGGCGATAATGAGCCGCAGGAACTTCGCCGTGCTCTCGGCGTGGTTCGCCACCCGGCTCAGGGTTTGACAGTACTTGTCATAGAACGACAGGGTGGTCGGGTCCAGTTCCTTTTCTAGACTGTAGAAGTGCTTCGCGAAGGCCCTCTGAAACTTGTCGGCTTTCCATTCTTCCTGCCCGATGTTGTCGATCGCCTTCAGAACGCGGTCGGCCTCTGCCCCGGTGAACGCAGCCTCGGCAAGGACCGACAGGTCCTCGGACAGGGCGAGCAGCTGTCGGCTCACGTGGATGACCTGCTCCACGAACTCGACAAAACCTTCCTTGAGGTCCGGGTGCATGCGGGTCTTCCGCAGCAGGACAACGACGGAAAAATCCTCGGCCGCATCGGCGATGGTATCCTGCACCGCAAGAAACCGGGTGAGCTCGTAGCGGCCGACGGAAAGAAGTTGCACTCCGGTGAGCATGTCCCGTATCTGATCTTTCATCACGTCCGCTTCGTGCTCCGTCCTGGACATTTCGTTGTGAAGCTCGCCCAGCTTATCGTAGTCCTCCTCGAGGAGCGCGTCCGTAATGGGACGTATCAGCAGCACGCAATCGTGCACCTTTTTCGTATGCTCAACCAGCATGCGAAAAGGCGACGCGCCGAAGAGTTTGCGTATGAAATCCATTGCCGTTCCCCCTCCAGTGAGGCCCGGGCCGTGATTGCGGCCCCGGGGTGAAAACCGCGCGCATTGTACAACCAACGGCCGAAAAAAGAAAGTCCCTATTCCGCGCTCCGCTGCACGGCTCGTGATTGTTCGTTCAGACTCCAGTCGTAATCCGTGTGCTTGATGTCCCACGCGGCCGGGTCGCCCTGGATGGCCGCGGCCAACGGGTCGCTCACGTAGCGGGCAACGAAGAGCAGGATCGCCTCGTTACTGTCGCCGAAATCACCGGCGTACCAATCCAGTATCCTGGAGAGGTGGGCCGTCTTGTTTTCGATGTCGAAATGGTTTTTTTGCTCCTCGGAGAAGAACAGGCGTGCCTGCTCGTCCAGTTGTTCGCCAAGGGTCTGCCCCTCGAACGCCTCGGCACGCAGGGCCGGGCAGGATTTCGAGGCGCACACCAGAGCAAAGTGGGCGCGCGGGTCGCCGAACCGGCGGCGGACGATCTTGTGTTCGATATCGTTGAGGCTCAGCTCTTCGCCGTTTATGACGATGAACTCGCGGTCCCAGATCGTCTTGTTGGTGAGAGACCCGACGTAGAGACCTCCGAAGTGAAGGTCGTTGATGCTCCCCACCGGGTAGTTGTCGCAGATCACCTGCAGGGTGAAGGCGTTGTAGGCATTGAGCCAGAACGCGAGCCGCGAGTCGGCATCGGGGATCGCGCCGGGGTCGGTCGCCGCGACCCGGGCGAGGTAGGCCGGCAATCGCGCATCGCCGCACAGGGCCGCGTAGTCGACACCGCCTTCGCGGACGTGCTTGCGCAGAACGGCGCTCAGCGCCTCGTGCGCCTCTGCGGCCCCGGTGTCGATACCGCTCGCCGCCGGCTGGATACGTCCCGTGTGCCCCGCGCAGCCACCCCAACACAGCATGCCGGACACCACCGTCGCAACCAGGATCGTCGTCTTCGTCTTCACCGGATCACTCCATCGCCCCAATCCAGTCGCCGATGTGATCGACGGCCTCGACCACCCGCCCGCAGTTTTCGTGCACGAACCCGTCGCCGAGCGCCTCGTCGAGGGGCACGCTCTCGGCCGCCTCCAGCGCCCGTTTGCCGTCGAAATCCACGTAGGCCAGACGCGCCGTGAACTCGTCGGCGGGACGGCCGAAGGCGCTTCCCGGCAGGATCGCCACGCCGGCGTCCTCGAGCAGGCGCTCGCACATTTCGATACCGGTGCGGATCCCCTTCTTGAGGAGCCTTTCACGGAGCGGGGAAAAATCGGGGAACAGATAGAACGCGCCCTGCGGCGGCAGGATATCCGCGCCGGCTTTCGCCAGCAGGCCGGTGAGCCGCTCACCGATCGCCGAGAGCACGCGGCGCGACTGCACGAGGTAGCGCTCGATCTCGGGGCCTTCCTGAAACGCGCGCACCGCCGCGTACTGGATCGGCGCGCTCGTCGACGTAAACGTCTCGCTTGCCACCGCCGCCATCGCCTCGAGCAGCCAGCGGAGCGATTTCGGAAAAACAAAAAGCCCCAACCTCCAGCCGCCGGCCCCGCACCACTTGCTCAAACCCCCGCTGAAGATCGTGCCTTCGGGGTAGAGGGGTACGATCGATTCGTGTTTTCCCCTGTGGTGGATCTTGCCGTAGATCTCGTCGGACAGGACGACTACGTGGTTTTCTCTCGCCACTTCCGCGATCTCGCCGAGCTGGGTGTGCGACAACGTGCGGCCGGTCGGGTTGGACGGATAGTTGAGAACCAGAATGCGCGGGCGGCCGTGGTCCTTCGCGCAGAACTCCTCGAGCTGCGCGGCCGTGATCTGCCAGTCGGTTTCGATCGTGGTCGGCAGGATAAAAATGTTGCGGCCGATGATCCGTGCCTGCGGCGCGTACGACACCCAGGCGGGAGCGCCGATTACGAGATCGCCGTAGTAGGCCAGCTGCAGGAGGAACATCAGCTCTTTCGAGCCGGGGCCGATCAATACGTCGTCGGCGGTGCACCGGATGTCGAAGGTCCGCGCGTGGTGCTCCGCGACGATTTCCCGCAGCTCGTGCAGCCCCGCGACCGGCAGGTAGTCTTTTTGACCGGCGTTTTGCCGCAGCGCTTCGACGACCGGCTCCGGTACCGGAAACGGCGACTGTCCCAGCCCCAGCTTGAAGACGTCTCTTCCCTGCCGCCGGAGCGCGTTGGACCGGTCGTTGATCGCCACCGTCGCCGAAACGCCCAGACCGCGGACGTTCAGGTTCAGGTGAACCTCGTTAAATGATTCGGGGTGTTCATGCATGAGCCGTACCGAGCTGCTTCCGTCCTCCTGACGATTAGTGTGCGGACTCGTGGAAATATTACAACCTTCTTGGACGAAGGTCGAGAACCCCGTGCGGCGGAACGAACGTCTTTCATAATCCCCTGCGGAGTCCTATAATCCCCGGGATGGCGCCGATGCAGCGTATAATCTCCTGGAACGTCAACGGGCTCAGGGCGGTCTACAAGAAGGGTTTCCTGGGGTGGCTGGACCGGGAGCGCCCGGACGCGTTGTGCGTCCAGGAGGTTCGCGCAGAAGTAGACCAGCTGCCGGCCGAGCTCGCGGCACCCGCCGGCTATCACGCCTATTTTACCACCGGCCACCGGAAGGGCTACAGCGGCGTGGGGTTGTACACGCGCCAACGCCCGGCGTCCGTGGACCGCGGCATCGGCATCGAACGATTCGACGTCGAGGGACGGTTTGCCATTGCGGACTACGGGGCGTTTCTCCTTTATAACGTTTATTTTCCCAATGGGTCGGCATCGGCCGAGAGGCTCGATTTCAAGCTGGCGTTTTACGACGCCTTCCTCGAACACGTGACTGCGGCGACCCGGGCGGGCAGAAAGGTGATCGTCTGCGGCGACCTCAATACCGCGCACCGCGAAATCGACCTCGCCCGGCCCGAGGCCAACGAGAACAACTCGGGTTTCCTGCCGCAGGAACGCGACTGGATCGACCGCTTCATCGCCGGCGGCTTCGTGGATACCTTTCGGATGTTTCACCCGGGCCCCGGGCACTATACCTACTGGGACTTCAAGACCCGAGCGCGCGCGCGTAACGCCGGCTGGCGTATCGATTATTTCTTCATCAGCGCAAACCTCGAGAGCCGGGTCAAGGACGCCTTCATCCTCTCCGAAGTACCCGGCTCCGACCACTGCCCCATCGGCATCAATATCGATATCTGACGCGCCCGCCGCGGCCCTCGCGCGGCCGGTCTGGCATGCCTCTTGCCCCTCCCTCCGGCGCCATGCCGAGCCCGCGCACCATATTCGTCCTGTTGCTCATCGTTGCGGCGCTGCAGTGCGCATTCTACTATCCACGGCTGCCGGGAACGGTCGCATCCCATTTCAACGGAGAGGGTTATCCCAACGACTGGTCATCGAAGTCGGTCTTCTTCGGAATCATCCTGGCCATAGCGGCAATGAACGCCTTTTTCTTTCTCGTCATGCCCGGCTGGTTTCCTCGCTTTTCGCAAGCCCGGATGAACCTGCCGCACAAGGAGTACTGGCTTGCCCCCGAGCGCCTGCAAGAGACCCATCGCTACATACGCACGCAGACGCTGTGGTTCGGCGTCGCGAGCATGGTGCTGATGATCGGCGTCACCCAGATGGCGATCGAGGCCAACCTCAGCACGCAGCCGGCGCTGAGCCCCGGCGCCTTCAAGCTGTTGATCGCCTACTTCGTTTTCGTCGCCGCGTGGCTTGTGCGGTTCTTCGTGCGTTTTCTCCGCCCCCGTCCGGAGGATGGAAATGGCACGCCGTAGACTCGCATGGCTGTCCCTGTGCGCGCCGGTAGCGGCGCTGTGCCTCGCCGCCGCCGTGGTGAATGCCTACGACCGGCGATACCTGCCGTTGAACGCGGCGGTCGGCGTCGCCGATGTCATTGTGGTCGCGGCCGTCGAAGCGGCACCGGACGGGTCCGTGCGCCACGACCGTGAAAGCGCTGCGATCCGCGTCCTCGAGATCTTGAAGGGAGACGTCACCTCCGACCGGTTGACCGTCTCCCTGCATCCCGGCCACTGGCGCGCCCTCGGACGCTGGAACGCCGGAGACCGGCACATCGTCTTCCTGCGCGAGCCACGGCCCGCGGCCGGGCGAATGATGGAGGTCATGCTCGACGGCACGTGCCCGTACGAAGCGTCTACCGCGCGCTCCGTGCGCTTCGCCGCCGACGAGCTGCCCAGCTGGTCCGGATCGCAGCGGGGCGTGGCGACGCTGCTCGTCCCCGAGAAGTTCCGCGTGGACCCCGGCGAGGACATCGACCTGTGGATCGGCTACAAGAACGTGACCTCGCGCGACGTCGTGTTGAGTTACCGGAACTGGCCACTCGAATCGCACACGTACTGGGAGCTTTGGGTCGAATCCGATGCCGCGGGCACCGTCTCCCCCGTGTCGCACCCGCACGTGTCACCGGCGGAGGTTACCGAGTATTTCTCGACCAACCCGCACCTCTTCGAGCTCACACTCGAGCCGGGGCAGACCTATTTCTTTCCCCTCCTTCGCGTGAACTCGGCCGAGCACGGCTGGGGCTATAAGGAGCGGCTCGATTTCAAGTACTACCCCATGAAGGCGCCGGGGCGCTATTCGATCACCGCCCTGGGCCACCACGTGCGCCGCGACACTATGACCCGCGCCGAACCGTTGCAGGTGTGGATAAAATAGAGGCGCAGCTTCACGACCGGTTTTCGTGTTACGCTCACGCCGATGTCGTCCGAGCGAATTGCACGCCGCGCGACGCGGAGTCGGGCGGCGCCACGGTGCCATGATCGAGATTACGGATACGATCGCCATACGAGAGGATGAGATTCGGCTGGAGTTCATCCGCGCGTCGGGCCCCGGCGGGCAGAACGTCAACAAGGTGGCCACCGCCGTGCAACTGCGGTTCGACGTTGCACGCTCGCCGTCCCTCACCGACGCCGTTCGCGCGCGTCTCGCCCGCCTCGCCGGCCGCCGCATGACCCGGGAGGGCGTGCTGGTAATCACGGCCCGGCGCTACCGCACCCAGGAAAAGAACCGCGCCGACGCGCTGCAGCGGCTGATCCGCCTCGTCGCCGACGCGGCGGCGGTCCCGAAGAGACGCCGCCCCACCCGGCCGACGGCCGCCTCGCGCGAGAGGCGCCTGCAGGACAAGCGCCACCGGAGCCGGGCCCGGCGTGCCCGCCGAGTCGACCCCGATGACGAGTGACACCGCGCCTTCCGGGAGCCCCGGCCGTCACGAGCCCGGACCCTCCTGTTGGAGCCGGGCCCGCGGGCGCCGGCTCGCCACGAACCGGCGCCCGCCCCTCCGGCACCGCGCCGGCACGCCCTTTGCTGGAATCTAGGCAAATCTGTGTACGACGATCGTGGTACCGGCCCCGGTGGCCGGCAGCTTTTTGACAAAGATCAAGTACTGCGTAATCCTAACTAATATATTTAGTAGTAAGATAGTGAGCATCTATGTCCGATCGGGCCCCTTGACAGCGCCCGCTCGCTTGTATAGAATATTCACAAGTGCCTAGTTTTAGCTAGCTTTTTGCTCTGTTTATTGCACACTTGATGCCATGAAGAACCGGCCCAACCGCAGCGACGAATGGCTCACCCTGGCGCAGGCCGCCCGGCGCTTGAACGTCCATCCGACCACCCTGCGGCGCTGGGCGAACAACGGAGACATCCGCGTGATGCTAACACCCGGTGGTCACCGGCGCTTTGCCGCGTCCGACGTCTTGCGGTTTGCCAGCGAGCGCCACGCCATCCGCCCTGTCGACGGCATAGAACAGATCTGGGCGAGCGAGGCGCTGGAGCAAACCCGCCGGCGCATGGTGGATCAGCGCAGCCCCGACTGGATGAGCCGCTTCGATGAGAAGGCGCGCAAGCAGCACCGCGCGCTCGGCCAGCGCCTGATGGAGCTGATACTACAGTACGTGTCCGATAGCAACGGGGATGTCCTTTTGAACGAGGCACGCGCCATCGGTCGCGAGTACGCGACGCACGCGCTCCGGCTGGAGCTGCCGTTGAAGCAGGCTCTGGCCGCGTCCATGTTCTTTCGTGACGCGCTGGTGGGCTCGACGATGGAGTTGCCGGACAAGGTCAAGATCTCCACCGAGGACAAGATGCGGTTGCTCGGCCGCATCAATAAATTGCTCAACACCGTTCAACTTACTGTCGCAGAGGTTTACGATGCCAACGCTGCCGATCGCCTGCCTGGGTCTTAGTCACCATACCGCTCCCCTCGAACTACGGGAGCAATTACGATGTACGCTTGCGGAGCTCGACCAGGTCATCGACCCCCAGAGTGGATGCCAGCGGTTCGGCGGCTGCGGAGAGTTTGCGCTGCTTTCGACGTGTAATCGTGTCGAGCTCTATGCGTGCCTGGATCCGGAGATCGTCGACGCGCGCGCGTTCCTCTCGGAGATCCTGACCGAAACAACCGGTGTCGATATCCAGAGGGTCGCCGACTACTTCTACTATTATAGCGGCATGGACGCCGTCAACCACCTGTGCCGCGTCGCGGCCGGGTTGGAATCGCTGGTACTCGGCGAGCAGCAGATCCTGGGCCAGGTATCCGACGCCTTCCGCGAAACGGCGGAGCTTGGCGCGGCGGGCCCGCATATCTCGATGGTATTCCACGCGGCGATTCGCGCCGGCAGGAAGGCGCGAACGGTAACCTCGATCAGCCAGAACCCGGCGAGCCTGAGTTCGGTCGCCATCGCCCACGCGCGAAAGCAGGCCGGCGACCTGTCGGAGCGGCAGGTTCTGGTCGTCGGATTGGGCGAGATGGGAACGCTGACGCTGAAGGCATTACGCGCCCGCGGCGCAACAAAGGTATCGATCGCCAATCGCACACCCGAGCGCGCCAGGGCCGCCGCCGACCAGTTCGGCTACGACACCGTTGCCATGAGCGAGCTTCCCCACGCGCTGTCGCTGGCCGACGTCGTCATCACGGCCACCGCTTCGCCCGAGATTATTATCACACCGCAAATGGTGCGCGAAGCCGTCGTCCGGCGCGACGGCCGCAGCCTGGTTTTCGTCGATATCGCCGTTCCCCGCAACGTCGACCCAGCGGTCGGCGACCTTTCCGGAGTGTCCCTGTGCGACACCGATCGCCTGCGGGGCACGCTGGACGAGGCTCTGACCATGCGCCAGAAGGAAGTCCCGCTGGTCGAGGAGGTCATCGACCGGGTACTCGCCTCGGTACAGAGCGAGCTCGAGGGCATGTCGTTCCGGCCGTTGATCACAGAGCTTCGCCAGAAAGCGGAATCGATACGACAACGCGAACTCAAACGGGCGCTGCACAACCTCGGTGACGTGGATGAGGAAACCAGAGAGCAGATTCAACACTTCTCGTACTCCCTCGTCAACAAGCTCCTGCACGAACCGACGGTACGGCTCAAGAAAGAGGCCGGCAACGGACACGCCGCCGAATACGAAGCGACGGTCCGCAACCTTTTCGGCCTCGTGGAGGACCGAGAAGGTTCGGTTCGATGAGCGGCCGGCGACAAACCGTTACCATCGGCACCCGAACTTCGAAGCTCGCGCTCTGGCAAACCAACCACGTCGTCGAGCTGCTCAAGGCCGCCTGGCCCGGGATCGAGTGCCGGACCCGCACCTACGTCACCGAAGGCGATACGCGCCGCGACGTGCCGCTGCCCGACATGGGAGGCCGCGGCGTCTTCACGACGCTTCTGGAGTCCGCGCTCCTGACCGGCGAGATCGACGTGGCCGTTCACTCGCTCAAGGACCTGCCCACCGATGAAAACCCGCAGCTCACCGTCGGCGCCGTCCCCGGGCGGGAGGATGCACGCGACGGGCTCGTCGCCCGCAACGGCGAGACGCTGGCGGCACTGCCCGACGGCGCGGTCGTGGGAACGAGCAGCACCCGGCGGCGGGCGCAGCTGCTGTCCATCCGCCCGGACCTCTCCGTGCGCGAAATCCGCGGCAACGTCGACACGCGGCTGCGCAAGGTCATGCAGGGCGACTACGACGCCACCGTGCTGGCGGCGGCGGGCCTGCGCCGGCTCGGCGTCGAGGACGCGGTCAGCGACTGGCTCCCCCTCGACCTGGTGCTGCCGGCGCCGGGCCAGGCGGCGCTGGCCGTGCAGTGCCGGCGGGACGATGCGCGCGTGCTCGAGATTCTCGGCGCCATCGACGATGACGAGGCGCGGCAACACGTCACCGCCGAGCGGACCTTTCTGCGCCGGCTCGGCGGCGGCTGTTCGCTGCCCGTCGCGGCCCACGCCGTCTCGGGCGATTCCGCCGCGGCGGACGCCGTCATCTATATGCGCGGAGTGGTCGTATCCACCGACGGCCGCCGGGTGATCCGGGTCGAGGGCCGGAGCGAGGACGCCGGCGAGCTCGGGGACCGTCTGGCAGAGGAAGCACTGGCCCAGGGCGCCCAGGACATCCTCGACGCCTTCGCGGATGACGTGCCGCTGCGCGGCAAGCGAATCGTCGTAACCCGCGCGCGCCGCCAGGCACGCGAGCTGAGCGAACGCCTGTCCCGTCTCGGAGCCGTTCCCATCCTCGTACCCGCCATCGAGATCGCACCGGTGGCGGATCTTCGTGCCCTCGACGATGCCATACGGGCGCTCGACACTTTCGACTGGGTCGTCTTTACCAGCGCCAATGCGGTCGAGGTCGTGTGGCAGAGACTCGAAGCGCTCGGGCAGGCGGACAGGGGGCTCGGGGGGGCGCGCACGGCCGCCGTCGGGCCGGCGACCGCCGGGGCCCTGGCGGAGCGCGGCGTGACGGTGGACCTCATCCCGTCGGAACACGTCGGCGAGGCGGTGGCGCGGGCGCTGGGCGATGCCACGGGGTTGCGGATTCTGCTGCCGAGAGCGGAGATTGCGGGCGGCGAGCTGCCCGAGGCGTTGCGGGCCAACGGCGCAGCGGTCGTCGACCTGCCCGTGTACCGGACGCTTGCCGCGGATATCGCGGCCGAACAGATCGCCGAGTTGAAAACGGCGGACGTGATTACGTTTACGAGCGGTTCGACGGTTCGCAGTTTTGTCAGGGAAATGGAAAAACACATCGAGCGCTCCGCTGCCGGCGACCGCGCCGCCGTAGCTGCTATAATGGAGAGGGCGTGCATCGCCTGCATCGGTCCCAGGACGCGTGAGACGGCGGACGGGTTGGGCCTCACCGTTCACGTCACTCCCGGGGAGTACACGAGCGAGGGGTTGGTAGAAGCGCTGGTGGAATATTTCAGAAAAGGCCGGTAACCATGATCGAGAAGACGGAAAAGAAATTGAAAGGCAAGAACTCCACGGCGAACGGCGCGCGGGGAACCGCGGCCGAGAGGGGCATCACGGACAGGACCCCGCCGCATTACCACCCGTTCGTACGGCCGCGACGGCTGCGCCACTCACCGGCGCTGCGCGAAATGGTACGGGAGACACAACTGGGCACTTCGGATTTCATCTTCCCGCTCTTTGTAACCCACGGCAAGAAGGTGCATAAGCCGATCGCCTCGATGCCGGGGGTCTTCCAGCTCTCGATCGACCAGCTGGCCCGTGAAGCCGAGTCTGTCGCCGAACACAATATCCGAGCGGTTCTGCTCTTCGGTATTCCGGACAGCAAAGACCCCGTGGGGCTGGAGAATTTCTCCGAAGACGGCATCGTCCAGCAGGCGATTCGCAAGCTGAAGGAGACGTGCCCCGACCTCGTGGTCGTCACCGACGTATGCATGTGCGAGTACACGGACCACGGTCATTGCGGGGTGCTCAGCCGCGGCGGCGCCGACAGCAAGCACCCGCATCTCGAGGAAGGCTACGTGCTCAACGACGAGACCCTCGTCATCCTGGGCAAAGTCGCGCTCTCACACGCCCGGGCGGGCGCCGATATCGTCGCGCCGAGCGGGATGATGGACGGCATGGTGTGCTCGATCCGTGAAGCGCTCGATGCGAACGATTTCTTGCACATCCCGATCATGTCGTACGCGGTAAAGTACGCCTCGTCGTTCTACGGCCCGTTTCGAGACGCGGCCGAGGGCGCACCGAAATTCGGCGATCGCAAGACCCACCAGATGGACCCCGGTAACTCGCGGGAGGCCCTGCGCGAGGCGGGCCTCGACGTGGAGGAGGGCGCCGATTTTCTCATGGTCAAGCCCGCGCTGGCCTACCTCGACGTCATCCAGGCCTTGAGCGTCGAGTACGGCGAACTGCCCATCGTCGCCTACAACGTCAGCGGCGAATACTCGATGGTCAAGGCGGCCTCGGCCAACGGCTGGATCGACGAACGGGGGGCCGTCATGGAAACGCTCACCGGTATCAAGCGCGCGGGCGCCGATTTGATCATCACCTATCACGCAAAGGATGCGGCAAAATGGCTGAAATGACACCCCGGGCGGCGCCGGGGGACGGTCCGGCGGACGAGGGCAAGGCGCATGCGGCGCCGGGGGACGGTCCGGCGGGCGCGGGCAGGGCGCATGCGGCGCCGGGGGACGGTCCGGCGGGCGCGGGCAGGGCGTGCCGCGAACCGGCCGCTCCGTTTCTCCGCGCGTGCCGGCGGCTGCCCGTCGATCGCACGCCGGTCTGGCTCATGCGCCAGGCGGGACGCTACATGAGTGCGTACCGCGAGCTGCGGTCCCGGCACGGAATGCTGGAAGTGATCGACACTCCCGAGCTGGCCGCGGAAGTCACCATGCAGCCGATCCACGCGTTCGGTTTCGACGCGGCAATTATCTTTTCCGACATTCTGCCGCCGCTGCGAGGTATGGGCCTCGACCTCGAGTTCGAAAAGGGGGTGGGCCCACGGATCGATAACCGCATCGAGCGTTCCGCCGACGTCGAACGCCTGCGGACGCCGCCGGCCGACGTGGCCATGCCCGCAACCCTCTCGGCGATCCGTCTCGTGTCACGCGAACTCGAATCGAAGGGCACGCCGCTCATCGGCTTTGCCGGGGCGCCGTTTACGCTGGCGAGTTACGCGATCGAGGGCGGCGGCTCGAAGAACTTTACACGCACCAAGTCCTTTATGTACCGTGATCCCGTGGCGTGGGAGGGTTTGATGAGCAAGCTCGTCCTCGTGCAATCCGACTACCTGCTCGCACAGGCGGACGCCGGCGCCGATGTGCTGCAGGTTTTCGACTCGTGGGTGGGCCAGGCGCTGGACGTTCGCGATTACCGGCGTTTCGTTCGCCCGCACAACACGGCACTCTTCGCACGCTTGCGCGACGCGGGTGTTCCCGTGATCAACTTCAGCACGGGTACCGGCAGCTACCTCGACGACGTTTCCGCGTGCGGCGGCGACGTCGTCGGGGTCGACTGGCGCGTGGGGCTCGATGTCGCGTGGCGCTCGGTAGGCGAAGGGAAAGCCATCCAGGGCAACCTCGACCCGGCCGCCCTGCTGGCACCCTGGCCGGAACTCGAGAGCCGGATCGATGACGTGCTGGACCGCGCCGGCGGCCGGCCCGGTCACATCTTCAACCTCGGTCACGGGATTTTCCCCGACACGCCGGTCGACAACGTGCGACGCCTCGTCGATTATGTACACGAACGGACATCTGGCGGGGGCGCTTCACAATAGGACACGACGATACCATGGGCGGAACCGACAAATCGAAACACTTGTTCGACCGCGCGCTCGAGCTGCTGCCGGGAGGCGTGGATTCGCCCGTGCGCGCGTTCCGCGCCGTCGGCGGAGATCCGTTCTTCGTCGAGCGGGCCGAGGGCGCGTACCTCATCGACGTAGACGGCAACCGTTACATCGACTACGTGCTGTCGTGGGGTCCGTTGATCCTGGGGCACGCCCATCCGCGCGTCGTTTCGGCGATCACCGATGCCGCCGCCAACGGCACCAGTTATGGCACACCGAGCCCGCTCGAGGTGGAGCTGGCCGAGCTCGTGACCGGGCTCATGCCCGCGATCGAAATGATCCGCTTCGTCAATTCGGGCACCGAAGCAACCATGAGTGCCCTTCGTCTCGCACGCGCCTTTACCGGTCGCAACAAGGTCATCAAGTTCGAGGGCAATTACCACGGCCACGCGGACATGCTGCTGGTCAAAGCGGGCTCGGGCGTGGCGACCCTGGGACTGCCCGACTCGCCAGGCGTTACGGAGGCGGCGGTCGAAGACACGCTGGTGGCGAGTTACAACGACCTCTCCTCCGTCGCGCGGCTCGTCGAAGACAACCCGGTCGCCGCCGTCATCGTCGAACCGGTCGCCGGCAACATGGGACTCGTCCCCCCGGGGGAGGGCTTTCTCTCCGGACTGCGCGAGCTGACGGCCGCGGCGGGCGCGCTGCTCATCTTCGATGAAGTGATGACGGGTTTCCGGGTACACCCCGGCGGCGCGCAGGCGCTGTACGGAGTCACGCCCGACCTGACGACGCTCGGCAAGGTGATCGGAGGCGGCCTGCCCGTCGGTGCCTACGGCGGCCGCCGGGACATCATGGAAATGATCGCACCCTCGGGGCCCGTCTATCAGGCGGGCACCTTGTCCGGCAACCCCCTTGCGATGCGCGCGGGGATCGAGACGCTGAGGGCGCTACGGGAGCCCGGCGTGTGGGACGCCCTCGAAGCGGCGGCCAGCAACCTGGTCGATGGACTTCGCGGCGCGGCGGGAAAGGCCGGCGTCCCGTTGCAGCAGGCGCGCGTCGGCACCATGTTCGGTCAGTTCTTCACCGACGAGCCCGTCGTCGACTGGGCCTCGGCGAACCGCGCCGACGCGGGCAGATTCGCCGCCTTCTTCCGCGCCATGCTCGCGAACGGCGTGTATCTTGCACCATCCCGGTTCGAGGCGGGATTCCTCTCGACCGCCCACGACCCGTCGATCATAGAACGCACGGTCGCGGCGGCCGAGCGGTCCATGTCCGCGCTCTAGGTCAAGCGGGAGGGGCCCTTCAACGGGACACTGATATGTTTCACTGGTTGGCAAGGGCGTGCGGCCGCAGGCTGGCCGCGTTTCTAAACAGGCCGGTGGCCCGCTACGAGCGTTTCGCGGTCAAGGACGAGGCGGTTCTCGGCGCCACCCTCAGGCCGGGAGACGTCCTGCTCGTCGAAGGCGACCGGCGGGTCAGCACCGCGATCAAGTACTTCACACAATCGACCTGGTCTCATGCCGCACTGTACGTCGGCGACGCACTGCGCGCCCGCGACGGCGGCACCGGGGCGTTGATCGAGGTCGACCTCGAGCACGGCGTCATCGGCGTGCCTCTCGCCAAGTACGCCGATTTCAACACGCGCATCTGCCGGCCCGTAGGCCTCTCCCTCGAGGACAAGCAACGTGTGATTGATTTTGTCCTGGCGAACCTTGGCCACAAGTACGACATGCGCAACGTCGTTGATCTCTTGCGTTATCTTTTTCCGCGTCCGCCGGTGCCCTCGTACTACCGGCGGCGGATGCTGGCATTCGGCAGCGGCGACCCCACCCGTGCCATTTGTTCCACGCTCATCGCCCAGGCTTTTCAGCTGGTGAAATACCCGATTCTACCGCGCCGGGGGTACCAGTGCGCTGGAGATCCGAGCGAGGTAACCGATGATGAGATCCTGCGTGCACGCCACTACAGTCACTTCACCCCACGGGACTTCGACGTCTCGCCGTATTTCTCGGTGGTCAAACCGACGATAGAGCACGGGTTCGATTACAAACAGTTGAAATGGGAGATTCGCCCGGGCGAAGAGCCCGGAGACGACACCGCTTGAGCCGGGCCGTTACCGGGTCATCTCCTTGAAGCCGGGGCGGAAGACTTTTTCCGCGAAGCGGTCCAGTGTCGTCGCCGCGACGACCGGCTTCGGTCCTTCGGGTACCACCTTGCCGGCGGCGAAGGCGCCGTGCATCTCGTTCATCAGGTTCGCCACACCGGTGCTCATCCCCATGGCCTCTATCGCCTCGCGCGATTGGTCTTCGGACACTTCGACGTGCCTGACCTCGCGACCGATAGCTCTGCCAATGGTCCGGGCCGCGTTCTCGAACGTCACCTCTTCCGGGCCCACCAGTTCGATCACGGAACGACCGGTCCACGAAGCGTCCAACAGCCTCTCGGCGGCGTGCCTGGCGATATCCGCCGTCGCGATCATCGCCAGGCTCGTGTTGCCGGGCAGCGGCAGGAATACCGCGCCTTCGGATGCGATGGGTGCGGCCTGCGCGAAAAAATTCTCCATGAAGAACCCGGGACGGAGGTGGGTGACGTGCGCGCCGGTTTTCTCGAGCAGTTTCTCCACGTCGTGCAGTCCCGCAATGGGCCCCGTACCGCTCTTATGCTGCGCACCGATGCTCGATAGATCCACCACGCGCGGGATCTTGTTGGCGATCACGGCGGCGGCGGCGTTTCTGCCCATCAGGTTCTGGTAGCTCCGCAGGTCATCGACGGAGTAATCCCCGACGGTCAACCAGAACAGCACATCCGCGCCGCGCGTTGCCTCTATGACGAATCCCTCGTCCTCGAGATTACCCTCGCGCACGACCGCTCCGCGCTCCGCAAACGGCGCGACTTTTTGCGGGCTTCGTGTGAGCAGGATCAACTCCGCACCGGCGTCGAGAAGGTGCGTGGTGAGCGGCCGGCCGATATTTCCGTTCGGCGTGTTGACGGCGATTTTCATGATTCCATCTCCTTTGTTTACGTGGTCGGTGGGCGGTGAAGCGAGGGATGTCCGGCGCGGGGCCGAGTATACCACAGGCGGCGCCCGCGAGCCAAACCCGTACGCGTCCTCGTCGTTCCAAAAGCACGCCCGCCGCTCTCGATCGTCACTTCCACGCGCGAGGAAAACCGCTATTGATTCCCCGTGCCCGACCTATCATAATAGTGAGGTACCCACCCCACCGACCGTGCGGTCCAGGGCGGACGAAACGACACCACGAGGGACCGATTCATGCGCCACGCCATACTCGTCACAGCAATCGCCGTCGGCGTAACAACCATTTCCACACATGGTTACGCACAGACCCCGCGGCCGAAGTGGACCCCCGCGCTCGAGCGCGCCGTGCAGGCCGAAGATCCGGGCCGGCCCATGGCCGCCTGGGTCTTCTTTACCGATAAGGGCCGCGACCTGGCACGGCGGCTGGCGAAGGCCGAGGACAATCTGACGCCCCGGGCGCGCAAGCGCCGCCTGCGCAACCGAGGCGCGGGCAACCTGGTGGACCGCTACGACGTTCCGGTGGAGCCGCGGTACGTACGACAGGTCGCGGCCACCGCCGTTCACATTCGCCAGACGTCGCGTTGGCTCAACGCCGTATCTGTGGACGCCACACCGGAGGCGCTGCGGCGGCTTTCCGGTCTGTCCTGCGTCGAGAAACTCGACGTGGTCCGGCACGGGCGCGTGCCGCAACCCGAGATTTCAGAAGAGACCGCTCGTCCGCCGCGTGCATCGTCGGGACCGCAGGTCGTGGCATACGGTCCGTCTTTCACCCAGAACGACCAGATCAACGTGCCCATGCTGCACGACCTCGGCTTCAACGGCAACGGCGTCATGATATGCATGCTCGACGCCGGGTTCAACAATCTCGGGCACACGGCACTCGATCACCTCGACATCCTGGCGACGCGTGATTTCGTAAACGGCGACAGCATCGTCTCCGACCAGCCCGGACAGATGGGCAGCGGCAATCACGGCACGTGGACGCTCAGTACCATCGGCGGGTTCGAGCCCGGCCAACTCATCGGCCCGGCCTGGGGCGCCACCTATCTCCTCGCCAAGACCGAGAACACCTCCTGGGAACGGCACGTCGAGGAGGACGCCTGGATCGCCGGCGCCGAGTGGGGTGACAGCATCGGCACCGATATCATCAGCAGCTCGCTCGGCTATCTCGACGGTTTTACCAGTCCCGATCCCGACTACACGTGGTCGGACATGGACGGCAACACGACCATCGTCACCATCGGCGCCGACATCGCGGCGGGCCGGGGTATCCTGGTCGTCAATTCAGCCGGTAACAACGCGCTCGCGCCGCCGGGGACGAACTCGCTGATCGGGCCGGCGGACGGCGACAGCGTGCTGGCGGTGGGAGCGATCACCAACACCGGCGTGCGCGCAGGCTTCAGCTCGACGGGGCCGACGGCGGACGGCCGCATCAAGCCGGACGTGATGGCGATGGGCCAGGCGGTGCACGTGGCCAGTGCAGCCGATCCCGTTGGGTTTCTCGACCTCAACGGCACGTCGTTCTCCTGTCCGCTCGTGGCCGGTGCCGCGGCGCTCATGCTCGAGGTCAACCCCAGCGTCACCAATATGGAGATCATCGGGGCGCTTCGCAGCACCGCCGACAACGCCGCCTCACCGGACAGCCTGGTGGGGTGGGGGATCATCGACGTGCACGCGGCGGCGTTCAGCACGGTCACCGGCATCGACGACCGCTCCGTGCCCCGGCGGGAGGTCGCGCTCTACCCCGCGTTTCCCAATCCCTTCAATCCAACGACGACGCTTCGCTACGAGCTTCCGCAGTCGTCTCACGTGGTTCTCACCGTGTACAACGTGCGCGGCGAGCGGGTTACGACCCTGGTCAACGAGCCGCAGTCGCGAGGATTCAAGTCCGTGGTCTGGAACGGTACGGACCGTTTCGGCAACAAGGTAAGCTCCGGCCTATACATCTATCGCCTGCAGGCCGGGGACTTCGAGACGAGCCGCAAGATGATGCTCTTGAAATGAGGAGGTCTTTTCCATGCGCCTCCCCGTTATTGGCGGATTCCCGAACAAGATCATCGCCCCGATCAACCGCAGCCGCAGGCACTCACCCGGCGGCGGTACGAGCCGGCGAGGGCATGTGGCTGCTGCACGCGGACCTGTTGGCCATCCTCGAAGACGAATCCCGGAAGCACCCGAAGGCCAGGATAAAACTGGCGGCGAGTGTCAGCGGCTTATCCTCGACAAATTTTCGAGATCGAACAAACTGCTCGAGGAGTTGACCGTCGAGCAGCATGCGCGGATGTAACGCCAGCCTCCGGCACGAGGGTCGTATTGAGTTGACTCTCGTGCCGGAGTTCCTACCTTTAAGAGCATGAATCTCTTCTTCGTGCTGTTGTGGTTCGGACTGCTCGCACCCGCCTCGCCCGTCGTGCAATACGACCGGTCCGAACGCAGTCTTCCCCTCGCCATATCCGATAACGAGTGGAAGCCGCTTCGCCATTTCGCCGATACGGATCTTCAATACAAGCTCGGCCGGCGCCTTCTGGCGAACAAGCGATGGCGGTCGCTCATCGGCGGTGGCAAGATGTGCGTGGGCCTGGTGGATCTGCGCGACGCCGCCGCGATTCGCTGGGCACAGGTCAACGGGGACATCATGCTGTATGCGGCGAGCCTGCCCAAGATCGCGGTCCTGCTGGCCGTATACCAGGCTATCGAGGACGGCATCGTGACCGAGACCGAGGTAGTCGACGGGGAACTCATCGAAATGATCCGCTTCTCGAGCAACCAGGCGGCGACCCGCCTCATAGACACACTGGGGTTCGAACGGCTCCAGGCCGCCGTCGTCGATCCGCGTTACAAGTTGTACGACCCCGACGACGGCGGAGGGCTCTGGGTCGGCAAACGGTACGCGCAGGGCGGGGAACGGTATCCCGACCCCGTCAAGGGACTGGTCCACGCCGCCAACGCCACCCAGGTGTGCCGCTTCTACTACCTGCTCGCCACCGGACGCCTGATCAACGCGAAGCGTTCGCGCCAGATGCTCGAAGTGCTCTCGCAGCCGGACACAAAGCATAAGTTCGTTCACGTCCTCGGCGAGATCGCGCCGGACGCGGAACTTTACCGCAAATCCGGCACGTGGAAGAGGTGGCATTCCGACTCGGTCCTGGTGTGGGGGGAGGGCCGGCGTTACATACTCGTGGCACTGGTGGAGGATGGATCGGGAGAGCAGATCCTCCGCGACCTGGTGGCGGTGGCGGAGCGCTCGCTCGGCGACTGACCGCGAGCCTCGCCGGCTACGCCGCCGCGACCACGCATTACGCCGCCGCAACTGAAACCGTGTCCGCGGGACGGCCTGGACCGTGTGGGGTTTACCGCGCGAGGATGCGGTCGATATAGGTGGCAAGCGTCTGGTGCTCGACCGCCGAGTTGACCCGCAGCACGTTCGACATCAGCGCGACCAGGTACACGCGGCCGTCCGGTTTCTCCACGATCGCGACTGAGTTCATGTAGTTGTCCACGTTCCCCCGGTACTTGCCGCACTCGAAGTCTTCTTCTTTCTTGCAGCGGTAGAGGCTCCCCGACTTGAAATACACGGCGGCCTCCGCCAGCGCCGGAGACGATGCATAGCGAATGCGCCGCTCCGTCATGTACATCATGCGTTTGAGCTCGAGGCTCGACCAGGCGTCCACCATCCGGCCCTGCTCGATCCGCAACAGAAACCGCACCAGCGCCCTCGGCGAGGCGTAGCTCCGGACTCCGGGCACCATGTTCTTGCCGGCACGCGTAAAGAAGGTCCCGAGCTGCCATTCCTTCTCATCGATGCCCACCGCGCGCAAGGGGTCGTTTACGACCGTCAGCGACAGTTTCTGAAGCTCCACACGCGGCGTTGCGCTAAAGAACGAATCCTCGGCCGCCGGTGACGGCGGGTAGCCGGCGCCAAACGCGCGCATCAGCATGACCTCTTTCCACACGGTACTCGCCGCGGCGTTGGCGCTCGCCGAGAGCATGTGGTCGAGCCACTCGTACAACGAAAACACGTCCCCTTCCCGGATCGGGCGAAACCCGACGCTCCGGGTGTCCGGGTTGAAGAGCGGCACCTTGTGATGATCGTGGACGATCCACCCGCCGGCCTCGACCATACGTTCACGCAGCAGCGCGCGGCGGGATTCGCGGTTCTCGGGGAAACGCCGCGCGAGCTCTGCAAAGATCCCTGCGGCGATGGCCAGCTTGCCGATGCTTCCCGGCGAGTAGAGTTTGTCCGGCCGCATCGACGCGAAACGTGCGGCCGGCGAAATCTCGATCAGGGCCAGCGAGTAACTGGCGTCGCGATCGAAGAAGAGCCGCTCGATTTCCCTCTGCAGCTCGGCATCCGTGCCCGGAAAATCGCGGTCCACCGCGCCGGCGGCGTGCAGCTGAATCTCCGAGAGCCGTTTGCGGCCGCCGGCCACCGGCAGCGGCCCCTCGAGCTCACCGGCCAGGCGAAGCCGCAGCCGTTCCAGCCGGCGTATGCCCGTGGCGGCGTAGCCGTCGAGCGGATACGCACAGGTGGCATCGGGCGCCGCGAGCGCCGCGGCCGCCAGGACCACCATGGAGAACACCCGTAGCCGTCTCATCTTCACCCCTTCGCCGCCGGCAACTTCTGATCGGGGGACACGCCCGCCCCGGCCGGCAGCACCGGGTCCATCCCGCGCAGGTATTCCGACGCGCGCGCCCCTTCGTTCTCCACCAGCGGGCGAACCTGAAACAGCCACACCGTGCCGCCCGAAAAACCCAGTTCGATATCGTAGGAGCCTCCCGCGCCGCGCACGCCGGATAACTGTTGTTCGACTTCGGCGGCCAGCTCGCGCAGCGCGTCCCGTTCGCGGGATGTTACGATCGGACTCTCGAAACTCGCGTGCTCCTCGCGCGTGCCGCCGGTTGCCGGCAGGCGCGTGTACCGGGCGGCCCGCGCGGGCGACAGCAGGACGTCGCGCCCATCTTCCGCCAGCAGAAACATCTCGGCGGCCTGGCCTGCGACCGCACCGCCGGCCCCGCGGTTGAAGGCGATCGTGATGTCGCCCTCGCCAGCGGTCTCGAGCCCCGCCGTGATCATGACGCCCGATTTGTCGACGTCGATGCTGCGCAGGATGAGGACCGATGGGTAGACGTTCTCGGGGTTGGCGAGATAGCGCTGGCGCCAACGGTAGCTGCGCTCGGTAAACGGCGACGCCCACACGTTACGTACCGCCTTCAGGATGTCGTCTTCCGAAACAACGTTGGCCTCGGTCAGGTTCAGGCCTGCGCCCGTGAAATCCGCCAGGTCTTCCATGTTGGTGTCGCTGCGAATGAACACCGGTACCCGTCCGGGGGACACTCCGAAAACCTCCGTGAACACGCGCCCGAGGTCCTCGCGGTCCGCGGGCAGGACCGGCATGCGACGGATGGCGTCGCGAAGCAGGGAGAGCCGCGACAGTACGTACGTCTCCACGGCCGCTTCACTGGCCACGCTATCCCGGTGGGCGCGGGCGCGGCGAAAGGTTTCCTCCAGAAACTCCCAGTACGACCCCCCGCTGCCGGGCATGGGCCGGTCCATGTGCCGGCGGAACACGCCGAAGGGGATCACCAAACCTGGGGCAACTCGATCGGGGAAGAGCAACTTGAGCTGCCCCAGGTTTGCCGCTTTCGGCCCGCACACCCGACCGGAATCGGACGCGCGGAGTGAATCCAGCGGCAGGGCGTGGGCGAGTGCGAGATCGATCTTGTCCGTCGGTACCTGGATCCTGTGCCCGCCAAGACGGCGGTGTTCTACGAGCGCTTTTTCGTCCGGCGTCATGCGCGCGGCGGGTTTCATGAGCACCCTGCCCCGCGGCGATACCGCGAAGAACACGCGCTCGCCGGAATAGGCGCGCAGCAACTCGAAGGTCTTCTGTGTAACGGCTGCGTTGGGAATACCGAGGTTGCGCGCGAGGAGTTGCACGTGCGAGACCGCGTTGCCTCCGGATACGCTGACGATACCCGCCACCGGTTCGAGGTCCTCTGGCGGCCGGCGCAGCACGTAAATCTTCTCCGGTGAAAACTTCACCCCTCCAGCGCGCCCCTCCACGACCTCGAGCTCTCCCGCCGTGAAACCCGGATTCAAACCCCGTGCCTGCGCTTTCTCGCCGAGGTCGAAGACGGTGTTGGCCACACCCGTCAGGCGGGCGCCTGCTCGCGACAACCGGCTCGCGGCATCGCCCAGGGCCAGCAGAATGGACCCCCGGATCCGGTCGTCGACGAACGCGCCGGCCATCGGTTCGAAATCCGAATAGAGCGCGACCACCGATTCGTAGGTCGAGCGCACGGTGGCTGCTCCCCATTCCACCGCGCGGCGCGACGCCGCTACACGCTTTGAGAATTCGGCCAGTGCTTCGGTGGAATCCGGCACCTCGAGCCGCGGCTGCAGCTCGCGCCATTCCCACATTTCGAGAAATCCGCAGCCCGCACCGGCCTCGGCGAGCACCGAATTGAGCGTCACCAACTCACCCGTCGTCTGCGGACGCCACTCACCGATGGCTCGAAAAAGGATCGTTTCGATATCCAGCGACAAGTCCATCAAGGCGAGGCGAGTGTCACCCGCACGGGTCGACACGGCGTCTTCGCGGATACTCCACAGGAGGCCGGCCAGGGCCCGGCATTTCGCGGCCACCGGATTGACGGTTGCGAACCGGCCGACCACAATCACCGTATCGGCCGCCGCGCGCGCTCCCGTTGAATCCACCAGCGCGCCGGCTGGTACCCTCACCGTATCCGGTTCCAGGGCGACGCGGCCCGGCCAGCCCGCCGCGTCGGTGTCGATGAGCGTTCGCAGCGCCGCAGCGACCCCGCCCGCCGGTGGTATCCGGCCCAGGTAGCGGCGCAGGCCCTCTACGGTAGCGGACCGGTAGACCGTTTCCAGGTCACGCGCGAGGGCCTCGAGCTGCTCGCGTACATCGGGGGACACCCGCGGGCCGTGGCGCTCGAGAAAGGCGCGGACCCGGCGCACGTCCGACCGGCCGGGCCGCCCGTGGATCTTGACGCGGATATCCATGAACGGCGGGTAGGTGTCGGCGATCCGCTTCGACAACGCCCGGATGCGCGGCCCCTTTCCCTCGCTCTCGTGGTGCGGAACGTCACGGACTGCTTCGCGGCCGAGATAGAAATGTGAGGTGAGAAACCCGTCCCGGGAAAGAAGCCACGGGAGAAACCCGGCGCCCCAGGCGGATTCGTCTTCCGCCTGCACCGCTCCGCGGTAATGTTGCGCGCGCCGCATGATCCAGCCGTCGTCCGCCGCGCGCAGGAACCGCTCGAGTTGAAACTGTTTCAGCCGCGAAAACCCGTTCGCCTCGTCCAGAAAGGCATCATACGGTGTGCCCGCGAGTATCTGTCCGAGATAGACTCCGAATTCCCGCTCGATCTCTACGACGACGTCCTTGCGCAGCGCGTGTTGTATGCCGCCTTCGGGGCACGGCTCGTTCGCGCCGCGGATCGTGCCGTCCGGACAAAACCACGCGATACGCTGGTACGGCCCGCGAGTATCGTTCTTTAAGTCCTGGATCAGGGCTGTGAGGTCCGTCGCGTCCCGGGTGGCTACCGTCCCGGGCGCGAGCGCGAGCGTGCAGGTGACGAGCAGAAGGCTACGGAACCGTTTTGAATTACTGTGCATTTGCGTTCATTCGTCGTCCGCGGGGGAGGGATGATTACACCGAACACAAAAATAATAAAACGCAAGGACGCCGCTGTCGAGACCGGTTTCGGCCGCGGTGGAACCGGGCGCAGCGAACGTACGGCGGACAAAGAAGCTGCTGGATGCGGTTGTCATCGGGGGTTTCATTATTGGTCGCAGGCACGCGTCCCATCTTACAGCCAGTACCGGTTCCGATCTTACCGCTCCGTGTTTGGAGGATTTCTTCTGTAAGAAACCGGATGCAACGGCACACTAATCCATGACAGCAAGAGCGATGGCACATCTGGGCCGAAGGGATGGTGTCGTTACGCCACCGCGGGGTGGCGGCACCAAAGCGATCGTCACCAAGGAGGTCGTGGGATGAAGAAGTTCGGACTTACAGTGGTTATCGCCGCAATCCTCATTCTGGCCGGTTGCTCGGCAACCCGCGTCAGGACCGATTATGACCCCCGCTCGTCGTTTCGTGAACTGCGCACGTACAAGTGGATGCCACAGCCGGTGAAATCCCCCGGCAACGCGCCCGCCCTGTACAACCCGCTGCTCGAGAACCGTATCCACCACGCGGTCGACGGCGAACTCGCCGGCCGCGGTTACCGTCGTATCACCGCGGGCACGCCGGACTTCCGGCTGGCCTATTACGTGGCGGCCCAGCCCCGGACGGAGATCGTCGAGACGGACGCCTACTACAGCTACTATCACCGGTACGGGTTCGGGTCGTCGGTGCTAACCCTCGAGTACGTGCAAGGTACGCTCGTCATCGATATCTACCACGGCGGCGAGGACCGCCTGCTGTGGCGTGGCTGGGCGAGCCGGTCGCTGGACAAGGACCCCGATCCCGAAGCCGTTGAGAAGTACGTCCGCAAGGCGGTTCGCAAGATCCTCAAGGATTTCCCGCCGCCGGCCTGATCCGGCGCGCTGCCACACTACCGCGATTGGCCGGCGGCCCGCTGCGGGTCCCGTCAGCGAACAGCCCACCCGTGCTCGAACGCAGCGCGCGGGCGGGCGCCCGTTCGCTGCTACCCGCATCGGGCTGCAGTCGACCACCTGCCAGACCACGCGCCGGTGGCTCGTTCTCGGGCCCGGTGGATTTTGCCCCTTGACAACAACACACTATCACTGTTATAATGTTATTATGAAGAAAAGGCCCTCAACCGGGAGTCGTGAGATCAGGCAACTATATGATATTACATCGCTTGAGAAGGTGACTGGTGTTCCGCGCCGGACGATCCATTACTACGTAAAGGAGCAGTTGCTGCCACCGCCCAAGGGGCGCGGGCCGAGCGCCCACTACACCGAGGACCACCGTCTTCGGCTCCGGTTCATCACTCTCATGAAGGAGTCCACGCACTTGCGCCTGGAGGGGATCCGCGAAGCGATCGAGTCCCTCAGCGGGGCGGAGCTGGCGGCCGAGGTCCTGCGTATGGAGCTCTGGTCCGGCGGGCCCGTCGCGGAGGAGCCCCCAACGACGGGGCACCCGATCACCGACCCCGAGGCGCCCGACGTTCGGCAGAGCCTCATCAATGAAATGGCACTCACCGCAAGGAAGTACCGGGACCACGGCCCGGACAAGCCCGCAACCGGGGATGCGGACGCGGGGGAGCGGGTCCCCGACACGATCCGGGCGGCTGCACCGCTGCGGCTTTCGCGGAGCCAGCTCTACCACAAGATCATGAGATTCGGTGTGGGCCCGCCGGACGAAGCCGCCGCCGGCCTCGACGCCACCGGTGGCGGGACCCCGGACGAAAACGCCGGTACGTGGACACGCATCCGCATCACGCACGACCTCGAGATCCACTTCCGCCCGCACGCCGGCGGACGCTTTCACAAAAAGCTCCGCAAGCTGGTTGCCGCCGCGCGCAAGAGCTTCGGTAAATAGACCACAAACTGGGCCCGTCACCGTAGCGGCACACCAAGGGCGGGCTCCATTTCATGGATTGGTGAGTGTTGTCCGCGCCGCCCACGGCGGGTGGCGCGCACGACGGCAGTATCGACACAAGGAGGAGAAAAGAATGCCCGAACGCAACGCACGACCCGACGAAAATCCGTACACGTGGCCCGCCGTCCGGCTGGAGCCACCGTGCACCAGTGGGGCGCTGACCGTATTTCCCATTCTCAATGGGCACGGCGGCGGGGGGGACTACATTCTGCTCGCCAACGCCGTCGAGCAGGAGATCGCGAGCGTTTCCGAAGTCAGCGACAAGGGCAACATTCCGGTCATCGTGATCGAGAACCGCTCCGACACTCCGCTCCTCGGTGTCCAGGGTGAGGAGTACGTCGGCGCCAAGCAAAACCGCACGCTGAACATCTCGGTGCTGGCCGGGCCCGGCACAACGCGTATCCCGGTCACCTGCGTCGAGCAGGGACGCTGGGATGCCGGCGCGACCGGATTCTCCGCGGGCGCGTACGAGACGATGGGCGTTCGCGCGATGAAAAGCGCCCAGATCGGCAAGTCCAAGCAATCGGTGAAGGACGCTTTTCGGCGGTACTTCACCGACCAGGGAATGGTATGGAACAAGGTACGAGCGGCGAGCATGTTGCACAACGTCGACTCACCGACCGGAGCGATGCACCGTATCTACGAGTCGGATCACGTTCGCAAGCCCCTGGACGAGCTCATCAGCGGCATCGAAGTGCCCGAGGGCACGCGCGGTGTCGTCGTGGCCATCGGCGGCCGCCTCGTTGCGGTCGAGCTCTTCGAGCACGGCAAGGTCTTTGCGCGCATCTGGCCGCGGATTCTCCGCAGCTATGCGTTGAGCGCTCTCCATGCGAAGAAGCGGGTGCCGCCTTCGGTGGAGACGGCGGAATCCTTCGTCTCCCGCCCGCGCAAGGGTGCCTGGAACGCGACACCGTCAGTCGGTATGGGCGAGGACGTGCGCTGGGACGAGAAGGACTTCGTGGCTTCCGCTCTCGTGTGGAAAGACCGCTTTCTTCATGCTACGATGTTTTCTCGTGACGCCGCCTAGTCCCGCGCGCCGCGCCGGGTATGCGAATGTTCGCGCCGTGGTACGCGGCGTCACGCGCGCCCGGCGCGCAACACCCCGGCACACCTACACCGGCGGATTATGCACAGGATCTTGATGTTTAGCGGCCATACGTCCCTCAAGGTCGGCGGCCTGGAGGAGTTCTTCGCGCGTCTGGCACGGGCGGGCGACGTTCTCCTGGTCGAGAACGACTACGAGGAAATCCCCGCCTCGGTGCGTACGTATTTCAAAGAACAGAACGTGTCACTGCACCCGGGGGGCATACGCAAAACGCTTTTTGGCGCCGCGCGGGACATATGGGCGTTGCTCCGGAAACAAGATCCGGATATCGTGCACGTCCATTTTCAGCCGGTCTCCTATATTGCGATCATCCTCGCGCGGCTCTCGGGCGCCCGCCGAATCTACTGGACCAAGCACAGTCTCCTGACGACGAAGCGTTTCTCCAGGACCTGGTGGTACCACTGGTTCTGCCTGCACTTCGTGGATAGAGTCGTCTGTATTTCCGGCTCGATCGACCGCGAACTGGAATCGCTACGACTGGGACGCGGCAAACGCATCATCCTGCCCCTGGGAATCAATCTCCATCGCTTCGACCGCCGTCGATTGAGTGCGGAACGTACCCGCGAGGTACGAGACGAGTTCGGCCTGTCCGATAGCGATTTCGTCGTGACCGTCGTCGCGCAGATTCGGCCGGTCAAGCGCCTCGACACCTTCCTGGAGGCGGTGCGGATCCTGGTCCACGAATTCGGCCGCAGCGAACTGAGGGCGCTGATCGTCGGGGGTACGTACGAGGACGACCCGTCGACGGCGCTCGCCCGGAGCTACGTAGAATTCGTCGAGGAGAAGCGCCTCGCAGGCAACGTGACTTTTCTCGGGGTGAGAAATGACATCGATGCGATCTACGCGGCGTCCGATCTGGCCGGCCTGACCTCGGGCGCCGAGGGACTCGGCTTATCGCTCGTCGAAGCGGCGGCCCTGGGACTGCCGCTCTTCGGCACCCGGGCCGGCGGCATCCCGGAGATCGTCGTCGAGGGTCGGAACGGGCACACGTTCGAGGTCGGCGACCCCGCCGGCCTCGCGGGCATCATTCAACGCATGATGGATTCGAGCGAGTCCCGCTCGCGACTGGGAGAGCAATCCCGGCGCCTCGCCACGGAGCGATATGACGTGGAGATCAACGTATCGAAACTGGCGCGCCTCTATGATGCGCCGGTCTCGTGAGCGCAGCGGGGTCTGTGGTCCGTTCCGTTAGAAGATGAATTCGTACTCGACGATCCATTTCAGCATGCCGTTCGGAGCCGCGTTGGAGATGCCGAAGAGGTATCCCACGTCATACTTGAGCCTGCCGAGCTTGCCGTACATGACCGGGCCGAGCTGATGCTTCTGGTCGCCGTATGGCCCTATGTCGTTCAGCTCGCCGAAGTCGCTGTGCAGCTCGACGCCCGGCTCGAACGTGCGCCGCAGGCGGTAGCGGCTACTCCACGCCAGCCCCGCTTCGGTGGCTTCCGTCGCGTCGGAACCAAGTTGCTGCTCCAGGATCAGGTTGGTCACGTGGAGCAGCCGCCCCTGTTCTTTCTGCAACAGCACCTTGGTCTCGAGCTTGTCCGGGTGGCCGTCCTCCAGCGACAGCTCGTAGGCGGCGTACAACCCGACATCGAGCCATTTCTCACCGGGCTCGAAGAGTTGGAAACGGTTTTCCCACTCGAGTGAGGTAAACTCGAAGTCGCTCCCCGGCGACTTCTCGATCTCCCCGTACAACTCCGTAAACCAGCGTTCGGCGATTCCGTAGCCGACGGCGTACTTCTGCTTCTGTTTTCCGTCCATGACCTCCTGGCTGTCCACGTCGTAATTGCCGCGGGCCTCGACTTCGAGCTCGCGGTAGGAGACGTTCGGCGAATACACCTTTTTGGTCGCGACACCGTCGGTGGGCGACGCCACGACACCGGCTACGAGAATGACCGCGGCCAGGGTCGCCGGCCTCCTCCTCGCGCCTTTCTCCACGCCGCCGCCGGTAGCGCCCGCCGGCCGGCCGACGGACTTGAGAAGCACGAGGATGGCGCCGAGCGTCACGAGGTAGGCCGTGAACTGGATGCCCGTCGGCTGCGCGCTGTAGCCGACGAGCGTGTGCAAGACGCTGCCCACGATGCCCCGCTCCGAGAGGATCCGTGAGGTATCCCACAGCGGCGCCGACAACACCGGCA
>JBHHVD010000032.1:0-31607 GCA_046754105.1 Candidatus Krumholzibacteriia bacterium
CAGCACCATCTTGCGGGTCTCGCGGTGGTTGCCTGCCACAAGCATGTAGTAGTACACCCCGCTGCCGACCTTGTCGCCGTTGTCGTTCGTTGCATCCCAACTCACGTTGTTGACGCCGCGGGCCGCCTCGCCGTCGAGCAGCGTTCGTACCCGCTTGCCACCGACATCGAAGATGGTCAGGCGAACGTGTTGCGCCTTCGGCACGGCAAACGTGATGGATGTCGTGGGGTTGAACGGGTTCGGCGAATTCTGATCGAGACGAATGCCGACCAGTCCGGCGCTTGCTTTCTGCGGCATCGACATCACTTCGCCGCTCGGCTCCACGGCGCCGATTCGGTACGTGTATTCCCGTCCGGGATCTACCTGCCGATCCACGAAGTCGCGGCTGTCCGGAGCGAGCAAGCCATCCTTGTTGAGCGTCTGGAACTCCTCGCCTCCCTTCGAGCGGTACACGTTGTAGCCGATGACGTCGACCGCTTCCCTTACATCCCACAGTAGCCGAATTGCATTGACGTCCGCCCGCACACGGAACGCCTGGAAGGCAACGGGCACCGGCGGTTGGATGAGGATTATCGTGACGCATTGTTCCGTCCAGCCGGGGTCCGTCACGGGGTTGACCGTGTACGTCGCGGTCTGGACCGACGGGGAGATGATCGACGGAAAGTTGATTCCCGCGTTCGGAGGCACGAAACTCGCTCCCGGACTCAGGACCGGCGTCGTGCCCGCGACCGAGGCGGGATTACCCAGATCGGTCAACGTGCCGGGTCCCGCGGCCGACACCGAGTAATCGTACGCGCGGGGCGCGGTCGCAGTGTTGGTGATCGAGAAGCCGCTCAGTGTAAAAACCGGCACCGTGCTGAACGCGGGGATGACCGTGTTCGCCGGGCACGTGAGTGCCGTCAGATTGCAGTTCAGCCCGGCGTAATAGATCTCCTGTTCGGGCGCTAACGACGGGCGTCGCGTATCCGTCCACAGGGCGTGAAATCCATTCAAGCCCCCGCTGGCAAGGCCGTTGTAGTCGCCGAAAAATGAATTGCCCGAGAACTGTCCCGTGTTGGGCTCGAAGCTGGCGTTCGTCACCCGAAAATTCGGGTCGAACGTCAGGCCCCCGTCGATGCTGTACGCCCCAAAAACGTTCATGAAATGGCAGTTTCCAATATCGACCCGGCTGTCGTACCAGATGACATGGATCGCACCTTTTTGCGACACCGCCATCCACGGGAAAATCTGCGCACAATCGACCGTGTCATCGTTGAGGGGAGTTACCGTTGACCAGGTCGCACCGTTGTCCGCGGACCGGGCGAAGATGATGTCCGTATCGGTGCCGACGTTCGACGGATCATCGGCCGCCACCACGTAGATGTGGTTCGGTCGCGTAAGATCGGCCTCGATGTTCGGGAACGCATTGATCCGGAAACTGTTGCCCGGCATCGTGCCCGGCACGGACGCAACGGTGAACCCCGTCCCGAACGGCTGCGTCTGCTGCGTAAAACTCGCCCCGCCGTTGGTGGAACGCCACACTTCGATCCGCCCACCGAACCAGAATGTCACGAACAGGTCGCCGTTGGGGGCAACTTCCGGCTCGGAGCCCTGTACGAAGGACAAGCCGACGGACCCCGTCCCGACGTTGCCGGGAACCGGGAGCCGCAGGGGCACCGTCCAGGTGGCGCCTCCGTCGGAGGAGCTCGACACCATGATGTCGCCGCCCCCCAGGGGCGTAGCTCCGCCGGCCGGGTGGTTACCCGAGTAGAAGCGCGTCCACGTCATGTAGATGCGATCCTGAAAGGTACCGGAAGTCTGATCCACCGTGATATAAGGCTTGTCTTCGAAATTTACCAGGCCGGAGCCGGGCCAGATGTTCGCCGCCACGGCCACGGTCGAGCCCCACGTGGCCCCACCGTCGCCGCTGCCAGCGACAAAAATACCGTTGTTCGCCTGAAACGGAGTCGCTCCGGGTCCGATCGCGATGTGCCCGTAAAAGACCGTTCCTTGTGTGTCGAACTGCAAGCAAGGATCACCCCCGCGGAATGCGAACCCCAGTGGAAGTGCCACTCCGGTCACATGGTGGGTCCAGCTGGCGCCGCCGTCGGCGGAATACACAACACCGTTGCCGGCGAACCCCGTCGTTATGACGCTGTAGTCGTTGACGCCGCCGACGATTCGGTTTGAATTGTTGGGGTCGACAGCGATGGACGTCTCGTTTTGTGGAGAGGTGCTCGCGGTCACGCGCACGTTAGGCCCGACGCTCACCTGGCCGAGTTCGAAGTCCCTGCGAACGGCCTGTGGCGGTGTGAGCGCGGATGCCTCCCCGCCGGGCACGGACGACGTTACCGAGGGCTGTGCCGTTTGCATGTAGCTCGCTGTACCACCGGCGAACCCGGCGCGTACCAGCGCGCCCGTAATGCCCACCGCTCCAAGGACCACTGACATTGCGACGGCCGCGGGGACGGGCAACTTGTAACAGAGGCGCATAGCAAACCTCCTTTAATTGGGAATGAATAGTGCTTCGTAAGACGGGAACCCGTTCCACGGCGTGGAACCGCGAGTTGCGGGGACGGTCCGAAGCAGGGCTCCGGGCCGGCCGAGCGGGATTCCCTTGCTCGTGGAACGCGCCATTGTACCACGGATTTGCGGCTTTCTCAAGCCTCAAAGCGCGGCCTTTGGGGGGGCACGCGATCTTGAGCGGCGACGGATGGCCCCGACCCGGGCGATGGAGCAACTTAGGCGGCGAATTGGAGATACGGCGACGCGGCCTGTTTGGCCCGATCCCTGCTTCCTTCGCTCCCTATGCACGTGCTACACTCCACGCCGCCGCGGGAGGTCGAACGCCGGCAGCCCGTCGCCACGGCGCTCGCTGGGGCGGATAGGTCCCGTGGAACGAGAGACGATAGCAACCCTGAGCATGCAAAAGGAGATTCTATGAAAAGGACCATCACCCTTGGTATGGTGACGCTGCTCCTGGTGGGTACCCTCGGATGCTCATCCTGGAGCAACAAGAAAAAGGGAGCCGTTATCGGGGCAGGCGCGGGCGGTGTGGTCGGTGGGGTCATCGGCAAGAAGACCGGCAACACCGCCGTCGGCGCGATCCTCGGGGCAGCGATCGGCGGCGCGGCGGGTCTGTGGATCGGCAGTTATATGGACCGGCAGGCCGCTGAAATCGAACGTGACATCGAGGGCGCCAGAATCGAACGCGTCGGTGAGGGTATCAAAATAACGTTCGATTCCGGTTTGATGTTCGATATCGACAAGGCGGTTCTCGGTAGCTCGAGCCGTCAGGAACTGGCGCAACTCGCGGAAATTCTCAACAAATACGAGGACACGGAAATCCTGCTGGAGGGCCACACGGACGCCACCGGCTCTGACGAGCATAACCTGCAGCTGTCGCGCCTGCGCGCCCAGGCCGTCGCCAACTACCTGTCGAGCGTCAACGTCAAGCCCACCCGCTTTACCGTCATGGGATACGGAGAGGATCAGCCGGTCGCGACGAACGATACCGGCAGCGGCCGCCAGCTAAACCGCCGGGTCGAGGTGGCGATTTTTGCCAATGACAAGTTGAAGAAAGCCGCCCGGGCGAAAAGCGGCGGATAGATCGCGATCGCTCGGCGCGCGAGGACTGTCTGAGCCGGAGTGCCACCGTTCCGGTGCCCGGCCCGCCGAACCCGTGGTTCCTGTTTTGACGCATTGGGGTTAGATAACTGTTGCAGCAAGGTCGTGGCGGGCGATTCGAACGCGCGTGTCTCTCATGTCGTCTCCGCGTAACTCGCGAAGCGCGTAAATCACGAATTCGGACGCCACGCGCTTGCGCCACTGGAGCGTGAAGTCCGTATTGTCCATCGGCTTCGCTACCCTCGCGGCGATGGCCGCGGCCTCCGCGATCGTTTCGTTGGTTAGCTTCTTCCCGCGAAGGCAACCCGAGGCCGCTCCGCACAGCAGCGGCCGCGAGGCGGCGGCGCCCAACACAATCCGGGCGTCCTCCACCTTCCCGTTCTTCGTAAGTTTCGCCGCCGCCGCCACCGAGAACACCGGAAAATCGAACGCCCCTCGCCGCCGCAGCTTCCAGTACGTACTCTCCCAGCCGGACAGCGGTTCGAGCAGCACCCTCGTCACGATCTCGTCCGGACGTCGCCTGATGTAATCCACACCGTCATTCTCGTACAGGTCTGAGAACTCCACCGTTCGCTCACCGCTGGTCGACACCAACTGAACGCGGGCTCCGAGCGAGAGCAGCGCCGGAGCGGTATCGGTCGAAGAGACGGCGAGACACCGCGAACTGGAGGGCGCCACCCAACAGACCTCACCATCTTTCTTCAAGCAGTAGTCGACGGCCTTGCGCCATTCGTAGCTCTGGTCGTAGTACGTGCAGCGCGTGTCGAGGCAAATGTTCCCGCCCAGCGTGCCCATGTTTCGCAGGTGCGGCGTGGCAATCTGGGCCGCCGCCTGCCACAACCCCGTATACCGCTCGCGGACGGCGGGGTTTCGAACCAGTTCGGTCAACGTCAGGCCGGCTCCCAGACCGAGCGCCGCGCCGTCGTCCACCACGCGTAACTCGTCCACACGACTCAGCGACACCAGTGTCGTCGGCGTTTGGTGCCGGCGCTTCATGTTTGGCAGCAGGTCGGTGCCCCCGGCGACCAGCATGGCCCCAGGCCCCTCTCCAGCCAGGATCTTCGCAGCTTCGCCCACCCGGCGCGGCGCGTGGTAGCGGAAATACGGCAGGCGCATCATTGTCGCTTGACTCCATCCAGTTTTGCGGCGCCTTTGCGCTCGGGGTCGTTCACGGGCTTGCCGTCGCCACCCTCCCACGGCGGCGGCACCCGTAACGGGTCCGGCCACGCCACATCCGGAAACGTGCGCGGACCGACACGCCCGGCACCTCCCCTGGCCTTGTCGTGCAGCGCTCTCGAAATCTTGTCCGCCGTAATCGGCACCTCGTCGATGCGGATACCGACAGCGTCGTAAACGGCGTTGGCCACCGCCGGCATGATCGGCAACAGGGGTCCCTGCCCCACCTCCTTCGCTCCGAACGGTCCCTTGGGGTCGGAGGTTTCTACGAGCTCGGTTACGACCTCCGGCATGTCGTGGCTGGTGAGGCTCTTGTATTCCAACATCGATGGAAACTTGTGGACCAGCGCACCGGAGAGCTTCGCGGGCAGGCGCCGGAACACTTGTTCCTCCATCAAGGCCTCGCCGAGGCCCATGTAGACCCCTCCTTCGACCTGTCCCCGCACCAGAACCGGATTGATCGCCTGGCCGATGTCGTGGGCGATGTAAACCCGGGGCACTGTGATCCAGCCGGTGTCCGCGTCGATATCGACTTCGACCACCGCCGCCGTGTAGGAGTACGCCGTCGACGGCCCGACGCCCGCTCCCCTGAACCGGCCCGCAGCCTTCGGTGGTGCATAGGACCCGGTACTACCCAGTGTGCCGTGCAGTTCCTCGGCGCAGACGACCGCGTCCGGCCATGCCATACCCCGATCGGGGTCTCTCGAATCGAACACGCGTCCCCCGGCGAAGGCGAGACCGTTCGCGGAGACGTCCAGTTTCTTCGCCACCGCCGAGGCCACGAGGTCCCTCACCCTTTCCGCCGCCTGAATCGCCGCGTTGCCCATCATGACCGTCACGCGGCTCGAGTACGACCCGAGGTCGACCGGCGTCAAGTCGGTGTCCCCGGTAACGCAGCGAATGTCGAACGGATCCACACCGAGCACTTCGGCCACGACCGCGGCCAGCACGTCGTCGGAACCCTGGCCGATTTCGGTCGCGCCGCAAAAAACCGTCACGCCACCGGAACGATCGAGTTTTATCTGCACCCCCGAATGGGGCATCTTGTTGTAGTAAATGGGCAACCCCGCCCCGCACAGATAGGACGAGCACGCGATGCCCACTCCGTGCCCCTCGGGGAGCTTGCGAAACTTGTTCTTCCAGTCCGATATTTTTACGACGCGGCGGATACACTCGGCAAGACCGATGGTGCTGATGCTAAGGTAATTGGCGGTCAGGCTTTCGGGCTTCTCGACGATGCCGAGCCTCATGTCGGCCGGGTCGAGGGCGAGCGCTTCGGCAATCTTGTCCAGGTGGATCTCCTGGCCGAAACGCGGCTGCACGGTGGCATGCCCCCGCTTCGGCCCGCACGGTGGCTTGTTCGTGAACACTCGGCATCCCTGAAATTGATAGCGGGGTACGTGATAGGTAACCGTTTGCAGGGCGCCGGTGTAAAAGAGGCTCGCCACTCCGTAGGAGCCGTACGCGCCACCGTCGACCATCGTCTCGAGACGCATGCCTTCGATCTTGCCCTTCTTGCTAACGCCCGTCTTGAATCTCATCAACACAGGGTGCCGCCCGCGGTGGGCGTAGAATACCTCTTCGCGCGTCAGGCAAATCTTTACCGGGCGCCCCAATTCCAGCGCCGCCTTGGCCACGACGATCTCGTGGTTGAAAATATCGCTCTTGCCGCCGAACCCGCCGCCGTTTGGGCAGGCGATCACCCGGATGCGGGCCGCCGGCAACTCCAGCACCCTGGCCAGCGCGCGGTGCACGTAGTGCGGCGTCTGCGTGCTCGACCACAGGGTGAGTTTTCCGTCACGATCGACCTCGCCCACCGCGGCGTGCTGCTCGAGCGGCAGGTGCGTGTTGCCCTCGTAGAAGAACAGGTCCTCGAAGACCCGATCCGCTTTCGCCAGCGCCTCGTCGACGTCCCCGAACTGCAGGGCCACGCGCTTGTGGACGTTGCCCTCTTCGCCGTAGTCGTGGATGCGCGGCTCCGGATGGGCCAGCGCGTCTTGCGGGTCAGCGATGGTTCGCAATGGCTCGTATTCGACGTCGATCAATTCGGCCGCTTGCGCTGCGGTCTGTTCGTCCCGTGCGATGACCGCCGCCACTGGGTCACCCACAAACCGCACCTTGTCGCCGCAAAGAGCCTGTTCGTCCTGGCTGACGGGCAGGATACCGAACTCGATCGGTAGATCCGCTCCCGTCAGGACGAGATGCACGCCGGGGCGGGATTTGGCGCGTGATATGTCCAGACGTTTGATCCGCGCGTGGGGCACGGACGACCGCAGCATCTTGCAATGCACCATTCGCGGCAGGACGATGTCGTCGGCGAACCGGGTCGTGCCGGTGACCTTCGCCCGGCCGTCCACGCGGCGGCGAGGCAGGCCGATTACGTTGAACGAGCCCGCGCGGTCCCCGCTCACGACTTCACCTCGGAACCCCTCGCGATAGCCGCTTCGACGGATTCAAAGATCTGCTGGTAACCGGTGCAACGGCACAAGACGCCCGAGAGCGCTTCACGGATTTGCTCCCGCGTAGGGTGGGGGACACGATCGAGCAATGCCTGGGCCGTCACCAGAATGCCCGGCGTGCAATAACCGCACTGTGCGCCGCCCAGGTCGGCGAACGCCTCCTGAAGGGGACGGAGTTTCACCGCGGCGGCCAGGCCTTCGACGGTCGTCACCCGCCGGCCCCCGCATTCCAGGGCCAGGGTCAGGCACGAGAGCACCGGCTCGCCGTCGAGGAGGACGGCGCACGCGCCGCACTCACCGAGCTCGCACCCGTGCTTGGTACCGGTGAGCTGGAGATCCTCGCGCAAAACCTCGAGCAACGTCTTGTACGAGGCAAAGGAAACTGCGATCTCTTCACCGTTCACGACGAATCTGAGGTGAACCGTTTCCGCGACGGATTCTGGGTCGGACGCATCGCTCATCAGGTACTTCTCCTGCCTTTCGTTGTAATAGGTTACACTTCGCGCCACATCCGGCTTTGCAGCGGGTCGAGACTACCATGGCCACGACCCCGCAGGCAACCCATTGCGTGGCCCCCAGCCGCGAACGCGTCCACGTCCATACTCACACCGGGCCCAGCGACACAAAGCCATCTCTCTAATATGGGGAGGAGGTTAGTTGCTCGGAGCGCCGTCCGAGACCCACTGCCGTATGGCGCCGATTTGCTCCGGCGAGAGAAAGGGCGGTCCATTGGCCGGCATGCGCGACGCCTGGATCCCCGCCGCACCCTCGATCTTCATGACCAGGTAGCTGCTGTCCGGCTTGGTGGGGTCTATCCGCAGCAGGCGGGGCACTTCGATGCTCGGCACGCCCACGATGTTCGCGAACGCCTTGCCGGCGCTCAGGTCGAGGCCCAGAGGTGAGCCCGATCCGATGTGGCAGGAGGAAATCGCGCAGCGGACGCTGAAGATGTTGTCCTGAATGCTGCCGAACGTCGCCGCCTGCCCCCCACCGACGGCCTGCAGTGGCGGCGCATGTTCGCAGCCGAGCCCGAGCAACACGGGGAAGAAATACACGAGTAGGTGGGTCCGCAGGGTTCTCATGGTCGTCGACAATCAGAGTTCAGAAGAAATTCAGGACGCGTGAAATATTGAAGCCGAGTCGAACGTCGGGTACTTCGATATCGAGGTCCCCGCCACGCAGGTACTGGTCGGTGGTAAGCCCCACGGTGTTGCTAAGGACAATCTGAAATACGTGACCGCCCGTGGTAATCTCCAGACCACCGCCCCAGCTGTCGAAGCGAATGTCGTTGCCGAAAGTGCTCGTGCGCACGTAACCGCTGACGATGGGGACCCATTCCGCCACGAGCGACAGATTGCGCCCGAACCTCCAACGGCCCCCGAGGCCGATCGTGACCAGCGGATCCTCGCCCTGCACGGTCTCGGCCGCGTTGAACAGGATCCCGGGCACCACGGCGAGACCGAAATCACGCCGAAGCTCGCGTGCGAGCGTCACTTGCGCGGTGAACTTCACCGCGTCGTCGCGGAAGCGCCCCTTGACCCCCGGCGGGTCCTCCGACACCCAATTGAGCGACGTGTGGAGAGAAACATCAACCGGCCACTTCCCCACCGCCTCCTGCCGTTTGATGAGATAGCGGGCCTGCAGCTCGACATCGTCCGAGGAATTGCTGCGCCCCACGGTGACCAGCAGCTCGTCCGTGATCGCGTATCCCAGTCCGAGGAAGATGATACCGCTGCCGTCGAGGCCGAAGAAGGCGTCGTAGCCGTCCCGCAGCCTCGGGTTGAACCGGTGGGAGATCATAAAGAAAAAGCTGCGCGCATCGAGCGCGCGCGTCGTGGGCAGGTTGACGATCTTCCAACCGTCGAAGGCATAAGCCCGGGTCGATTCTGACCGCAGTTTGCGGCTTTCGTCGACCTCGTCGATCCCCGCGATCCACTCGGCAACGAGATCGAGCTCTGCTTCGGTGAGCTTGTCGCCGATGAGCGGCATCTGCGCTCCGACGATGCCGGGGGCACCCTTGAGTTTCATCATCAGGTAGCTGACTTCGGGTTGACCGGGGTCAACGCGCTTGAGCTCCGGCCGCTCCACGCTCGGCTCATCAACGGTGGCTCCATAAAAACGTTCGCGTCCAAGGTCCATACCCTGTTGTGGAGAGGGTCCGGCGTGGCAGCCCGCGCGTGAGCAACGCGCCTCGAACAGATCGGCGACCTTGCCTTCCAACTCGACCCGGCCATCGTCCTGGCCGAGGACCGGCCCGACGGGTAGCAGCACGCCGAGCGCGATCAGGAGAATGTGCCGGGCCAAGCCGGGCTTATCGTTCACTTACATCACCTTTCCGACAAGGGGTCCATCCCGTCGCGGGACGATTTCTTGAACGTGTTCAGCCCGATCAGCATGGCCGCGCGCGTCGCCAGCAGGCCGGCTGCCAGCAGGCTGCGTGGATCCCATCTCCCTGATGTGTAGTGCAGCCGGTAAAACCGTTGCGCCCCTCTGTGAAATGCGATTATTCGCTCCGGGCTCTTTTTCATGAATGGCTTGTTCTGCTCATGATGCGTCACGACCGCTCGTGGCACGCAGTATATCACACCACCAACTGCCTGAATCCGTTTGCACCAGTCACTGTCGACCCAATACCCCGTGTAGGCTTCGTCCCACATGCCAACGGTCGACAGAACCTCTCTTCGGAACAGCATGCACGCCGCACTTATCTGCTGTACGCGAAACGGCTCTTCGCCGGCCATCTCGCCCCGGCCCAGATATTTTCTCGAAAAGCGGTTGTTGGGGAACAGGCGCGTCAGAATGCTCCGTCTCCCAAAAAGACCGTTTATAGCGGAGGGAAAGTTCCGAGCCGTCTCTTGAAGGGTTCCATCGGTGTTGAGCGTTCGCGGCGCGACCATCCACGAGTCCAGGTGCTCGCCGAGAAACGATGCCATGTATTCGATAGCGTCGGCCCAAAGCTCTGTGTCCGCATCGAGTACGAGAACGAGATCCGCCGTAGTCTCCCGCATGCCCTGGTTTACCGCACCGGTGTGGCCGACGTTACTCGGGTTCTCGATCACCCTCACCTGGGGAAACTCTTTCCGCAGCTTTTCCACCGTTCCATCCACGGAGGCGTTGTCGATCACGATTACTTCGGCCAGCAGATGTTTCGATACCGCCAGCGACCCGAGACAGTTCTTCAGGTGGTGCCAACAGTTGAAGCTCGCGATCACCACGGATATGTTCGGTGAGTTCATGCAGGCTGAACCTTGCGCCGAGGTCTTCATGCCGCGTGCGCGCGTGCGCGTGTCATGGGAAACGCATGGCTCGTTTTACCGGGAGCCATGCACTACTGGAACGTGCGGTCCTTCTTCGCCGAAAAAATAATCCTCGTGTTGCTGTCCGATCCTTCACCCGGGAAAAAGGCGGGCATGGTATAGCGGTACCCGGCAGGCAGTGGGATTTTCTTGCGGCCACTGCCGTCCGGTCTCATCGTGTAAAGCCCGGAGTTCCCTATGTTCTTGGGGTCGATATGCCAAAAAATAAGAAGCCTGCCGTCACTGGACCACTCTGGCACCCCATCCACTCCATCGTGTTTCGTCAGATCGGCTTCCTTGCCTGTCTTGAGATCTACCACGATTATGTGCCAGCTGAGCTTGGTGAGGTGGCGCATGAACGTGACCTTGGTGCCGTCCGGGGACAGTTTCGGGTCGTAATCACCGACCGGCACCGCGGCTTTCTTTCCCTGGGTCTTCTTTGGGGGTGGACTCGAGATCTTGCGGGCGTTGGACCCGTCCGCATTCATTATCCAGATGCTCAACAGTTCGTTCTTCTTGGCGATCCCCGGAAACACGATTTGATTACCCACCTGGTGGGGATCGGCGGTGAACAGTCTCTCCGGCGTGGGAACGCGCCTGGTCTTCCGGGTGGTGACGTCGAGGTACATCACCTGCACTTTCTTTTTGGGGTTGTTGTTGGAGATATGGATGATGCCTTTGCCGTCAGGCGTCCAATAACCGTTGGCAGCGACAATCTTCTTGCGTGCCGGTATGAGGCTCACCAGCCCGGAACCGTCCATATTCATCAGCATTAGCTCCGTGTTGAAATAGTTGCCGCCCTTCTCCTCGGCAAGCCTGTTTGGCCCCTTGTGGTTGTAGCGCGTGAAGGTGATCGATGTCTTGTCGGGTGATACTCTCGCGTGGTTCAACTCCCGGGAGGGATCGGTTATGAGTTGTTTGAGGTTCTTGCCGTCGAGCGTACACGTATAGATTCCAAAACGCTCCGGATCGTGCTTTTTCCCCAGGCCTTTGTTGGCGATTGCCTTGCAAGAGCAAACCGTTACAACGCTCAACGCGGCCACCCAGGCCAGATAACGCGTTCTGAAAAAGTTTCCCATCGAAGTTCCCTCCTGCACGCCGGCCCGTCCCGCCGCGCGGTGCATATTACGATACTTTGCTTATTTCCACTATCCCCAGGCCGTCGAACCCTGAGGGAATGATCTCCGAATACCGCATATTATATTGCTCCCACATGCCGGAGCCTAACACAATCTGGATACCCTGGCGGACTGAGCGCCACGCTTTCGTATCGTGAAAGACGACAGTCGCCTCCGGGGCCAGACACGGCAGCAACAACACGAAATCCTGGATGACCGACCACGTCGAGTGGTCACCGTCGATGAATGCGAGTTCCACCGGTGGCAACAGCCGTGACGCGCCGGGCCCCAGCACTTCTCCCTCCATATCGCCGGACGGCGGCGAAAAGAACCCCTCGTGTATTTGTACGTAACGCTCGAGCCCGAGGTTCCCCAAAGCGCTTTCCGCTTGCGCGAGGGGCCGGTCCACGGAGAGATGTTTCAGATTGGGGTCCACGCAGTGAATCTCGCCCGTTCCGTTGTCCTTGACCGCCCACGCCATCAGGCAGGTGGAGAACCCGACAAAAGACCCGATTTCGAGGACCACCGACGGGCGTTTCTCCCGCACGATACAATAGAGCGCGTGCGCATCCGCGGGCTTAACCGTCGCCAGCAACAGATCCTCGACGGAGAGGCATGCATCCACCCAATGTTCCAGATAGGTGCGAAAAACATCACGGTATACGACTCTTGATGACTCATACCCGGTCATACCACCAAGACGCCGGGCGTCACCGACGAACCCGGGATTTGCGGGCAAACCGCTTACCCAACATTGTTGTGCGAAACGATCGGCGAGGTCCTCGATGACGACGCCGTTCGGGAAACCGGCCCTGCGCGCCACCCGACCCACCACCCCAAGCGCCCCTTGCAATGGCCCGAGAACACGGGATAGCGCCTTGAGCAAACGATCCCTGTGCCTGAGTTTCAACGAATCCAGGTCCCTTCTGTCGTTCGCTACGGCGAGTATGTCTTCGAAGACCCGGCATGTGTACGTGGACAGGGCCTCCGCTGGCTCCGTTTGCCTGGAGACGCGCGCCACCCGGCGCAGGACACGGCACGCCCTCACGTGGTCACCGTCAACGGCGAGCGCCGCGGCCAGCCCCAGGGCCGCTGGGGCCGGGAGCGGTGGGCCTTCGAGTCTCTCGAGGGCGGCGTCGGACATAGTTCCAACCAATGCAGTTCACTGCGGCTCTAGCGCCGTATGTGGGGGCTGATATGCGGCAATATGGCGTCGGCCGCAATCGCGTGACCTCGCTCGTTCCAGTGGGGATCCGTCTCAAAATAGAGTGTCTCGCCGGTATCCGCCAGGCGACGGTATAAATCCGTCAAGTCGATGCACTCGATTCCCCGCTCCCTGGCGATTCCACCCAGCCTCGCAAACCCATCCTCCTCATTGCGAAGGTAGTCTCTCTTGAAGGCGCGAACATATTCCGCTTTGTACACCGATTCCTTCGATGGGATGAGAACCAGCAGGAGGGTCGCGTCGTGCCCCTTCACGAGGTCGATGATCTCGCCCATGATTTTTTCCACACCAACGTACTCCCGGCCAGAGACGTACGTCCTGCTGGCCCCATAGGGTCTCTTGAATATGGTCAGCCCGTTTTGCATCCGATGCACCTGGCCCCTCAGCCCCACACTCCTTAGCAGCCTGAATGTATGATAGACGATGCTTTTCCGTCGGTACGACATCGACTCGTACTTATCCCACGCCTTTACTCGGTAGTAATCCGCCAGTTGCGCGTCCGTTTCAAGCGGGGCGAGATCGTTGGCAAACACGCACAGCGCTACCACATCCGGATGATACTTCTCAAGAAATCGTGCAATCATTGTCCGGTACTGCCGCAAACCATACCCGCCCACCCCGAGGCTGATCACGGGTTCATTGATACGTGATTCGATAACGCCATAGAACGTGTCCTGTCGTTCGACCCACGCGCCAAACGTGAACGAATCTCCGACAAAGAACACCCTCGCTCCGGCGTAGTCTTTGCCGACGTTACGGAGGCCGTAGGTGTCCGTATCGTAATCACCGGTTACGGAATTGCTCAGCCACGACAATTCGAAGTCCTTGAGATCGGGGCGGGGCTTGAAGCCCAGTTCGGCGTCCGGTTCGAAGAATCCGTAGAAAAGTCTGTTCCTGTCGGAAAAATCGGTTTGGGAGAACACACCCCGCGAGACTGCCACGAGTTCCGCTGCCACGAAGCTAAGACCCAGCACCGAGAGGCTCACGGCCACGTTTGCGCTACCCCGTGGTTTCCTTGCCATGAAGAACACACCAACGGCGATGAGAAGCAGTTCGAATAGGACGATCACCAGGCTGAAAAACCCTGAAACGATCGATCCCTGCTCGGTATAGAAACCGATCGTGAACTTGTTGAGTATCAGGCCGAACGCGATGAGAACCACACCAACATAGATCGCCGCCTTTTCGTTCGCTCCGGCACTCCGCATTCAACACCTCCATCCTCTCGCGTCAACGGTTGTCTCGAGCACACTGCCTACCCCAGGTAGCCCAGGTCTCGCAGACGCTTCTCCAACTCCTCAGCCTCTTCCTGGGTCGTACTCCCCCGCGAGGAGCCCTTCTTCGTTACCTTCTCCGTCTTCTGTTCGTTCGTACTCGTGAACTCGCTCGTTATCATTTCAGTCAGAACGCGACCGTCCACGTCGTCCGGTATCGGCAACCCCATAAGGTAGAGAATCGTGGGACAGACGTCGTATATGCTGGCGTCCAGATTCGTCGGGTTGATCACGTCCCCGCAACCCATCATGATCCCGTCCAGATCATGATTGCCGGTGATATAGGTCTTGCCGACCTTAACGTCATCGACGATGTTCTCCCCGAGGTCGTTTCGTATCGCGTAGCCGTCACTCATATCCACGACCAGATCGGGGATGCTGTTCTCATAGTTGGTGGCGTAGAGATCCTTCCCCCGGTAGACCTTTCTGATAATACCGTCACCGGTCTCAGGGTCTCTTACGTTCAGTAACGCTTCCTCCACTTTCTTGCACAGGTCGTCGTAGTCCTTTTCGTCCACGATACCCCGAGCCTCCCGCCCCCTCAGATTGATGTCCACCGCGTACCACAACAGCGAAAAGACGCGTGTGTTCTCCCAGTCGATCTTGTCCTCCGTCATCCCGGCGGCAAGGAACGTTTCCTTGACGCGTTTGAGCAGCGGTAGCGGCACGTATTTCTTGAGGCGCAACAGGCCGACCCGCTTCCCCAGCATGTAAAGAGCACCGACCAGCCCCGCCAGATTGACTTTCGACATCGCCCGCTCGGTCCCGGACTTGTCTCTGGTGGTCAAGAATCCCTCGTTCCTCAAGAAGTTATTGATGCAAAACGATTTTCGAGACGCCCGGAAGCCGTGGTCCGACACGACCAGCAACGCGGTTTCGTTGTCGACCCTGTCCAGTGCCTCGCCCAGGATTTCGTCCAGGAGTTGGTAGAACTCTACGCACCGGGCGTCCTGGGCGATAATCTCCTCCCACATGAAGTGCTGCAGCCGATCGGTGGCAACGAACGTAATGAAAAACAGGTCCCATTCCCTGTTATCCAGGTAATGCTGCATGAGTTTTCTTCTGTCCCGGGTGATCTTGAACGCTTGCTTCAGCAGTTCGTTCTTGTCCCCGGACAGGATGAACTCTCGCCCACCGGCGTCAATCTGATAATCCGGAATGAGCTCGAACAACTCATCTTTCACCTCACGCGGATAAACGAAATCTGCATGAGTCGAGGGTGTCGTCATCCCGGAAATGAGGACGCCGTCGACCTCATCCGGCGGGTATGTGAACGGGATGTTGATGAGAACGACCTTCTTGCCGTTTCTCTTCAACGTCGTCCACAGCGGTTCGGCCGTTTCCGAGTTGTTCCGTGTAAGAAGTTCAGTCTTGTATCCATTTCGTTTTCTGAATTCGAAGACACCGTGCTTGCCCGCGTTCTTCCCCGTCGTCAGCGAAACCCAACCCGGGCCCGTGATGGGCGGAATCGTTGATTGCAGGGTTCCCCATGCCCCCTCGCCTTTCAACTTCTTGAAATTCGGCAGCAGACCCGCCTCTATGTAGGGCTCGATAATTTTCAGTGTCATTCCATCAAGTCCGAGAAGAAATACTTTCATACGTTCTCCCTTTTTTGTCGCTAAGCCCTGATCTTCTTGAGGTTCGTTCTTATCGTATTGATGATCATTTTATCCTCGTCGCCGATTCCCCAGGCGAGCAGCAGACCCATGAAAACAGCGGCGAACGCGGGTATGTAAATGAGCAATTTCTGCAGCCCCCCCAAATCGACGAATACAATCCTGTCTGCGATGAGAACCGCACAATAAGCAATCGCACCGAAGACTATGGGACCGACGAATCTCCTGCTGTACGGATGAATCCCCAGGTGCCCGTACACCTCAAAGAGCATGATCAAGTTTAAGGCAACGATGGATACACCACTGGCAAGGGCCGCACCCATTATACCATAGCGAGGGATTAGCAACAAGTTCAGCACGATATTGGCGAGGCTCATACCAATGGTGTTGTACATTACGATCTTCTGCCGACCGGACATGACGAGCATCATCGACACTGATCCTACACCCGCGTTTAGCATTTGAGCGCAACTGAGCGTGATCAGGACGGCCCAACCGGCAACGAATTCCGGCCCGAATACGGACAGGATCTCCCTGGAAAGAAGAAGTACCAGCAGGAAAGCGGGACAGCTGATGGTCCACACCCACCGGGTCACCGTCTTGTAGAGTCCCTCGAGAGTCTTCGTTTCCCCGCGATTGTAAAGATCCGAGATCATAGGAGCAAATATCGCGTTAAAGGACACCAGTACGACGCTCGTTATGACCGCCACGTTCATGGCAACGTTGAATACACCGACTTCCGCCGACGATCTGAAATACCCCAATAACAAGGAATCCGTGCGCCTCATGAGCAGATTGACCACACTCACCAACAACAGCGGCACCGAGAATCTGATCAGTGTCATCCTGTCTCCGTAGACGGCGTTCACGCTTTTCATCCCCGGAAACGCTCTCAGTAGAAAGTACACCGACAGGATCGACGCAGCCGCCACCGACAGGACGTGAGCTGCCACGACGCCGTAGAGTGTAAAACCGGCGAAGAAAAACACGGCTACCAGACTGATGTTGACCACCGGCCAGAAAACGTGCTGACCGTATACCCTGTATTTCATTATCTTGAGGCCCTGGGTCGACGCTAGCGCGACTATCATTATCGACCAGAACACCAGCGAAACAGACATCCATCTGATGACCCTGCCAAGTTCCGGTTTCTGGAATACCCTGGCCAGCAGCACGTCCGACGTTGCGAACAGCGCCACACCGAAGAGCACGCTAGTAATGAGCGCATATCTGAAAGATCGGACTATTATTCCCTTGATGCGCGCGTCATTACCAACGCCCTGATAGAGAGACACGTACTTGACGGCAACGAAATCGAAGCCGAATCTGCCGATAATGCTCGTAAGGTTGATGATAATCAGACCGAGCATGAACAGCCCGAACGCGTCCGCACCCAGTATCTTCGCCAGGATCAGCGTATAGAAAAACTGAAAGCCCCCCTCGGAAACCTTGCCGACGAAGCTCACCGCAGCCCCTTTGGCGACACGTTTGAGCTCTGTTTGCTGAATCTCCGGGCTGTCGTCGTCTAGAGGGATCTCTTCACCTTTGCGATTGCTGCTTTTTATAGTCCACAACGCCCCGATGGAAATTGTACGAGGCGACCTTCCGCGTCAGGAATGGAACCAGAGCCGCCAGGGCAGCAGCGGTCTCCGCCCGGTTGATCAACGGTATTGCGATGTGAGTTATCGAGTACCGGTTCAGCAGCACTTTGCGCAGCGCCGCTTTGATCCGACAATTCAAATACAACATCCATCCGTCCGCCGGCTCGAGTCTTCCGGATTTCATGCGGATACGAACATCCGGGACCTCTTCCTCGAGGTGATGCCAGTTGTACCCGTGCGCATATGATCTCTTCGCGACGGTCGTCAGTGTCTCGGCGTGGTGGTGATGCCCGAGGGCCATTGGGTTGTAGATCAGCTTCATTCCGTTCTGCTCCAGGCGGTACCCCAACTCCAGATCCTCGTGGGCCGCGGCCGGCCACTCGCGGAACATCCCGTGCCGGATCATGAAGTCCCTCTTGAACGACAGATTACTGACCCAAAAATCCCGATAATCGGGCTCTCCGTCCTTTTCGACGAACATCTCCTCCACGATCGCGTTCCACCCTCTTTGGAACGCCGTCTGCGGAAGCTCATCGGACTGTTTCATCTTACCCGCCACGACGACCGTCGGGTCGGGTTCGGCGGTATGTGACCTGACGTGTTCCTCTAGCAAGCGAGGTTCGGGTATCAGATCCGCCGCCAGCATGACGACCAGGTCCCCCTTCGCCTGTCGAATCCCGCGGTTATGGGCGTAACCGCAGCCTCGGTGTTCGTTGGCCAGAAAACGGATCGAATATGGAAGTGAGCCCTCGAGCGATTCGACAAGACCGGCGATGTCTTCTGCCGAACCGTCATCGGACAGCACCACCTCGAACTCGTCGCGCGAATACGTCTGGTTTGCCAACGCCTCCAGCACCCGCGCGAGCACGTCACGCCGATTGAAGGTCGATATCTCCACGCTCACTTTCACTATGCAAGAGCTCCATCGGTATCGTGGTTGGCGTCCTCCCGCCGGTAACGCTTGTGGCCGTCTGCCGCCCCCTTGAAGAAATGGTAGGCTATGACTCCCCGGTACAAGTCCCGGTGCATCAGCCGCGCCACGAAGGAGTTCTTCTCCGCACGGGCCATCAACGGCAGCCACACACGTGGAACCGTGACAGGGTTAAAAAGAACCGTGCGTATCAACTGGCGCACGGCGAGCAGAAACAAGTTCCGGTCCGCACCTATCAGGCTGTTTGGCCGGCGAAAGGCATCGATATGATCCCGGATTGTGTGGATATTGAGAATATGATAACGAACCGTGATATCGGGTCGATCCACCAGGCTTCGGAATTCCCCCCAGTTCAACCCCCGTACATAGGCCCGGCGAGTGGCCCCGTCTAGCGATTCGACGTGATAATGTTGCCCCGACGCGTCCTTGTTATAAAGGATTCGCAGTCCCCGTGCGGATAGCCGACAACCTAGCTCGACGTCCTCGTGCGCCGCGGCCCCGGCCCTGCCGCGCGTCTCCCTGAACAGGCCGTTCTCCAGCATGAAATCCTTCTTCAAAGAAATGTTACACGCCCAGAACAGGTAATACGGTAGCTCCCTCATATTCTCCAGATGTCTGAACTTGAAGGGGTCCCAATGCCACAGGAAAACCGATTTCTTCCGCAACTCGGGTGATTGAATGACCTTTCCCAGAATGGCAACGTTGGCGCCCGGGTTTTTCTCATGATCCGCCACGTACGCCTGCAGCGCGCCGGGGACGAGGTGAATGTCGTCCGCGATCAAACATATGAGCGGCGCGCGCGCTGCCCGGATACCCCGATTCTGCGTGGCGCCGGGCCCGCGATTCGGATGTTTCATGTACGTCAACTCGTAAGGGAGAGAATCCTCGAGCGAGCGGACCGCGGCTTCGGTGTCATCCGGAGACCCGTCGTCGACCACGATCACCTCGAAGCTCCGCGGGTCCAGCGTTTGCGCCGCCAGATGCTTCAACGTTACGACGATGGTGTCGCTTCGGTTGTACGTCGCGACGACGACGGTGATTTTCAATCGATTATCCATGGATCGGGCTCACTCCGGTTAGCTTGACTCCCTCACTCGCCAGCCGCTTGAACGCGACACCGAGTGCGAGGTAGACCCAAAGCAGCGCATAGGGGACGGGATCTCGAAACGTCGGATTGGTGAGACCATCCAGAAGATACGCGATGAGCGCCGCAAGCACAGCGAGCGACATCGCCCGCACCCATTTCTCATCGCACCTCAGGCACTCGAAGCAGCGATACATCGCAAGAAAGATAATTCCAAAAAAGGCGACGACCCCGACAAGACCGGATTCAGAAGCAATAAACAGAAAGGCGTTGTGTACGGGGAGCCAATCCGGGCCGTAGATCGTAACGGACGGATCCGAAAGTGCATCCATGTAATTGGCGGGTCCGTAGCCGAAGAGAAAGTTCTGCTTCCAGATACCCAACGCAGTCCAGTTCATACTGTACCGGGACTGCAGGATCTCGGATGGAGCCTCCATGAAACGCACGAAGAAGTACTCGTATACTTTTGGATAAACGGCGCTCACCACGACGACGATTACAAGTGTCGCAAACACCGTCCGGAAATTCCGCCACACGAGCGTCATGACCGCCACCGCGTATATCGCCGCGAGGCCAAAACTCACCCACCCCGCCCTCGAGAACGTCACAATGAGCGCCCCCACCCCCAATACGAGAATGCCCGCCAGCACCAGCCTGGTCCGGGGGCCGATGAACCGCATCATCATGAGAACGAACGGCACCGGCAACAGCATGGCCAGGTATTCGCCCAGTGCGTGCGAATCGGTCGTCGTCCCCTCCGCTCGCAACTGCTCGACGCCTGGAACGTCGTACTGGCTTCCGAACCGGTCCACGTCCACGGCCCCCTTTGTGCGTCCGATTCCCACGTTACCGGTGAGTCGCTCATAGAGCGCCAGGGGGCTTTCCACCATGATGCCGAAGAGCAACAACACGATGACCCACTTGAGATGGTGGTACCTGATCTTGTGGGAGATAAAATAAAAAATCAAAATGTGCTTGATATTGTAAATGATATCGAGCGATCCGAGCAGCTTGTTGGGTGCGCCGAGCAGGGACACGGTCTGAGCGAATAGCAACAGCAGGATCAACGAGTCGATCTTGCGGAACTTCGGGATTGGCCTGGTTCGGGCAATGAATATCTGGGCGAACCAGACGAGGTAGGCGATAACGACCAGGACTTCGGCCAGCCCGAAGCTGATGCCCTTGGCGACCGCGACAACATGCTGAACCATCAGCCACTTGCTGAAACCAGCCAGGGGGATCGCAAAAACGAGACTGAGGAGCAGAAACCCCTCGATGCGGTGGATGGCCATCATCGCCAGGGAGAGAACGATGAGTCCTGCCGTTACTGCCACGCCGAAACGGAAATCGAGCGCCATGATTTTCCAAACGACGAGCGAAAACAACGCACCGGCGAAGGCCACCAGCCAGTACTTGATTTGGAAAAGGGGCTTTAGGATGTTGGAAAGTGCCATGTCATCGCGACTCCGCCGGGTCAAAAAGCGCCATGCCTCGTAACCACTTTCCACAGAGTCGCAAAGAGGATCTTCACATCCAGAGCGAGCGATTTCCTGGCGACATACTCGACGTCGTACGCGACCGTCTCCTGGAAGGCGAGCCTTCCCCGGCCACTTATCTGAGGCAGGCCCGTTATTCCGGGCTTGACCGTGAACTTCGACATCTGCTCGTGGCGGTAATTGGCAATCATCTGGGGCAGTTCCGGTCTCGGGCCCACCAGGCTCATATCTCCCCTTATCACGTTCCAGAAGTTCGGCAACTCATCCAGCGTGCTTTCCCGTAGCCAGCGTCCCACTCTAGTGACGCGCGGGTCGTCGGGCACTTTGAACTGAAACTTCGCGACCTGATCGCTCGTCAGGTTGTAGTCGTACAAATCCGCGAATCGTTCGCGCGCATCCGCGTACATCGACCGGTGCTTCACGAACCAGAACGCCTGCGGCACCCAGTACATTCTGTCGGGAGAGACCCGGGGACCCACAATCTCGTACTCATCGCTCTCGAGGAGATCCTCGCCGGACATCAGTTTGCTCTTCGCCACCCGGCGCTGAAAGAACAGGGGTGGTCCCGGTGAATCCACCCTGACGACGATCGCGACGATGACGATCGCCGGCAGCGAGACGGCCAGGGCGAGGGTACTGACGACAATCTCGAACAGCCGCCAACACGCCCTGCCGAACGTTACCCGCCACGGCCTTCTTGCAGCGGATTCGGCGGCGGCGACGAGGCAAAAAACCTCCCTCTCAGTGAAGACGTCACCCGCCCGCCCTCGCGGCCGGATAACGACGTACTGGTCCTGCTCCGGCTCCGGATTGATCGATAATGCGTCCAAATTCTCTCTCTCCTGTCCGCGAGCCGGTTCCAATGTCAATAACCTGCCTTTCGTAGCAGATACGACACCAGCACGCCCAACAGTCCTCCCCACATTGCGATCGCCAGGTAGCGGACCAATGGGTTTAGCGACCGGCGGCGGTTCAACCGCACGGGATCCGGACGCGTGTCATTGACCTTTTCTTCAAGCACTTTCCGCATGCTCCTTATTCTCGCTCCCGCCACCCGGCCGCCGGCCCTTCACGCCGTCCGAACTGAAGAAAGTCCGAATATTGAAGAACGCCAGCACGTATATGAGGCCGGTGGACAAGAACAAAGACAAGAGGGCCGACAGGGCCACGTGATACACCTTGATCGGTTGCACCGGGCGGGCCGACACATGTGCCGCGTGCAGCACCTTGATCTCACTCTCCCCCGAGTTCGCCTGGGACAACGCCTCCACGTACAAATCTTTGAGGTGCAGGTGGTCTCGGGTCGTCGCCTCGATCTGCATGTCCAGATTGTCGACCTGTTTTTGCAGCGCGAGCAGGTTCTGCAGCCGGATCCGGAGCCGGGTCAGCGACGCGCGTTGAACACCCCTCTTCGCCATCAGACCCTCGAGTTCGATTTCCAGAAACAACCTTTCGGATTCCAACCTCTTGACGTCTTTCGGGTCTATCTGAGCCTCCGCGCTCTTCTGCGCTCGAATCCGCTCGTCGAGTTCTTCGAGTTTCTTGTGCTTTTCCTCGATTTCGGCGTCGAGTTCTACGACGTCCTGCTCCATTGCGTAGAGGCTCTTGACGCCGTCGGCCATTTCCTCGTCCACCGCGACATAATCGTTGTCTTCGAGCAGCGCCTGGCGCTCGTCCCGGAACTTCTTGATCTCGACTTCCTTCTCGTCTAGTTGCGCCTGTAGTTGGACGTACCTCATCTCGGCCGGGTTCTGGTCCTGCTCCCTCAGCCACTCGACGAGATATCGCCCTGCGGTATCGACGATCATCGCCGCGCGCTGGGGATACTTGTCCTTCACACTGAGTACATAAATATACGAATCCTTGGTCGTGCTCAGCGAGATGTTGTTTCCCAGGCCCTTGATCGCCAGCACCGTGGGGTCCTCCTCGATGATCCGGCCGTACTTCGCCAGGTTCCGGATATCCGACATCAGTCCCTTGGCAAAGTCCTTGGCCCTGGGATACAATCCGCGAAGTCCCGGTGGGTGTTCAACTACTATCGGCACGTCCAGCCCCAGTTCCTCGACCACCGGCCGCAGGATCACCTCGCTTCGCGTGATGTCTTGCAGGCTCTGGATGATCACCTTGAACGGCGCCGCGGGCGCCGGCGCGCCAAAAGCCTCCGTGTCCTTCTGTCGCAGAAGGCTCCTTTCCAGCGGCCTATAATAGATGTTCGTCGCGGCCACGTACCGTTCCGAGAAAACATACGTCAGCGCGAGCGAGGACAACACGGCCGACAGGCAGAACACGATGATAAACCCCTTCTGTTTGACCAGGATTTCGTGATACCTGCTGAACTCCAGTTCAAATCGGAAGTCGTTTGGATTTCTTCCTTTTGCCGTCATCCCACACCTCGCGGGCGGTCGAGTGCCGCCACTTTTTCCTTCGTCATTTCACTTCGACCGTCGGGTTCAGGTTGTACGTCAGGCCGAAAACAGCCGAGATAGGTATAAGGTTATCGATGTACTGGGATACAAAATCGTTCAGTTTCGCGATCGTCGTTTTCGGCACGAAGACGATATCGTGTGGCTTCAAAACGATATCGCTGTAACCGCCGGTCTTTCTAAGAACCTCGTGGAGGTTGACCGTTACGAAAAGCGGTTCCGTTTTGCCCTGGTCGCGAAGAATCACGATGTTCTTCAGCTTGGCCGATCGCCTGAAGCCACCGGCCTCAAAAATGGCCTGGAGAGTCGTCATTCTTCCGGACAACTGAATGATCCCTGGCGATTGTACTTCCCCGCCCACGTAGATCTTCTGGTTGGGGAATTGTTTGACGATCACCGATATCTCCGGATACGGTATTTTTGTCGTGTATCGCTCGGTCAACACGCTGTCGAGTTCCGCCGGCGTCAAGCCCTCAACGGTCACCTCATCCACCAGCTGCAACGATATCCTCCCGTCCGGCCTTACTACGAGTTGCTCGTTCAGCTCGGGGCTGTAGTAGAACTTAACGTCGATGACGTCCCCGGGTTTCAGCAGGTACCGGCGGTCCTCTCGTGCTACTGCCAGCCGGTTCGCCTCCCCCGTCGCAAGCGTATCGACGGCAACGCCTGGCTGCGTCACCACCTTCTTCGCGCAGCCGCCCGCTGTCCAGGCCAGAATCGCACAGCAGAAGCAGGCTATGTAGCTCAGGCGCTTCATCATCATGACTCCTCGTGTTGGCGCTTGGAATTATGGATCTGGCACGAATTGTGTTCGGCAAACGGGCGCGCCGCGTACACAAGAAGGTATATTAACAGAAGGTGGTATGTCACCGTGCAGCCACCGCTCGCCGGATCGCGGGCGGCCTATATCATCACGAAGGTCCCTGCTCTGACAGGGGAATATCCATTATGCGCCGGCCGCGGCTATCGCCACTTCTCGCGCCTTCGCGACGCTCCACACCATCCTCGGCGAGTGTAGCCGACGCTTTTCGGGCGATTGCGTGGGGGAATTCCTGTTGAATATAATCGCGCAGGGCGTCTTGCCATGGGCGCATGAAGTTCAGACCCAACTTGCGGAGATTGCCATTCCACATCATTTCGGAGTGGGGGCGGGGCGCGAAGTACTGATCCTTGAAGAAATCCGAGTTTACTGCCTTCAACTCGATATCATCTCTGCCACAAATCTTGAGGATCTCCTTGGCCACGTGATACCTGGCGCCGGACCCCTCGCAGACCATGTGATAGACTCCGTACCGCTCCGTTTCCAGCAACCTGAACAGATTCGTCGCAAAGTCTCTGGTATAGGTTGGCGTTCCCCACTTATCGACTACAGCGTGTATGACCTTCCGGTTCTCCACAATCTGCTCGAGGATCTTGGAAACGAACTTGTGGTCCTTGCCAGTCCCGCCTCCGACCATCCAGCCCGCGCGGATAACGTAGTGCTTTCTACAGCAGTTGCGCACATGGACTTCCCCGTCATACTTGGTCTGGCCGTACACCATAATCGGCCTTGGGGAATCGTTTTCTGTGTAGAGGCCGTTTTTTTCACCGTCGAAAACGCCGGCCGTGCTGATATATACCAGAGTTGAATCATATCGTTCGGACAACTCAGCGATGTGCTTCGTCGCCAGCGAATTGGTTGCCTCCGCAACATCGGGGTGCGTCTCACAAAATTCCAGATCGGTTTCGGCGGCCAGGTGCAACACCAGTTCCGGCCGGTGCTTCTCGAAGTAACACTCCAGGTTGTCTCGATCGCAAACATCTAGGAATTCCAGCCAGGCTTCGTTGACATCCTTGTCGGTCGCCACGACCTGAGGGTAACGTTCCGCGAAACACGAATACACTGCCTTACCCAGCATACCGCCACAACCGGTTATCAAAACTCTACTGGCCCTCATGCCTCCTCCCTCCTCCGGCGCGATAACACACCGGACGATGCGGCGGCAACGAGACCTCTCCGCCGATTGGAGGTCCTGTCATTGCCGTGGACAATAGCGACGATAACTAATCCGCCGATGCTGCGGGAATAGACGCGGTGGTTCCAGATTTCCTGTGATTCTGAGAGCCGAACAGGGTACTACGAAGACGCGCAAGAGCCCTGGTCTCCCCATCCAAGCTCGATAGAGCGCCAGAGAACCCGAACCGACACGCAGGGTTCCGCTCGCCAGTTTGCCCCAAGTACAACCGCCAGTATACCGCACCCCACCCATGCCGTCAACTTGATTCACGAAAAATAGTTAGAGGCCCACCGAGTGATGGCACCAAGGGGCACCTGATTGACGCCCCGGGCCCTCGCCAGAGGGTTCGATTCCGTTCTCCGGCAGGACGAAATCGGGGAGTTCCAGCGCGACCCGGCTTCGCACCGTTGGCCCGGTTGGACGGCGGTGACCCCCGGATTGTGAAAGTACCCCCCCGACAGATTGCGGCAGAGCTTGACGTTACACCAGCTTTCCTGCTATGATTGAGTCCTTCAGTTAGCCCGCGACGTGACGCCTGCTATTCGTCGCCAGCTATCAGCAGCACACGGTACACCGCGTATCCGCTACCGTCGGCAGGTCGTGGGTCATTGACTCGTGGGACGGCAATAACCGGTCGGCAGCAGTCAACGAGTTCAGCGTAGTTCGGCGAGCCACCCTGGCCATGGGAGGGTACAGCGATGCGAGTACTGTTCATCTATACGGACATAGGGATCTCCGTCGGTTATTCATGCGGTATTGGAGTGCTGTCTGCGTATCTCCGGCAGCACGGCCACGAGACCAAGCTGCTCCACGTATCCGACGAGCTCGGCTACTCACTCGACGTCGAGAAGATCGTTCGGGAAGTGCTCGAATACAACCCGGGGCTGATTGCGTTTTCGAGCGTCACGAACCAGTGGTTCTACGTCAAGACGATTGCCAAGTTCATCCGCCGCGCCTGCAATATTCCGATCGTGGTGGGCGGCCACCACGCCAACGCGGCGGCGGGCGAGATCATCCGTGAAAAAGCCGTCGACTTTGCGTGCAAAGGCGAAGGCGAGATTCCCCTGCTTGAGCTCGTCAACCGGCTGGAGGGGGCAGGGCCCGTCGAGAGCACTCCCAACATGATCGCCAAGTCTTCCAACGGGCACGCGCCCCGGGCGACGGTGGCAACGGGGACGTTCGGTGATCAAGTCGTCGAAGGTGCTTGCGCGTCGCCAAAGGCCAGCACCTACGCCCTGGAGGACGGGACGGTCGTCATCGATAACCCCGTCGACCGGTGGATCGACGACCTCGATTCTCTGCCGTTCGAGGACCGCGAGGTTTTCGACTACGACCGTATCGTGAAAACACGCCACGGGTGGGCCGAGGTCATCGCCTCGCGCGGCTGCCCGTACGCCTGCACGTACTGCTTCAACCTGCCGTTCTTCGAGATGTACAAGAACGACCTCAAGGATACGGACAAGGGTGTAAAGATAAAGAACTTCGTACGCCGCCGCAGCGTGGAGTCGACCGTGGAGATGTTGCGCGCCGTGAAGGACAAGTACCCCAACGTTCAGTATTTTACTTTTGTCGACGACGTTTTCGCCATCTATTCGCGCTGGCTGGCCGACCTGGCGCCGGTGTACAGGGACGGGGTCGGTCTTCCGTTCGCGGCAACCTCGCAGCCGCTGGCCTTCAACGAAAAAATTGCCCGCCTCTTGAAGGAAATGGGGTGCAAGGTCGTTAAGATGGGCGTCGAAGCCGGCAACCTCGAAATCCGCAACCGCGTCCTCAACCGGAATATCCCCGACCGGGTTCTCATCGAGGACTTCGCGCTGGCCCGCAGGTACGGCCTCAAGCCGCAGGCGTTCAACATGATCGGCCTTCCCACCGAGACCAAGGAAAACATGTTGGAAACGGTGAGGCTCAACGCCAAGCTGAGGTCCTATATCGTCTGGGTATCCACATTCATGCCGTACCCGGGCACCGTGCTCGACACGTTTTGCCACGAAAACGATCTGATCGACGATTCGCGCTGGGATGACGTCAAGAGTTACCGTGGCGGCAGCGTCTTGAAGGAAACCACTTTCACGCACCTCGATCTCGAAAAAGTGCGGGTGATGTTCCGCTGGTACCTCAACAGGTCCCTCGACAACGACTGCTCGGAGGAATACGGCAGAAATATCGAGGAACTCTCGGGCCTCGGCGACGACAAGTGGATGACCGGGGACGTGGAAAAAATCTGGCAGGAGCGCGAACCCGAATTGGACAAGAAGTACCGCAAGCAGAAAGTCGACCACTATGTCGGCAAGAAGTACGTCAACATGTTCTGGGCGAAGGAATACGACTACGACTTGTCGTAGTCCGGCGCCGCCCTTTGAACGGGAAGGCACACGTGCTGTGCAGTAACGGTCACGAAATGAAACAAGTGGGGCTTACCCGGACCAGCCGAACCGTGGAAGAAGTCGTTTACGTGAAGGAGCGAATTAAACACTTCAACCGCGAAGGCTCGGAATACTGGGCCGAAGTCAACGTGCCAGATATCGTCGAGAAGACGCAGGAGATGAATCGCATCGAGTACTCCTGCGACGAATGCGGTGAAAGCGCGGTGGTTGAAGAAGAAGCGGCTAAGAAAGCGTAGCAAGAAGCGTCTTCGAGATACCCCCCAAGGTCGTTATATTATCACTGGTTTGGCAGATGAGCCTGCCGGGCACTGCCCGGCAGGCCGTCGTACCTCAATCAGCATCGATCGGAGCGGTTCTATGTCTGAATGGGTGAAAGTGGCCGAGGTCGATGACCTCGGGCCGGGAGAAGGTTTCGAGACCGAACTGGAAGTGAACGGCGAGATGATCGGCCTGTTCTTCATCGACGGCAAGTACTACGCACTTGGGGAATGTCCCCATGAACGTGGACCGCTCTGCCAGGGCATCATCGAGGGCACGCAGGTCATGTGCCCCTGGCATTCGGCCAGATTCGAAATTACGACCGGCGAATGCGTCGAAGGCCCGAACGCGTGCCGCGTATCGGGAGACGTCAGCGTGGGAAAAGAGACGACGATAGAGACGTTACCGGCGTGTGATACGTACGAGACCAAAGTCGAGGGCAACGACGTTTTCGTGCTCGCAAGAGAGTGATTCGCATGACGCCGACGGCGGACGATCGCACGATTATTCTGGGAGGTGGCCTGGCGGGCCTCTCGGCAGGGATGTACAGTGGTGCGCCGGTCTACGAGGCCAACGGCGAAGTCGGAGGCGTCGCTGCGTCGGACACCGTAGATGGCTTTACGTTTGACCGCGGTATTCACATCCTGCAAACTACGAGCGGGAAAGTGCTCGACCTCCTCGCGGAAATCGGCGTCCGGCTGGAGACGCACCAGCGAAACGCCTTTATCTTCTCGCGTGGAACGTACACTCCCTACCCGTTCCAGGTCAACACGGCCGGGCTGCCGCTTGGCCTGCGCGCCCACTGCGTGTGGAGTTTCTTGAACCGCTCCGCGAATAAGACGTCGCCCACCAATTACGAGGAATGGATGTATCGAACCCTGGGCAAGGGGTTCGCCAGGACCTTTCTCATTCCCTACAGCGAGAAATTCTGGACGATTCCGCCCCGGGAGATGACGTTCGAGTGGACCGGCAACCGCGTGCCCAGGCCGAACGTCTGGCAGGTCCTGCGCGGCGCGGTATGGAACAAACAGACGAAGATCGGGACCAATGTCGATTTTCGGTATCCGGTAAGCGGGGTCGGTTACGGCACTATCGCCCGGGCTCTGGCGGATCGCGTGGGCGAGGTTCATCTAGGCCACCGCGCCACGAGCGTGGATGTCGACAGCCGTAGGGTCCATTTCGATAACGGCGCGGATGTGCCGTACGATTCCCTCATCAGCACCATCCCGTTGCCCAGGCTCGTGGGGATGAGCCCGAACGCGCCGGAACGCGTAAGGGCGGCCGCAGCAAAGCTGCGCACGAACGCCATCATGGTGGTCAACCTCGGCATCGATCGCCCTGCGATCTCTGACCGCCACTGGGTGCACTTTCCCGAGAAAGACGTCTCCTTTTTCCGAATCAGTTACCCGCACAATTTTGCCGAGAACGTTACGCCTCCGGGGATGTCGTCGATTTCGGCGGAGGTGGCCTACGACCGCCGGGAGCCGCCGGACGCGTCGGCGCTGGCTCGCCGGGTGAAGGATGATTTGATCCGCGTCGGCGCGATGGACGCGGACGCCCCCGTCGTGACCACATTGACGCGGGACATCCCTTACGCCTACTGTATTTACGACATGCATCGCGGCGCGGCCGTCAAGACCATCCGCGCCTGGCTCGCAGCGGCACGGATTATTCCCGCCGGCCGCTACGGCCTGTGGTCGTATTTCTGGAGCGACGAAGCCATCCTCAGCGGCAGAAATGCCGCTCAAAAGGTGTACAAGATGCGCGAGGCTGCGTAGCCTCGATAGTGCGCGATTGAAAACCGCCGCCATTCCTGCTATAATAGGCGGCACTGCACGGCCGAGCCCGGAGGCCTGCGGAGAAGCTTTCCCCTCGTGCCGCAGTAAGCTCATCAGATTTCCATACCTTGTAGAGGTCGCAGCAATTGCCCACTCCCTGGAGGATCCCGTGTCGCAAACGCTACATACGTCTCACCAAAGAAGGGCGCGCGCTCTGCTGTTGGTTCTGACGCTCGCCGTCTTCGCGATCCCGGCCGGTGCCGCGATACAATCGGATACGCAGCTCCTCGAGGTGCCCGACGACGTGTACTGGGAACCCAACTCGAGCCTGGTTGGCCCGCAGGGCCTCGTGGACGCGCTCGTCGTGGACGGGACCGACCTCTACGTCGGCGGTCATTTCGAACAGATCGGTGGCCAGCCCATCCACCACCTCGCAAGGTGGGACGGCGCGCAGTGGAACGAGATCGGGGGCGGCGTTGGGATGCCGACCGGGGGTCTGGTTCACCGGATCATCGTCGACGGAAACAAGGTCTACGCGGCCGGCTGTTTTACCGTCGTGGGTGGGATGCTGCCGGTGTGCAATATCGCCATGTGGGACGGGACCATGTGGGACATGATGGGCGGCGGGACGAACCGGGCCGTCCGCGCCATTGCGATCGGTCCGAACGGAGACCTGTTCGTCGGCGGTGAGTTTACGATGGTGGGTGGCCCGGGAGGCATCATGGCCAGAGGCATCGCTCGCTGGGATGGGCAACAGTGGCACGCGCTGGGGACCGGGATTGACAATCACGTGTCTTCGATCGCCGTGCGCGGTAACAGCGTCTTCATCGGAGGGGCGTTCCGCACCGCCGGCGGCAAGGCGGCGAACTTCGTGGCGCGTTGGGACGGAACCGATTGGCAAACACTCGCAACCGGGGTCAACAACCTCGTAACGGCCCTGGCGACGACGACCACCGATGTGTACGTAGGTGGTATGTTTTCCAGGGCGGATGGGCGACCCGCGAGCCGCATCGCGCGGTGGGCCGGCGGGCGCTGGTTCGACATGGGCGGGGGGGTGAGCGGTCCGGGAGCCGCCGCCGTGCGGGAAATCTACGTCGACGGCGACTATCTCTACGTAGGGGGGTTCTTCCGCTGGGCGGGGGGCGCTCCGGCGAATTACGTCGCGATGTGGGACGGTACGCAGTGGGGTGCTCTGGGGAGCGGCACGGATTTCTCGGTTAAGTGTTTCGCGCGCAGCGGCAGCGACATGATGTACGTCGGCGGCGAGTTTCGCTCGGCGGGCGGAAAGACTTCGAACTACCTGGCGCACTGGACCCGGTCTGAGCCTGTGCCCGTCTATTTTCTCGGGTTTTTCGCGGACCTGGTCGATAACGCCGTAAAACTCAGATGGAACGTCTCCTACGACGAGCCGATCGCCGGGTTTCGCATATACCGCTCACGCGCGGGTGACGCAGTGGAAGAAGCGCTCAACGACGGGCGGCTGCTACCGACAACGAAGCGTGATTTTACGGACGAGCGCATAAGCGGTGGCACCGATTACCGGTACGTGGTGGGCGCCGTTCGCCCCGATGGATCGGAGATCCGGTCGCGGGTGATCGCGGTCGAGACACCGGAGTTTTCCGTAATCCTCGAGCAGAACCACCCCAATCCGTTCAATCCGGCCACGACCGTTCGGTTTGCCCTCCCGCGGCAGACCCGCGTCACGCTGACAATCTACGATGCCCGTGGCGCGCGCGTCCGAACCCTCGTTGACGGCGTCCGGCCCGCGGGGATCAACCAGGCGTCCTGGAATGGACTGAACGAGCAAGGCTCCCGCGCCACCACCGGTGTTTACTTCTACCGCCTGCAGGCGGGCAACACCGCGCTGACCCGGAAAATGACGCTA
>JBHHVD010000033.1:0-31428 GCA_046754105.1 Candidatus Krumholzibacteriia bacterium
CGCGCCGTCCGGCCGGTCCCGCGCCTGCGCATCGTCCTGTGAAACGCGCGATACGCGGAGAAATGGACTACCAGGAAGGAGAGGAATCCGAGGAATCCCATTCCAACCAGAATTTCCAGGTACATGTTGTGCGCGCCGATCTTGACGAACAGATCGCTGCCCGCGCGGACCACGAAGTTGTTCATTCCGACACCGGTGATCGGGTTCTCCACAAACAGGCCCCAGCCTTTCTTCAGCGCCATTATCCTCAGCATGAACGACCAGTCGGCGCTTCGGCCGGCAAAAACCTCGCCGATCGACAGGATGCGCCACCAGTAGAGCGGAGGCGTCAGCAGGACCGCGATAAAAGCGGTAACGAAGGTCGCCAGGTAGATCTTGCGGCTTCTCACTTCTCGAACGAGGATCGCGATCAGGATAAAGGCCAGCGAGAATATCCCCTGGCGGGAAAACGTGAATACCGCGCCGACGAACAGGGTCAGCACGCCGAGTCCGAGCGCAAGGCGGTACCAGAGCCGGCGCTCGCGTATCATGAGGTAGGCGCCGACGGGCAGCGATGAGATCATGAACGTCGCCGCGCTGTTCGGTCCCGCGTGCGTGCCGGCGAAACGGATGATACCGCTGTACTGCCCGATCACGGACGTGTCGCCCACGCCTACGATGGCGATCATCGCAGCGCCGAGGATGACCGAGGCGACCGACCCCAGGAACAGCGCCAACGCAAAGAGGTCCAGGTCGGCCGGCGTCCGCAGCAGGTGCACGACCAGGTACACCATGACCACAACCCGGACGAATTGCGAGAAACCGACCATGGATTGCCCCACGTCGTGAGAGAATACCATCGAACCCAACGCCAGGAGGGCAAAAACCGCCAGCGAACCGCTGAAGGAGCGGCTGCAACCCCGTAGCGCGTCACCGCGCAACAGTCCGTAGAGCACCGCCGCGGCGATCACAGCGATCATCGGGTACGACAGGTGCATTCTGAAGACGTAGGTCAAATCCGCGTAGATGTAGAAGACCGCAGCCAGCAGGCCGTACTTCGGGTACGCGAATATGAGCAATCCAACGACTGCTGCGCCCAGGCCCGCGGCCGCGAGGGCGACCATGCTCGTGGGAACGAGGAATTGATACGTCAAAGAAATCACACCGAGCAGAACGCTCAGTGCGAAGAGAAACGTCAGGAGCTTCTTAGACGGACCGGCGTCCCTGGCGATCTGCATGGGTCAGCCGTTCTTGCGGAATGGTCGTCTGAAATCGGACAGCAGGGGCGCGAGCACCTCGCGTGCCGCACCGCCGTCCCCTTTGCCCTCACGCCAGGCGGTCACAAACACCGCCAGAAGAGCGCTCCATCCAAGTCCGAGGATCCCGCCGAGCACTACCAGCACCTTGCGCTTGGGACGGCTGCGGAGTTCGGGCACCGAGGCCGCGTCGAGAACCTGAACGGTGGGTGTGTCGCGGGCCTCCTCGATGCGGGCCCTCTCGTACTCGGTGATGAGCAGCTCGTAGACTTTCTCCTCTATCTTGACCCTTCGTGTCAGCCGCGCCAGGTCCAGGGCCATTTCCGGAACGTCCTCGAAAGTCGGAAAGAACGACCGCACGACGTCGTCCTCACTCTTCTCGTCGCCGACCTTGAACTTTTTCAATTGCTGGACCAGTCCGTCGTACCGCTTTTTTGTTCGCGTGAACTCTTCCGAGCTGCCGGAGGTGTACTGTCCCAGAATCTGCAACTCGACTTCGAGCTTGACCGCCTCCGCCGTCATCCCCGACACCACCTCGATCGCCGATCGAATCTGCTCGTCGAGTTCCAGGGTCTGGTGCTGTTCTTGAAAGGATCGCAACAACTCTTCCGCTTCTCGCAGGACCTTCGCATGGATGTCTATCTGCTCGGAGACGAACTCCTTGGTCTTGGAGGCCCGCGTGACGTTGATATGCCGGTTAAACTGGTCGAGTAACTCGACGTACCGGTTTGTGACGTCGGCGGCGCGCTGCGGATCACGATCCTCGAAGCTGATCATGAGGAGCCCGTTCTCCAGCAGCGAGTACGAGGTGTGCGCGTGCAGCTGCGCGATCGCCTCGGACAACGGCCCGGTGCCGTATACCCGTTTGAATTCGAATTCGTCGATAATCTGCCGGCCGACGGTGCGGCTTTGAAGGATGTCGATGTAGACCGTGTTCGGGCGGGCGCCGATCGCATTCGGGCCGAAGATCGGCAGCTGCAGGCTCTGGACCACATCGACGTAAAACGGCAGCGCCGACTTGGTTTCCGGGGGAAACACCGACGTGGTGGCCTTGTACCATTTGGGAAGGAGAAAGCTCACCCCGGCCATCACCGCAGCGGTGCCGAGACCGGCCAAAATGATGAGCCCGCGCCACCGGACCAACGCTCTAACGATAAACAACATTTCCTGTCTAGGTCTTTGCCACTCGTTTGGGTGATGAAACGGCTTCCACACGCTCCCTGGCGGGTGCCGCGGCCACAGGCTCCCGCTCGAACCGCTTTATTGCGCTCGAACCGATCACGGCGGCCGGGGCAAACCGGGCGCTCTCCGCCTTCTCCCACACCCGCGTTCTCTCACCTGAGATGAACTTCGCAATCGCCATCACGGCGGCGAGGTTCACCATGGTGAAATAGAACGGCAGGTAGAAACCCGGGTGCGGTTTTCTCGCCTTCCGCATCCGCCAGCCGTTGAGCGCGGCGAGGTAGAAGACGACTTGAAGCCCCAACAGCCACATGAACAGGGACGATCCATTGGCCAGCATGGTGTTGGCGAACAAATTGACGAAGAGCAGCGGCCCGATGAACCAGCGCAGCAGCTTATGGGAGAAGAACTGCCAGCGCCTGAATCCGGCGAACTTCGCGCGAAGCCTGACGAAGCCGGTAAGTCCGCGGAGAATGATCCTGGCCTTGCGCTGGAACTCCTCCTGCCAGAAGATCGTCGAGCGCTCGAAGGCGACGGCCTCCGGCTCGTAGATGACCCCGTATCCCCGGCTCGCCACGTCCACCGGGATCTGGAAATCGTTTGCGACTTCCGGATAGAGTTCCGGAAACAGCTCGCGCCGGATACCGAATATCGAACCATTCGCAACCAACACACTCTGCAGATCGCTCTCCAGACCGCTCAACTTCGCCTCGTATTTCCAGTACAATCCCTCGCCCTTGCCCACCGACGACGTGTGCCGGTCCACGTAGCACAGCTTCCCGACCACGCATCCGATACGGGGATCGTGAAAGTGGCGCACGATCTTGCCGAGCGCGCTCTCTTCGAACAGCGCATTGGCATCCGTAAAGACGATGACATCGTCGCTCAGGCGCTTGACGACGTCGTTGAGAACCGCGCTCTTACCCGCCCGCGTCGGCCGGTGGTAGAGCCGGACACCGTGATCTTCGTACTCCCGGGCGATCGACACGGTCTTGTCGTTGGAACCGTCGGAGGCAACCAGGATCGAGAGCAGATGCGTGGGATAATCGAGACCGAGACTGTTCTCGATCTTCTTGCGGATGACCTTTTCCTCATTGAACGCGGAAATGACGAGGCACACGCGCGGCGTCGCGGATTCGTCAAAGTGATGCCGCGTACGAATCTTCAGCTTGTGGATAATGTAGAGGATGAGAGGATAACCGAGGTACGAGTATACGACGGCCCCCAGGGACACCCAAAACACGATCTGCCACATGAACTATCTCCCCGCGAAGAACGGTTGAAGCCAAGTGAAGCTAGCACGCGCATTCTTGCCCTACAACACAAAACACTTTGTAGCAGTTCGTTTTCAGGTTTAATGAACTGGAACCGGCGTTCCAGTCCGGTTAAACGCAACCTCCTTGGCTCGGTGTGTCCCGGCCGTCGCAGCCGGCCGCCTGTCGAGTTCGGGTCTCGCCACCTCGGGCAGCGCTCTGCCTCGTGTAATCATAGACGCATCTACCACAGGTTTTCCAGCGAAATCCGGGATATCCCGTCCCGGAGGAATCCCACCCATAGCGCCCCTTCCCGGTCCACGAGCAGGCTGGTGACGTCGCGTCCCCCCAGGCCGTCCCGCGACCCGTACCATCGGGTGCCTTCCCCGGACACGACCGCCAGGCCCCGATCGGTCCCGAGGTACAACCGGCCCGCCTCGTCGAAGTATAGCGCACGGTAGTCTCCGACACTCTCCACGCCGGGGATGCGGACGGTGCTCCATTCACTATTCGTGTATCTCCATATTGCATTACTGGTTACGAGCATCAACTCGCCGATCGGGTTGAGTACCGCGTCGGAGACGCCCATCGAGTCGAAAAGCGCCGGGTCGAACCGCTCCCACTCGCGGCCGTCGAAGCGGAATACCCCTTCGGTACGGGTCACCGCCCACACGTTGCGGGCGGCGTCGACGGCGACGCGCTGGATCGGTCCCGCCGACAGACCGGAGGCGTACCGCACCCAGATACGGCCGTCGTAGCGATACACCTCGCCGTGATGCCCGCCCAACCAGGCCATCCCCGCTGGATCGAATGTAAGTGACACGAAGATAGGTGGTTGTGGTTCTATCTCCGGGTGAATCTCGGCCCAGCGGCCCCCGTCGTTGCGCAGGAGGCCCCACGGCGTGCAGGCCCAAACGAGACCGGCCGGCGAGACCGCCATCGCAAATATCGAACCAACCTCGGTATCCACGGTGAAACCGGGGGAATCCCCTTGCGATGTGAGGACGTAGGAACCGTTTACGACGTAACGGCGGCCATCACCGCCCTGGGCGATGGGGCCCGCGTAGCCCGACGCCAGTATCGATGGAATGGCCAGTTTCCGGACGGCGCCCTCCTTGACGATGACGACGAGCCCGTCCGCCGAACCAAAATAGACCACCCCACCAGGCGCCGCGTAGGCGCTCCGCCACCGGCCCCGCGCCACCTCTTCGTCGTCCGCCCCGTACTGGGTCCAGGTCCCGTTGCGGTAGCGCGCGATTCCTCCGTAGCGGCCCGCCGCCCACAGACCGTCCGGCGCCACCGTGATCGCCGCCACCTCGTTGTCCCGGAAAGCGTCCCGGAGACGGATCCGCACCGACCGCCCGTCTTTGAAACGGTAGATCCCACGGCCCGCGATCAAGGTATAGAAGCGCTGGTCTCCGATGTGGATCAGCGTCTTCACCTCGCCCCGCGGCAAGCCGGCCCCCGCCTGAAAACCCACCCACAAGCTGTCTCGGTACGCGCACAGACCGAGCGAGGTCGCGTAGAAGACGTCGCCGGAATCGAGCGGCGCGACCGCGTAGACCTTGTCGTCGAGGAGTGAGTCGACCTTTGTCAGCCGTCGCAGGGTGTCCCCGTGCAGGATGCCCACGCCGAGGCCGAAGGTACCGAGATACACCTTGCCCTGGGGACCGAAGCTGATACTCCGTATCTGGTCGAAAACGGCCGCGTCGCGGGGCGTTCGAACGAACGGCCGCCCGATCCCGAAGATGGAAAGACCCTGGTCGGTGCCGACGAAAACGGAGTCGGCACGGCCCTCTATCGCGCGGACGGAATTGCCCGGCAGCAGCGGGCCCGCCGTAATCTTGCGTGCAATGGTTTCCGTCAAGAGATCGACCAGCACCACGCCGCCGTTGGTGCCGATCCACAACGTGTCCCCGTTTTGAAAGAACGCCCGGATATCGGCGTTGTTGTCGTATCTCACCCACTCGCATCGCCCGGGCGGCGGCAGCATGAACTGGCCGACGAGAAAACACATCACCAACAGACGTTTCATGATCAACCGCCCGACGCACCCGTCACGCGGGGCGCAATGAATGATTGTTGATTTCATCCAGCAGCATCGACACGTTCCTGCTCGGCGAAAACAGTTCGCCGGCCACCCGGTGGCCCTGCCCGGCGAGAGCGCTCCCCAACTCCGGTGCGCTCAAAAGCCGCATCAGCGTTTCCGCCAGGGCCTCCGGGTCGCCGGCCGGAAAGACGAGACCCGTCTCGTCACGCTTGATGACCTCGGCCATGCCACCCACCAGCGAGGCGACCACCGGCGTGCGCGAGAGCCAGGCCTCTACGACAACCGTGGGGATTCCATCCCGCTGCCCCGCGCTCGTGACCAGTGAGGGTACGACAAAGGCCGCCGCCGGCGCCAGATGTTCCGCCAAATCCTGGTGCTGGAAATACCCCCGGAGCTCCACCCGGTCGCGCAGCCCCTGCTCCCGGATCAGGGCCTCGAGATACGGCCGCTGCTCGCCCTCGCCGAGAATCCGCAGCCGCACCTGCACGCCGCGTCTTTTCAACATGCCCACCGCTCGCACCAGGACGTCGAATCCCTTCTTCGGTACGAGGTTGCCTGCCGCCACGAGGAGCGGCGGTTCCGGGAGCGGTTCCACCTTGGCCGCCGGTTCGAACGCCACGCACACGCGGATGACGCGAAACTTGTCGTCGCCGACGTCTGGCACCAGCCGCTGCAGGTGGCGGCGGCCGTCGTCGTGTACCGCTACCACGAGGTCGGCATCGCGAAGCTTTCGCGCTTTGAGCGGATCGCGCGAGGTGAAGGCGTTCGAGTAGATATCGAACGCGTGGTAGGTGACCGACATCCCCATTCCCAGCGCTTTTCTTCCCAGCCAGGCGATCGTCGCCGGTGAGGAACCGAAATTGGCGTGCAGGTGGGTCACCCCCTGTCTCTCGGCGTCGTGCAGGATGGGGAGTGCGACGAAAAAAGTCAGAAGGTTCTTTATCCAGTACACCGGGTTGGCGATCGAGTAGAGGGAGAGCGCGGCCGCTCCCTTGAGGAATCCGAGCGGGTGGCGGCCGATTACGCGCAGGCCTTTCAATACGGACGCGTACGTCCAGCTGACGACGTCCTCGCCAACCTCCGAGATGCGCCGGCTCTGCAGCCGCGAACCACGCGGGCGATAGAACGAGTAGATGCGTGCCCCCGGGTGCTGGCGCAGCAGCTCGGCGACTTCGTTGATCTCGAACGTATGGAGGTAGATATGTGAAGCGATGTAGCCGATTTTCATGGTGGGGGCATTATAGAAAGGTGCCCCCGCCCCGTCAAGAAAGCGCACGTCAATTTGCCCTGTACCGTACCGAAGCCCGTCACCTATGCTGACGCTCATGCGAACCCCAGCGATTCTCCCCGTTTCGGCCCGGGAAGGCACGACATGCGGCTGAGCGTGATCGGCAATCGCCATTCCGGCCGTGGCCGCGGGGCAAAGCTCATCGACGCCTTTCGCGCGCGGGCGGCGGCCGCGGATATCGAAATCGTGGTGGCGGAGACTGCAGGCCCGGGCGACGGCGCACGCCTGGCCCGCGAGGCAGCGGGCAGTGCCGACGCGGTCGGCATCATCGGCGGCGACGGAACGGTTCACGAAGTGGTCAACGGCTTGATGCCCTCGCCGGTGCCGATCGCGATCCTGCCGGCCGGCACGGGCAACGATTTCGCGAGCCTGTTCGGCTGCGCGGGGACACCCGGCGCGCTGATAGAGACCGTGACGAAGGGCCGTGGTGTCCGGGTCGACGTACTCGACCTCGGCGACCGGTACTGTGTCAACAGCGCGGGGCTCGGCTTCGAGGGGCAGGTAAACCGGTTGAGCCACGGCATCCGCCGTATCCACGGTCCCCCGCTCTACCTTCTCGCCGTCTTCAAGGCGCTCTCCTCGCTCGCCTGTCCCCGCTTCAAGCTGACTCTGGCGGATGGATCCGAGATCGGCGGCCGCCGCCTCATGGTGAGCATCGGGAACGGCAACCGCACCGGGGGCGCGTTCCACCTGACGCCGGACGCCCGTCCCGACGACGGGCTCGTCGACGTCTGCGTGGTGGATGCCATGGGGTGGCCGCGGGTCCTCGGCCTGCTGCCCGGCACGTTGCGCGGCCGCCACGTGCGGCGACCCGAAGTGCGGATGTTGCGGACGAGCGGCCTGACCGTCGAAACGGAGGGCCGGCACCCCATGCACGTAGATGGCGAGCTGGTGGAGGTGACGCCGCCGGTGTTGGACGTGAGCGTGCTCGGACGGGTGCTGCCCGTGTTGTGCAGCGAGGGCCACCAGCTGGAACGAATCTTGTAGACGGTCGCCACTCTCTCCGGCGGGCGGGCGTCACCCCGCAAACGAACGCGAGGCGGCGATCAGTTGGAGGGTGAGGAATGGGGAGCGCCCGGCACGCCGCCGACTCCCTCGACCTCCCAGCCGTGAAAGCGGTACGCCACCCAGCCGGCGAAACCTTCGCGGGACCCGTTCATTATCTTCTCGAGCGCGACGTACCTTCGGAGGCCGCCCTTTTCGTTCTCGAACAGGAACAGATTCAGGACGTTGGAGCTGTCGAGGATCACGTCGATGCCTTCCTGTTCCAGGTACGCGGGCAGGCGGTGGCCCTTGAGGGCGTCGAGCGCCCCGCGGTTGACTTTGCCGTCGAGGTTCACCACGGTACGGTGGGAGAAATAACCGATCGCCCCGCCCTGGAATACGCCGATCTTCTCGTCTGGATCCGTGTGCTCTCTCACCCATCGCGCGACGTCGTAGAAGAAATAAACCGGCGTGGTGCGAAACGCGCTCGTGAACGACATGTAGGCGAAGCCGGCGGCGTAGAGAACGAGTCCCGCGGCGACTATCGCGCGGGCAGGCCTGCCGAGGCGGACCGGGCGGGTGACGAGCATTTCAAGCAAGAACGCGGCGTACACGCAGGCGATGAAATAAACCGGGTAGAGATAACGCGTAAAGAAGAAAACGCCGAAGACGTAAAAGGAATATGCGGAAATGAGCACGACTGCCACGATCAACAGGAACCGCAACTCGCCGATCGACGGCGAGGTCCGCCCCTTCCCGCGGCGCATTGCCGGGTAGACGAACAGCACGATGAAGAGAATACCGAGGGCGTCCGCGACGATCTTGAGGATCGCTCCGGCGCCGAGCGTTACGCCGATTTTTTCCAGCGCGCGGAACACCAGGTGTACCGGCGGGGAGATTTTCAAGACCGCCAACGCGTGCAGGACGTGGCCCCAAATGAAACTCGCGCTGGGGCCGTCGGCCATCGTTTCCGTGGAACCGAGGTTGAACAACGGCGCGTACGCTATGGAGAGAAACCGCGTCGCCGCCCCGCTGTCCTGCCAGAACGCCCCGGCGCCGATCGCGCTCACCACGAGCCACGGGCTGTAGACGACGATGCCGGCCACCACCGCCGCCGCGACGCCGGGCAGCGTCCTCGCTCCCGTTCCCCGTTTTCTCAGCACGAGCAGATAGTCCAACAACATGGCCAGGGCGACGAACACCTGGTCGACCCTCGCCAGCGCGGCCAGCCCCAACAGTAGCCCCATCACCAGGAAGTCCTGGCGCCGCGGCCTATCGGCGGACCGGATACGGCTAACGTAGAAGTACACGCAGGCGGCAAAGAGAAACAGTGCCAGCGACGTCTCGAGACCGTTGGCGCTCTGCCGTGTCACGATCGGGGAGAAGGCCCACACGATCGAGGTCACGGCCGCCACCCCGTCGCGTACGTAGCGGCGCAGCAAGCGGTAGAGGAGCACGGCGCTCAGTGCGGTCAGCAGGGCGGACAGGGACAGGGCCCCGTAAATGGGAGCGGTCAGGCTGGATCCCGCGGCGGCGAAGAACGGCACCAGCAACAGGACGTACAACGGCTGAAAACCGTTGGTCGGTGTCGCGCCGTCGAACGTCATTCCCCGCCCGTGGGCGATATTCTCGGCGATCTTGAAGGCGTAGAAGCTATCGTCGTAAAGGAAGCCGTTCTTGGCGAGAACGCCGATATCCTGCCACGCGACCGCGAGATGGAACACGAGCGCGGCCAGCAATAGACCGAGGATGACACCCCGGTTGGATGGGACATTCATGGGGAGGCTCGCTCGTTCGCAGTGTTCTCTCGTCTGTTCCCAACGTAGAAGGATCGATGACGGGCCCATCATACCCCAAAAAACCCCAAGTGTCAATTTGGTTTACGCTTGGAGCTCCCAACGGCGGCGGGCCGGTACCGGATGATGACCCGCGCGGCGCCGTTCGGTTCGACCTTGATGAACGGCACCGGGTCGTCGAGCCGGAATTCCGCGGACAGCTTCGCGGGTGCGTTCACCGTCAACCCCGGGTCCCAATGGTACTTAAGCAGAAAAGGCGCGGACGACCCCGTGCCCTCGACCTCGATGCGGTCGATACCGGCGGCAACCTCGAGTTCCCTGCCGTCGGTAAATGCCGGCGGGCGGCGTACCCCCCACAGTGCATAGCGGCGGGACGCCCACAACGGCTCCACCGGTGGCAGATCGGACGCGGCAGTTTGCATGCGCTCGAGGCGGGCCACGAAATCCGTCGCCTCCGGTGTCGCCGTCACGATCCACAGGACATTGTAGAGATCGAGGTACGATTGCAGGCCGGCGGGCCGGCGGCGCGACAATTCCGTGCCCATGGTCCGTTCCCTCTCGAACGTGGCGAAATGGTGGCGGATGACCGTGAACGGGTACGGCCCGCCGATCTGTTCGACGCCCGTATAGAGAGGCAGCACACCCGGCAGGTGCACTCCGTCGTAGAGGCGGGCGGGCCCGTCTTCGATCATCAGGCGTCCATGCGGCGTGACGCGCTCGCAAACAGCGTCGACTAGCTCACTCACTTCCGGTGACAACGAGGTTGTCACCCGGTGGCGGTAGGCGGTTTGCGCCGACAAAAGGGCGAGCACCGGGGGGCTGACCATGAGCGCGGCGAGCATCACCGCAACCAGCGGGGCCGCGCGGGGGATTGCGGCGACGCGTCGCAGGGCTGCGAAGAGCCCGGCGCCCGCCGGCGCCGAGAGAAAAATCAGCGCCGGGGCCAGAAAGCGGCCGGGCTCGAGCTGGCGCAGCCCGGGCACGTATACGCCGTAGCAGGCGACGGCTAGCAAAAAGACCCCCGTTACCACCGGCACCGACACGGCGCCGTTCCTGCGCTGCCGCCACGACAGCGCCGCGCCACCCGCGGCCAGCACCAGCATCCCCACCGCCGGCAGCGCGCCGGGCCGGAGGATGAGGCGCAGGAAATCCCCGACGCCAGCGATCTGGAAATATGCGTTGGAGGCCGTCTTGTCACCCAGGTACCGGAACATCGGCACCGTCCACACGGCGCTCACCGCGAGCACCACGACCCACCACAACACGAGGAGCCACGCCCTTCGCATCGTCACCCGGTGGCGTCTCGCAACGAGAATCAGGAAAAACGGCACCGGCAGCAGAACCACCACGGTCGGGTGAACGAGAAACAACAACGTCCCCAACACGAAAAACGCGCCGCTTCGTCCACGCTGCCAGAACCGCCGCAGCAGGCCGGCGACGAGCAACGATCCGTGACTGGCCAGCAGAAAAGCGAACATCCCGGCGTAGCGAAAGTGCGACAGGTAGGGCCGGCCCCAGTGCCACACGACGAGGAGTATTGCAACGCCCAGCAGCGCCTCGCGTTCCGCATACCCCAGGTATCGCGCTCCTTTGTAGACGGTGACGACCAGCGTAATGTAGGAAAGCACGATAAAGAGCTTGAGGGCACGCGCAACCTGCCCCCGCGGGAACAACACGCAGAACAGTTCCGCGGCTTTCATGTCGAGATCGAAGATGGCGCTGGGATAGCCGGCCATAAAGTACGGGTCGTAGTAGTGCAGCCGCCCGGTCGCAAAGAAACGCCCGTTCGCCCGCACGGCCTGGTAGTGATGGAAAGAGTGGTCGATGGTGAGAACGGGCCGGTCGTTCACCAGGTCTGCGGGCGGCAGAAAGAAAAACGTCGCGACCAGGTGGATCGCTAGCAGGGCGAGGAGGAGCCTCTTGTGGTGCTCCCCCCGGTCGTGCGGTCCGCACACCCCCGCCCTGGACAGCACCCGGTACAGGACGGTACCGCCGACGGCCACACCGCCCGCCAGCATCGCATAACTCAGGACCCGTGACACGTGGCGTGCATCGGGATCGAGTGTCGAGAGGAACACGAGCAGCACGGCCGTCGCGCCCGGATAGACGTCTTGCCACGAAACCGTGTTCCGATTATCTTCTTGGCTTCCCATAACCGATCATCGACCCCGCGCCCCAACCCGTGGCCAGGATTGAATGAGCACAGGATCCAAACTCACCGTCTACAGCGCCCTTTGCGTGATCTGGAGTTCCACCTGGTTGATGATCAAGGTGGGGCTGGCCGGCGCGCCTCCGTTTACAGCGGCAGGAATTCGGTTGATCATAGCATCTTTTCTCATTTTTGTAATTCTGTGGCGGCGCGGCATGAGGCTGCCGCGGACGGCCGCGTTCTACCGCTTGTCACTTTTTCTCGGCACGGTCCAGATGGCCGGTGGCTACGGGCTCGTTTACTGGGGAGAACAGCACATATCGTCGGGGTTGGCCGCGATTCTTTTCAGCTCGATGCCGCTGCTCGTGGCGGTCCTGGCGCGCCTGGTGGTGGGCGAAGCCTTGTCGGTGCTGAAAGTCATCGGCATCATCGCCGGCGTCACCGGGGTCTACGTCATCTTTTCGGACGGCGTTTCACTCGGCGGTCCCCAGAGTGCCAGCGGCATCGTCGCGGTGCTCGGCAGCGTCGCCTGCACCAGCGTGTCTACGGTAACGATCAAGAAATACGCTACCGCGTATCACCCCTTCGCCGCGATGGCACTGCCGGTGCTTCTCGGCGGGCTGCTGCTGTCCGCGTGCGGGTTGCTCTTCGAGCGCGACCGCCACATAGAATGGAACGGCGCGACGGTTTTCAGCATCGTCTACCTGGCGGTGTTCGGCTCCGTGATCGCGTTCTCCCTCTACTTCTGGATCATCAAACATATCGAAGTCACCGTGCTTTCCTACCAAACGTTTATTCTTCCCATCCTGGCGGGTCTGCTCGGCTGGATTTTTCTGCGTGAAACGGTTACAATCAGAATCGTCATCGGCGGGAGCATGATCCTCGCGGGTATCGCGCTCGCGATATTGCCACGAACACGGTTGAGAAGGAATGAGGGTGCCGGACCCTAGCACCGATATGGAGAAATGTGTACGTGCCCTCGTCGAAGCGCGGTCGGTCGTTGTGTCCACCGGCGCGGGGATCTCCAAGGAGAGCGGCATTCCCACGTTTCGCGACGCGCCAAACGCGTTGTGGGCCAGGTACGACCCGCAAACGCTGGCGACCCGGGAAGGCTTCGCCGGCGACCCGGCCCTCGTGTGGCGCTGGTACGCGGAGCGCCGTCGCATGATATCGGAGGCGGCGCCCAACGCGGGACACGTGGCGCTCGCCGAGCTCGAAACACTACTCGGTGACGTGATGCTGCTCACCCAGAATATCGATGACCTGCACCGGAAGGCGGGTTCGAAGGATATCGTCGAGATCCACGGCAATATTTTTCGTTTTAAGTGCTTTGACCGCGACCACCCGCTCGAGACGCCGCTCGGAGACGGGGTTCCCCCTCGCTGTCACTGCGGATCGTTCGTCCGCCCCGATGTCGTGTGGTTCGGCGAGATGCTGCCCGAGGCGGCGATCGACCGCGCCTACGAGGGCCTGTCCGCGTGCGACGTCATCCTCGTCGTGGGCACCTCGGGCATGGTACAGCCGGCCGCGGGGTTCCCGCTGATCGCCAGGCGGGCGGGTGCGTTCGTCATCGAGGTGAACCCGGAGGAAACACCGGTCACGCGTGAGGCGGACGTGCTGCTGCGGGGGCCGGCGGGCGAGATGTTGCCCGCACTGCTGGAACGGTTGAGGTCTTCGCTGAACAGGGAAGGTTCCCACTCTTGAGCCGGCGCATCGCTCTTTTTCTGGCTCCCCTGCTCGCCGCCGCCTGTCTGCCGGCGCACGCCCGGGCGCAGGGCATCATTGCAAACCTGCAGGTCGACAAGTTCACGTTCTCTCCCAACGGGGACGGCGTTACCGATTCCGCCACAGTTACCTACACGCTCTCGGACACCGCGGCGGTGTACGTGCTGATCGTGCAGTCAGACTCGGTCACCGTCGTCGACACGCTGGTCGCGGGCGTAGTGCACAACCCGCAGGACACGCCGGCGAGTGTTACCTGGGACGGCCGCTCCCAGGGCGGCCCCGTCGTTGCCGACGGGCGTTACGTGGTCTTCATGAAGGCGCAAAACGCCTCGGCCGCCGATTCGGCGTACCTGTCGGTTGCGGTCGACCTCACACCCCCGCAGGTGACGATCGTCAACGTCTCGCCCGCCACGCCGTTCGCACCGAACGCGCCCGGCCAGCCAACGCCGCTCAAGATCGACTTCGTGCTCAGAGACGCGCCGCCTTCGACCAGCGTCTTCGCCAGTGTGAGCATTTTCGATCCGTCGGCGTCGGTCATCCAGACGGTGGTCAATTCCGATCAACCGCTCGACACTACGCTGCAGGCCCAGTGGGACGGCACCGGCACGACCACCGACGGTCAATACGAGGCCCGGGTCGTGGCCACGGACCAGGCGGGGCAGACGGCAACGACCTTTACCGCCATCACCGTCGATCTTGACGACCCGGACCTCGCGATTACCAGCCTTCCGGCCGACCAGCACCTGCAGGCGATTCCCGACAGCCTCTTTGGCTGGGCCTGGGACCGTAACGGCATCGACTCGGTGTTCGTGCGCTACTCCGGCGGCGTGGCGGCGTTCGAACCGGTGGCGTCGACGAAGCTTGTTACGGATACGCTGTTCTTTGCCGTGCAGCTGGTGGATTCGCTGACGGCCGACGGCACCTACGCCATGGGGTTCAAGGCCGTCGACCGCGTGGCGCGCGAGCGGATCATTCCCTTTGCGATCACGTTGGACCGCTCGGCACCCCCGGTACCGACGCTCGTCCAACCGGCCAGTCCGACCCGGAAGCCGCGCTTCCTGCTCGACGTGACGCAGTCACCGGTGCCGGGCGAATGGAACGTCATGCGGATCTTTCGCAACGGAGCGTTTCTGGACTCGGTTTTTCCCAACCTGCCGAACGCCGGCCTGCCGTACGACGCCGCGTTGCTCCCCGGCGCCAACCGTTTCACCGCCGTCGCCGTTGACCAGGCGGGTAACGGCAGCGCCGCGTCCAACGAGATTACGATCGTGTTCGACAGCGCCGCCGGTCTGTCGATGCCGCAGCCGTTTGTGGCCAACGACGATTTTCAGATCAACCTGACCAAACCGGCCCTGACCGTCACCGTGAAGATCTACGACCTCGGGGGGCACCTCGTCGAGGAGCTATCGAGCAGCATCGTCTCGACCAGCGTTACCATCTCGTGGGACGGTCTCAACGGAGACAGTGACCCGGTCGAGAAGGGCCCGCTGGTCGCCGTTGCCCGCGCGCACTATCTAGATGGTGATCGGGAGGTCTTTCGTGAGATTTTTCTGTTTCAGCCCTAGGAAGAGGTCCCCGTGAAGCCGCTTCGCATGCACGTACTCGCTCTCGTCCTTCTCGTTTTCGGCCAAAGCCCGGCCCGGGCGGGATTCGGTGCCGGCGGGAGCTTCTCCGCACCCGGCTACGGCGCGCGCGCGTGGGGCATGGCGGGCGCGGCGGTTGCCGTCGGAGCCGACGAAAGCGCTTCGTTCTGGAACCCGGCGCTGCTCGCCCTGCTCGATCGTGACCGGCTGGGGCTCTCTTACATCGACCTCGTCCCGGGTACCGACGCCCGGCAGTCGTACGTCGCCTACGCGCGCATCCTCAAACCTGGAACGGTCGAAGAGCCGGGGCTCGAATTCGCCCGCCATGCGGCCGGTCTCGTTTACGGCAACCTGTCCCTGGAGCTGTCCGACGGCCGCACGCACACCGAAAACACGGTGCGACTCGCCTACGCCTTCGCCCCGCAGCACTTCGTGTCGGTGGGCGTGGCCTTCAGCGTCCTCTTTTCCAGCAGTGACGTCACGCAATTTGGCTCCTTGGGTACGGCGCTGGACGCCGGGTTTCGCATTGCGTTACTCGAGAACGTCACCGCGGCAGCGGTCATACGAAGCGCCTTTTCGGAGATTTCGTTCGACGACGGCATCAGCTTTCAACTCCCCCGTTTCTTCACGCTCGGCGTGGCGTACACGGGCTATCGCGGCCTGACGCTGGAGGGTGACGTGGTCACCGGGTTTGGGGGCGTATCAAGAACGGTGATCGGCGGCGAGTACGGGCTGTTCTCGGATGTGTTGTCGCTGCGGGGCGGGCTCGCCGCCATCCAGGCCGGGCGCTCCCGGAGCGTTCCACACTTCGGCCTCGGAGTGCGCATCGGCCGCCTGAGGCTGGACTACAACGCGAACCTCGACGACGAAGACGCGTTCGGCGATACGCACCGCTTCGCTCTCGGCGTCGGACTCTAGGCGGCCGTGATCCCATCCGCTCACAGGATATCCAATACCCTCTGGGTCGTTTCCCTCTGCGGCGTGGCCGCATTCATTCCGTTCTCCATTTCCGGGGCCAACATCTCCATCATGCTCGGTTTCCTTGGCAGTATGATCGCCGTTGTCACCGACCCCGAGACGCGGCTGCGTTACCGCGGTATGCGCCGCGACCCGTTCCTCGTCGCTTCCGTTCTCCTGGTGCTGTCCGCCCTGCCGGCCGTGCTCTTGTCGGAGGACCTGCCGCGGGCCCTGCGGGACTGGAAGTCGTACTGGCTGCTCCTCATTTATTTTCTGGTGGCGTACAACCTCGTCTCCGACCGGCTGCGCCGCGCGATCTTCTGGGTTCTGTTCACTTCGATGAGCGTTTCCTCATTGATCGTGCTCGTGCAGTCTCGGGGCGGCATCGACCTGGGCGTGTTGCGTATCGGCGCACAACCCGGCCGGCCGAGCAGCACGCTCTTCACCATGACCTTCGCCGGCGTTCTCTACCAGATCGCCGTGGTCAACTTCGCGGTGATGTTGAAGGAACGGCGCTGGAGTGGGGCCGCGTTCACGATCGGCGCGGGATTTACGCTGCAGGTGGTGTCGCTGCTGCTCAACCGCACACGCGGCGCATGGCTCGCGCTCGTTGCCGGGCTGGGAGCGGTTACCGTTCTCATCCGGCGCCGCGGGGTGCTGCTGGCGGGCGTGGCGGCGATCGTGCTGGCCACCGGCTTCGGCGCCGCCAGCCCCGGAATACGGGAGCGCGCGGCCGCCATGTTCGACAACTTGTCGCATCCCGGCGACGAGACCATCTCGACACGTCTCGTGCTATGGGACATTTCATGGGAGGTGTTCAAGGCCCATCCACTGCTCGGTGTGGGAATGGGTGACTACAGTATCGAGGCGGACCGCCTCCTGCGCGAGAGAGAGGTTACGACCACGGTCGATTCGCACAACATCTACCTGCAGCTCCTGGCGACGCGCGGCGTCGTGGGTTTTCTTCCCTTCGCGTTTTTCTGGTTCACGCTCATCAGATTGCTCGTCCGAACGCGTCGCTCCCTCCGCACGCGCGACGCGTTCGGCTACCACTTTGTCACCGGCGTCATCGCCGTAGCCGTAGCCGTCCTCGTGGGAGCCCTGACCGAGAACAACATCGACGACAGCGAAGTGTTCATCGCCTTCATGTTTCTCGTCGGCGTCGCCCGCAGCTTTGTCGTCGCTACCTGCCGCGATTAGTTCGCCCGGGCGGACGGCGCAAGAACCGGCTTCGAACGGCCCCGCAGTCTTCGTACGATACGGCAGGCCGCTTCGGCCGCAAAAATCGCGATCACCGGTTCGATCGGGATCCGCATGCGAATCGACCCGTGAAAAACGGCTGCGGTCAGCGTGTGGGTCACGAGCAGGCCGTACAGCAGCACGAGCCCGCGGTGGTCCCGAAACGTCATCACCAGCCCCAGCACGAACAACGGGATGACGAGCGCCGCGTAGGCGAATCCGGCGTCGAGTGAGGCGGCCAGCCCGCCGAGCACGCTATCCTTATTCCACCACCACCCGCTCTTGACCCCGCTCATACCGGCGTCACTTCGAACCCGCCAGAAGCGCGCGAGCTTTCTCCATACGAGGAGCGGGACCTCACCCTTGTTTTCGCTGAGGAACTTCTTTCCCGCCGCCCACGCCGCCCGGTCCTTTTCCACGACGCCGAGGGCGCGAAGCCCGTCGTGGTCCGGCAGCATGTAAAGCGGCGCCACACCTCCCCGGTACTGGGGGGTGTCGATCACGCGGGGGTTGTTGCCCTGATAGAACGTTATGCCGCCGTGCGAGGTAAAAAACATCCATTTGCCGAAAACCGCATTGTTGCGTGCCGCCCACGGCAGCAACGTCACCGTCACCAGCGCGGCGAGTACCGAGCCGCGCGCGAGGAGCGCTTTCCAGTCGAAGCGCGCGTGCAGCCAGAAGAAGAACAACAGCCACGGCACCAGCAGCACCATGGTCGGCCTCGCGAGCGCCCCGAGCCCGAGCAGGATTCCCGCCGCCGCCGCGCGTTTCCACGAGCCGGACAGCCGCTCCGCCCGCGGGACCACGAGCAGAACGAGGAGGATGAGAATCGTATAGAGATTCTCCGTTAAAAGGTACGCGCTTATAAAAATGAGAAATGGGTTGCACGCGGTCAGCGCGGCCGAGGTCCACGCAACGGCGGGTGAGAAATACAAACGTGCAACGCGCAAGACGAGCAGCACGACGAGGGTACCCAGCAGGATTTGCACGACGCGAGCCCACACCACGCTCGGGCCCGTTACGCGGTAGAGTACACCGAGCATCACGGGGTAGAGCGGCGGGCGGCGGGCGACCTCGTGGCCGTCGATCGCATACCCCTCTCCCGCGGCGAGGCTCGAGGCCAGCGCGTGGTAGTCGGTCTCGTCGCCGACGGGCGGCCGGTCCCATCCAACCACCAGCGCGCAAAAGACGATGCGCAGCGCGAGCGCCACGCCCACGATCACCATCACGCCGCTCTTCGAATTCAAGGCTCTCCTCCCGTCATGGGCCGGCACGGGGCGTTCCCGCCGCGGGCCTCTTGAGCTCCACCCGAATACTAGCAGCTATGTATAATAGCGACAACCGGTTGATTTCATCCGCCCGGCCCACCGTTCCGCCGCCAGATTTGGGTTGCGGACATTTCGAGCCGGGGTATATAAGTTAGGCGCTCAGTCTTTGTGGCTCAATCGCGAAGGACCCCCAGCAGCCCCTCCCGCTTCGCGGCCGGAACTCACTACCACTGGAGGATGTGCACATGCTGAATCGATTATTCAACACGACGGGCCTTGTGCGTGGCGCCCTCGTGGTGGGCACCGCCGCGTGTCTCAGCGGCGCATGGGGGTGCAGCGCGAGCCGCACCAAGAAAGGCGCCGGCATCGGGGCCGCCGCCGGCGCGGCCATCGGGGCGATCGTGAGCGACGACAAAGCCAAGGGCGCGGTGATCGGAGGGGCGGCGGGCGCGGTCGGCGGCGGTGTCGTCGGACACTATATGGACAAGCAGGCGGAAGAGCTGGCGCGGATAGAGGGCGCGAAGACCGAGCGCATCGGCGACGAGATCCGGGTCACATTCGAGAGTGCCATCCTCTTCGACTTTGATTCCGCCATGCTGAAGGCCGGGTCGCAGACCCAGATCGAGCAGATGGCCGCAGTCCTCGTCAAGTACCCGGATACCGACTTGATCATATCCGGTCATACGGACGCCGAGGGCGACGAGAGCTACAACCAGAAGCTCTCGGAGCGCAGGGCGCTGTCGGTGCGAAACTATTTCGTGGACAGCGGGGTGGTGCCGTCCCGGCTCGAGACCATCGGCTACGGTGAGCTCCGGCCGGTGGCGTCGAACGCCGACGATCAGGGACGCGCCGAGAACCGCCGCGTGGAAATCGAGATCCGCGCCAACGACGACCTCCGCGAGCGCGCCGCGCGCTCAGAGCGCGACGGCTGATTCACGCCGGCCTAGACCTTCTCCGACACCAACTTCGCCTGGGTAAACAGCAGCAGGTAGTCGCGGCCGCCCGCCTTGCTGTCGGTTCCCGACATATTGAAGCCGCCGAAGGGATGCACGCCGACGAGCGCTCCGGTGCACTTGCGGTTGAAGTACAGGTTGCCGACATGGAATGACGCCCGAGCTTTCTCGATGTGCTCGCGGTTGGTCGAATACACCGACCCGGTCAGGCCGTACTCGGTATTGTTGGCGATCCCGAGCGCGTCGTCGTAGTCCTTGGCTTTGACGCACGCCAGCACTGGGCCGAAGATCTCCTCCAGCGATATCGTGGCCTCGGGGTCGACGTCGGTGAAGATGGTCGGGTGGATGAAATAGCCGTCGCCGGCCGCTCGCATACCACCGAGAACCAGTTCGCCCTCCGTCTTGCCCGTCTCGACGTAATCGAGGATTTTCTCGCACGCCGCTTCGTTGATGACCGGCCCGACGCTGACGTCCTTCGACTCGCGGGGCGCACCCTGTTTCAGCTTCTTGCTCTGCGCGACCAGCTTCTTGACGAAGTCGTCGTACACGTCCGCCACCACGATCGCCCGCGAACAGGCCGAACATTTCTGCCCTTGAAAACCAAACGCCGAGGCCACCACACCCTTCACCGCCGAGTCGAGATCACATTCCTTGTCGACGACGATCGAGTCCTTGCCGCCCATCTCGAGGACGGCGCGCTTGATCCATATCTGACCCGGCCGCGGCGTCGCCGCCCCCTGGTTGATCCGCAGCCCCACCTCCTTTGAGCCGGTGAAGGCGATGAACCGAATCTCCGGATGCTGGACGATGTAATCGCCCACCTCGGCGCCGCTCCCCGGTACGTAGTTTACGACACCGGCGGGCAGGCCGACCTCTTCGAGTACCTCCATGAACTTCGCGGCGACTACGGGCGCGTCGCTCGACGGTTTGAGCAGCACCGTGTTACCCGCCACCAAAGAGGCGGAGGTCATCCCCACCATGATGGCGAGGGGAAAATTCCAGGGAGGAATCACCGCGCCGACACCGAGCGGGATGTAGGCCAACTGGTTCTTTTCGCCATCCAGCGGGGTCAGCGGCTGCTCGCCGGCGAGACGGATCATTTCGCGGCCGTAGAACTCGAGAAAATCGATCGCTTCCGCCGTATCCCCGTCCGCCTCCGCCCAACTCTTTCCCACCTCGTAGACCATCCACGCGGAAAACTCGAACTTGCGTTCGCGGATCCGGGCCGCCGCCTGGAACAAGTACTCGGCGCGCTTCACGGGCTCCACGTGCCGCCACGTGGCGAACGCCTCCGTCGCCGCCTTGATGGCACCCTCCGCCACCTCGCTCGACGCCTTCGAGACGGTTCCGATTACCCTCGACGGGCCCGACGGATCGACGGAGGTGATACGCTCCGTCGTCTTCACGCGCTTGCCGCCGATGACGAGATCGTATTCCTTGCCGAGTTCTCCGGCCACTCCGGCGAGCGCCTCCTCCATCACCGCCTGGTTGGCCGCATCGCCGAAATCCGTGAACGGCTCGTTCTTGAATTCAGATGGCATTTCTTTCTCCCGCGGTTTGGTCTTGCAGATTTTTCGCTTTAAAAAATTGCTGGATTGGGATTAAGTATTGAAGGGTCGCCGGGCACCGGTTTCAGCGCCTCTGGCGGCGACTATACGGCATCACGACGTCTACTGTAAACCCCTATCTGGGCGCCCGGAGCGCACAGCCGCTATTGATGAAAACACATTCGACCGAGCAGGCCGTTCGTTACGGCGAAACCGACCGCATGAGAGTCGTGCACCACTCCACGTACCTGGCGTGGTTCGAGGTCGGCCGCACCTCGCTGCTGGCGGCGGCCGGGCACCCCTACCACGAGCTCGAGGCATCGGGAACGTTGTTTCCCGTTATCGAGTACGGGTGCCGGCTGATCGGCGCGGCGGACTACGGTGATACGGTGCGCGTCGAGACCTCGATCGAGAGCCTGCGCAGCCGTACGGTGGTCTTCGCCTACCGCGCCTTTAACGGCGGGGAGCTGATCGCGACGGGAACCTCGAAACACATCGCGGTGGATGCGAACCACAAACCGCGCCGCATGGACACCTCCCTGGTGGAAGCGCTGCGGGACTACGTCAAAAGCGACACTCGAAAACGCTGAACTCTTCCTCCGCGTCTTCCCATACTTCGCGAACGCGATCTACACGGGCATGTTCGGGCCCTTTTCTTATCCAATCGAGCGCGCGTTCGCACGCCCCGCGCTCGCCCTGGAACACCGCTTCCACCCTTCCGTCGGGCAGGTTCTTGACCCAACCGGTCAACGCAAGACCGGTTGCGACCCGCCGCGTGCTGTCCCGAAAGAATACACCCTGCACGATGCCCTCGACCCACACGTGCAATCTGGCCATGCCGCCGTCCTTTCGCCCGCCGGTCGCCCCCGCGTTCCAAGATCGAAGATCACGCGCGCGTGAAAGCCCTTCTCGTCGGGTTCCACAACCAGATTGTGGTACGTGGCCGCCTTGACGTCGAAGCGCAGCTGGTGGCGGCCGGGGTCCACCGCCTCGCCGCGGAGCACGCCCTCGACGGACCTCTCCTCCATGCGCCGGATGATGACGTCGCCGTACAGCTCACCACGGGTCCCGCTCTCGGCAATTACCTCGCACAGCCAGTCGACGAGTAGTTCCTCTGGCCCGGACGCGGTCACCTCGAGCGCGCGTTCGACTACCGGCTCGACCACGCCCCGGTACATGAGCGAGAAAAGTCCGCGGGTCGCGTTTGCGAACAGCTCGTTTCGATCGCGGCCGCGCGCGCGCACGCCGACGTCACCGGAGTGGTCTATTTCTTCGAATGGCTCACGCACGGATCTTCCGTTCTTTCTCCCACAAGTCCCGGAGGTTGCGCGGACGATACACGCCGCTCTCGAGTATGATGTAATCGATCAGCCCCGCCGGCACGTGTTCGAAGTACTCGTTTTGCACGCGGACCCCCGGCGGCGCGGATCTCCATACCTCCTGCGGTGCGTGGGTCTCACCGCCGGGCGTCTTGTCACTCATCTTGAAACGGTCACCGAGAATAATAACGGGGAGCGACCTCTCCCGGCAGGCGAGGGCGACGAGGTACGAGCCGCTCTTGTTTCGCACCGAGCCATCGGCGAAGATCGCGTCGCTGCCGAGGAGTGCGCAGTCACAGTCGCCGGCCGCCGTCGCGATTTGCGCTTCGGTGACCACCGTCACGGAACGTCCGTGAGTAGCAAGTACCCTCGCCGTGCGCCGGCCTTCGAAGCGGGGCCGTGACTCGCAGACCGTAATACGACCCCGGCGCCTCGGGGTCGCTTCGATGGCCGCGATCACCTGCGAGCTGTAGCTGATGACCAGCGGGCGCCGCATCCGGTCGAAGCGCCCGGCGAACCGCTTCGCCACCGCCGGTGTCGTGCCGAGCAGTTCGTGCTCGATCGCGGCCGCAGCCGCGCACGCGATACGGCAGGCTGCTCGCGCGTCGTGCGCCCTTCCGCCGGCGATCCCATACAGGAACCTCTCGGTGACCGCCCGGATCGGCGCCATCGCGGGGCGCGCACGGCCGATACGCCTTGCCAGGGCACGGATATCGCGCCGGTAGTCGCCCGCCGGTGCATCGCGCAGCGGGCGGGCGCGAGAGAGCAGCCGCAGAGCGCGCAGGGCCAGTTCGCTCGCCCCCGACACGCGGTCGAGCGCTATGGCTTCGACGGCTCTGTCGATGTGATCCATCCTGGCAAGCGCACGCATGGACGCCCTCGACGGCGGCGCGGGTTTCCGCTAGGGCAACTCCGCACCCTTCTTCAATGCGTGAAGTCTCTCGTAGTAGCTGCGCGTAACCTCGTTCCTTCGCAGCATGCCGAGCAGTTCCCCAGGCCTGTCGGCCTCCACGACGGGCAGCGTATCCAAACCGCTTTCGGTAAACCGTCGCAGGACCCCGGCGAGATCGTCGCCGAGTGTTACCGACGGGATGTCGTCCGACGCGATTTCGCGCACGATGAGCACGTTGTCGAGATCCCTCTCGACGAGGATCTCCCGGACGTCGTTGATGGAGAAAATGCCCGTCACCTGGCCCGTCCGGTTGACGACGGGAAACACCTGCTGGTCGCTCGAGGTCATGATGGGGAGGAACTCGCGCAGCGACAGGTGTTCCGGTATCCGCTGAAACGTCTCGTCCGGCCGAAAGATGTCTCTTACGTAGATCTCCTCGAGGAGGTCCTTGACGTAATCGCCGTAGTGCGCGGGCGAATCGGCGCGCGTCGGCACCTGGTTTTGATAAATGCTCCACCGGCGGCCGATGATGAACGCAATGGCGCACACCCACATCGCGGGCACCAGAAGGCTGTAATTCCCCGTCATCTCGCTCACCATGATAATGGTGGAAATGGGCGCGTTCGAGGCCGCGGCAAAGAACCCCGCCATGCCGACGATCACGAAGGCACCCGGCGCGGTCACGATCCCCGGCATCCAGCCGTGAAACAGCTTGCCCACGACCCCGCCGAGCGAGCCGCCGATGACCATCGAGGGGCCGAACACGCCCGCGCTGCCCCCCGACCCGATCGAGAGCGAGGTCGTGACAATCTTCCCGATCGCCACCATGAAGAGCAGTCCGATCGCAAGGTTGTTGTCGAGTGCGCCCTGGATGACACCGTAGCCGAACCCGAGCGCTTCCGGCAGAAAGAAGCCCACGCCGCCCGCCAGCAAACCGCCGATGCAGGGTTTGATGTGGTTCGGGACCCGCAGGTTTACGAACAACTTTCTCGTCCCGTAGAAAACCTTGATGTAGAGCGGTGCCGCCAGGGCCAGCACCAGGGCCAGCACCGTGTACGGCGCCAGCTCCAACGGGTGCGAAAACGCAAACGTGCTTTGCTTGAACAACGGGTCGAACCCGACGACCAGGCCGAAGGCGGAGTAGGCGACGATGGTCGTGACCGTCGCCGGTATAATGACTTCCGTCTCGAATTCCGGTTCCCGGTACAGAATCTCGGCGGCGAACAACGCTCCGGCCAGCGGCGCGCGAAAGATGCTACCGATGCCGGCACCCAGGCCGGCCGCGAGCAACACCCTTCGATCGCGTCCCGACAGGTTGAGCTTGTCGGCGAGGAAGGACCCGAACCCGCCGCCGATCTGGGCGATCGGCCCCTCCCGTCCCCCGGAGCCACCGGTGCCGAGGGTGATCGCCGAGGCAATGGCCTTGATGATGGGGACCCGGCCGCGGACCTTGCCCTGCTTGTTGTGAAATGCTTCGATGGTGGCGTCGGTGCCGTGGCCCTCGGCCTCGGGCGCGAAGGTGTAGACGATAAACCCGACGAGCAAACCACCCAGGGCGGGGATTAGGAGGAGGAGGTACCGGCGAAACGGGGTCGAGGTGGGGCCGAGCAGCGACGGCTCACCGGCAGGTTCCTCCGGCCGGTAACCGGCCAGGGAGTCTAGAAAATAGTGCTGAGCGAACTGGGTGAGGTAATAAAAGAGAACGGCGGCGAGGCCCGCGACGACTCCTACCACGACACCGAAGACCATGTAGCGCCCGATCGAGCGCAGGTTGAAGATGGCGAGCAGCCGCAGGGTGAGCCGTTGAAGTTTTGTCATGGACCGTACCGCCGTTCGCCCGCCCCCGGGCCACCGTTACGCATCGTACCTCGCCGCGATCGGCACCCGCCGCCCGGCGCCGAACGCCTTCGACGTCACCTTGATGCCGGGGGGTGCCTGCTTGCGCTTGTATTCGTTCCTTCGCACCGCAAGGGCCACCCATGCCACCGTGTCACGATCGAACCCGTCCTCTACGATGCGGTCGATCCCCAGGTGCCCGTCGATCAGGCGTTCCAGGATCCGGTCCAGGACCTCGTACGGCGGCAGCGTATCGGCATCTTTCTGGCCCGGCTTGAGTTCGGCCGACGGGGCCTTCTCGATCGTACTTGCCGGGATCACCGGTTTGCCGGCGTTAATGTGGTGTGCCAGCCTGTAGACCAGCGTCTTGGGCACGTCCGAGATGACGGCGAGTCCGCCGCTCATATCGCCGTAGAGCGTGCAGTAACCGACCGCCAGCTCACTCTTGTTGCCCGTCGACAGGGGAAGATACCCGAACTTGTTGGAGATTGCCATAATGATATTGCCGCGGATTCTGGCCTGGATGTTCTCTTCGGTCTTGTCCGACTCGCGTCCGGCGAAGACTTCGCGCAGGGCGCGATCGTAGACCTTCATCACATCGTCGATCGCAATCAGCTCTAGCCTGATACCGAGGTTATCAGCCAGTGCGCGGGCGTCATCGAGACTTCCCTTCGACGAATGAGGGGACGGCATCGCGACACCCAGCACGTTCTCCGGTCCCAGCGCCCGGCACGCCACGGCCGCGGTCACCGCCGAGTCGATCCCTCCAGAGAGCCCGATCAACGCCTTTTCGAAACCACATTTCGCAACGTAGTCGCGCGTGCCCAGCACGAGTGCTTTGAGCACGGCGGTAACATCGTCCTCGTGGGCGTACGGCCCCTCGCGGCCACCCGCATCCGTATCGATGGTCCGCACCGATTCCTCGAAGGACGGCAAGACCTCGACCGCGCTCCCGTCCGCTCCGACGAGCAGGCTGCGCCCGTCGAAGACGAGATCGTCGTTTCCCCCCACCTGGTTGACGAGCAGAAACGGGATGCCGTGTTTCATCGCGTGGTTGCGCATCAACTCGTAGCGGGTCTTCTCCTTGCCCATCGAAAAGGGCGAGGCGGAAATGTTGATGAGCAGGGTTGCACCCTTTTGGGCGAGCATTTCGATGGGATCGGTGGCGTAGGGACGCCGGTTCCACGGATCCGGTTCGCACCACAGGTCCTCGCAGATCGACAGACCGATGACCGCACCGCCGAATTCGACGACGCCGTTGTCGCCGGCGGGCATGAAATGGCGCGCTTCGTCGAACACGTCGTAGGTCGGCAGCAGCATCTTCGGCTGCTCACACAGTACCTTGCCACCCCCGATCAGTAGCGCCGCGTTGTAGAGGGGCTTGCCGTGCGGCTGGCCCGTTGCCAGTGGACAGCCGAGGATGATACCCAGTTCCGGGTGCGCCTTGGAGGCGTCCACCACGACGTCGAGCCCCGCCCTGGCCTGCGCCACGAACGTCGGCCGTTCCAGCAGGTCCCGCGGCGGGTAGCCCGTCACGACCAGTTCCGGAAAGACCACGAGGTCCGCCCGCTCGCCGGCGGCGGTTTCCACCAGGGACAACAGCCGCGAGACGTTGTCGTTGATCGCGCCGACGACCGGGTTGATCTGTGCGACGGTAATGCGCATATCGGCTCCTTCAAACCTTCCTGATTCTTTAACTTACCACATTTCGCCAAAAATCAACACACACCCTTCGCGTCCCCCGCTCCCGTGGAGAGGAAACGTTGCCGAACCCGCCGATACCTGTTATATTGGCCGGGCATCGCCCGCCCGTTTTCCCGAACCCTGTCCTCGTTAGAAGGAGGCTCCATGCACCGACGCTCCCGCACGAGCTCGTTTGTCGCGATCCTGCTGCTTGCGCTCTTTTTTCCTGCGTGCGGAGAGGACAACCCGGCCGGACCGGTGAGCACCGGCAACGGTCAGCCGCCGAAGATCACCATGGTCACCTGGACGCAGGATCCGGGCTGTACGCCGTCGACCTCCAGCGGCGTCACAGTCGTGATAACCGCAACCGATGCCGATACGGATGCGGGGAGTCTCGGTTACTCGGGGTCGGTCAGTAGTTGCGGGCTTATCACCGGCCAATCCACGGTCGTCACCTGCCCACAGGTCGCCCTGTACCGGGGGACGGCGACGGTTCGCGACCCCGAGGGCAACTCGGATACGGTATCGTTCTCGTTCGGCCCCTGCCAGGACGGGCAATTCACACCGTAGAGACCGTTCAGTCCCGTGCCATGATCGACTCCAGTTTGGCCGCCAGTTCCTCTGCGACCAGGCGGTGGCCCGCATAGTTCCAGTGTTGCCAGTGCAGGGGAATCCCCCGCCGCCGGTAATAAAGCTGGAACGGCTCCTGCAGGTCCAGGTAGTCGATGCGCAGCGAGTCGGAGAACTGGCGAAGGTCGCGGGCGAAATATCCCGCATCGAAGGTCGGATCGATCGCCGAGTACCGCGCCGCATCCTCCGTCTTGTAGACCCAGTCCGCGCACACGAGCATGAAGGCCATACCCTGCCGGCGGCAGTAGCCCGCCATCTCTTCGATCAAGCGCTTGTTGAGCCGGTAGTTTCGCGCGTAGGTCTCCTCCGCACTCGCCGTACACAGGCTCAGCGCGCCGTCGATCCGGCCCGACGACCGGCCCCGCGCTTCGATCCTCGCCCGTCGCCGCGACCGGCGCAGCAGGTTGTAGCGCTCGTTCAGGAAAGACACCGTCAGCGAATGCTGCTTGAAACGGTTGATCGCCGCCTTGAGTTTGTACTCGCCGCTGTTCACGAAACTCGTATTCAGGCTCAGGTCGCCGTTCGCGGAAAGGTCGAAAAAGGGACGAAGCGCGCTGTCCGAGGTCTCCACGGTTACCTCGCTGACGTCGTTTACCGGCACGAAGAGCAGGACGACCAGGTCCGGCGCGTAGCCGGCGACCTCGTGCTCGAGCACGAGCAATTCCTCGGTCTGGGTCATCCCCGAGCGCCCGAAATTCAAGATTTCGGCCCTGCGGCCCGCGCCCCGGTTGAGCCGGTCCTCGACCAGTGCCGTAAACGTCGAATCCTGCTCGACCTGAATGGCCTCCACGAAGCTGTCACCGATCACGGCCACACGGAACACGCCGGGCGGCTTGGAAAGCGACCTGTCGCGGTCGCGCCACCCAAAGCGGTTTATGCGGCCGGTGATCGGATGGTCGTTCTCACGGTGATACCAGTATCCGCGGTTTGGCGTGAAGCGCCAGCCGAGAATCGGATCCGGTTCCGACCACGATTTCCGGGCACCGAACATGTGGGTAGTGCCGAGCAAGAGTTCGAGGAGCAGGATGAACACCGCAAACGAGAGCAGCGAAAAGAGCAGTTTCTTACCGGCGTCTCTGATACCTGCTCCCCCCGGTTAACCTTCCTGGGCGTCCTCGTCACCCAACATGGCCTTTGCGAGACACGCGAATACCTCGTCCACCGGGATCGCCTGCATGCAGTCGGCGCCTCCCTGTGCCAGGCATTTCATCCGTTGCGGCGAGGGCGGCGAAAACACACACGGGCTGCACGGAAACCGCTTGTCCACCGTTGTCGAGCGCCCCTTATCACCGATCGGGCCGTAATTCGCGGGGCTGGACGGGCCGAACAGGGCAACGACCGGCGTGCCCAGCGCGCGGGCCACGTGCAGCGTGCCGGTGTCTGGCGTAACCACCGCGCTCGCGCGGCCGATGAGAGCCGCCGTCGTTCGCAGGTCGGTATCGTTGACGATGATCCCGCCTGTCGACAGGCGCGCGACCCGGTCGACGGTCTCCCATTCGTTGGGACCGGCGTTGAAGATGACCTTGGCACCGAGCTTTTCGACCACCATATCGGCGAGGCCGGCTACCCGGTCCGGCGGCCAGGGACGCAGCAGCTCGTTCGGCCCGCACCCCGGCTGGATGAACACCACGCGATCGTCGCCGCCGACACCATGCGTGTCCAGAAACCGCCCCGCCGCCGCCGTATCATTCTCGGTCAAATGCAGCTCCATTTCCGTCGTCGCACTGCCGACGCCGGCCATGAGTGGTGCCAGCACGTTCAAGTTATTGAGAATGGTGTGCAGGTCGTGATTCCACTTGTAGCGGTAGTTCAGGAGGGCGTTCATGCGCCCGGATATACCGATACGGTATTTCGCGCCGATCAACCAGGACAGCACGACGTACGACGACGTGGATTCCAGGACGACGGCGAGGTCGTATCGATGCCAAAGCCTGGCCACGATGCCGAGCCTTGCCAGCGCGGAAGCGCCCTTGTCATATACGATGACCTCTCCGATCGCCGGGTGGCACGCGAGCATGGCCCGGCCGTAGGGACCGGCCAGGACGTCCATGCGGGCTCCCGGATACCGGTCGGCGAGCCAGCGGACGACTGGAGTCATCATCAGCATGTCGCCGACGCGCCCGTCGCGAATTATAAGGATGCGCCGCGGACTATTGATTCTCTTCGGCGGCGCCGGAGTGCGATCCTTGTTGCGAGCAAAGGCACCGCTCATTCCTCCCCGCTTTCCGGGCGGAGAACCCACGCCTGCGGATGCCGCTCGAAGCCAAGACGCGGATAGTAATCCACGGCGGCCGGCGCCGAAAGCAGGATCAACGTGCACCTCGGCCCGAGGTTATCCCTCGTGAGACGTATCAGTTCACGACCGATCCCCCGCCGCTGAAAGGAGCGATCCACGGCCAGGTCCGACAGGTAGGCGGCGTAGGAGAAATCGGTCATCGACCGGGCGACCCCAATCAGCTGTCCACCGCGCCGGGCCGTCACGACCAGGTTGGCGTTGCGGACCATGTTCTCCATACACTCGCGATCGTCGACGGGCCGGCGCTGTGCGAGGGCGGACGCCACGAGCACCACAATGAATTCATCGACGGTCACCGGTCCATTGACGGCGTATACGATGTTCGACAAGCCTCCCGCGCGTTTTTCTCTATTCAACTCCGCAGCCTCCCCTGGCGCTGGTGGCCTGTCCGATCGTTCTTCTCCCGCCGGTAGCCGCGCGACCAGGTAGATGAGTCGATAGTGCGTATCGCCGTCGGTGGAGTCGCGAACGACGTCGAAGTGGTAGAGCAAACCGGCGACGAGAGCGATGTCGTGTTTGCCGTACTTGTCCGCAGTGGCGTTGATCGCGTTGGCCAGAACAAACGTCGACCGCTCCAACCCGTAAACCGAAGGCACCGATCGTCCGGTTGATCCATTTCTTCAACTTCCTCTTCACGGGGATCCTTCCGTAGTGTACGGCATCGATCGACGCACCGGGTCGCGGGCCGCAGCCTCGCAAAGGGGTTGGCAGCCGCGGTCGAACCCCGCATCGCGGTCAGCCCGTCTTGCGAAGGCACCAGGTGGTCATACAACGCTTGTCGTGTACGTTCGTCGTCTTTATCGGCTCGAGCAGATCCGCGCCCAGCCGCTTCGCGTGCCGCCGCAACATGGGTTCGTCTACCAGGAAGCGCTCGCTGCCGTCGGGCAGCCGGTAGCGCCTGCCGCCGATATGTTGCACGCGATCTTCCATGCCGATCGTCGAGGCGAGCCGCGCAAAAAGCACCCCGTTGTTCTTCAAGACCCGCCACATCGAATCGAGCATGCGATCGAAGTGATCTTTGTCCGCGGCGAAATGGAGTACGGCCGTGCTGATTACTACGTCGAATCGCAGGTCTTCGAACGGGATCTCACCGACGTCCGCCACCCTGAAATTGCCGGCGGGCAGGCGCGGCGCGATTCGCGCCGCCATCGCCCGCACACTCCCGACCACCCGCTCGTCACCGTCGATTGCAAACACCTCGAATCCGCTTCGCATGAAATAGACGAGATTACGCCCGTCACCACAACCCGCGTCGAGTATGGTCGCGCTCTCGTCGAAACGGCCCTTGAGGAGCTGGTCGAAGAGATAAATATCGATTCCGCCGAACCATTCCCTCAGGTTCAGCCGTTCAGCCATAAAGACCTCCGGAGGGCAGGGGGCCGTCAGCGTGTACCTTTGTCCGGATCTCCATTACCCGATACAGTGTAGCACCCACGGCGGACAGGACAAGGTCAACGGGGGTTCAGTATGGAATTGGCGCTCGTTGCGGCGCTGCCAAGCGCGTCGAGAGAGACATCGGCGCCGCGTCCGGTCACGTCGTGGATCCTTTCTACGACGTCTTCT